>JBAVXH010000382.1:0-3484 GCA_049698215.1 Xanthobacteraceae bacterium | reverse complement strand
GCTCGACATCGAGTTCGGCGACGGCCGCGCCACTGCGGTCGCGACTGCCGCGCATGGCATTCCGCCGCGCCGCCCGATCCGGCCACGTTCGCGCAAGTATGGGAGCGGAGAGGGGCAGGGGAGCTTGTTCTAGATGGCGCCCTCCCGGATCGACGTCACGCATGTCGGGAGCCTGCCGCGCGGCGATGAACTGACCGCGCTGCTGCTCGCGAAGGATCATGGCCAGCCGTACGACGCCCAGGAGTTCGACCGAGTCGTTCAGAGCGCCATCGACGCCGCCGTAGGCAAGCAGGTCGCCGCCGGCGTCACGATCGTCAGCGACGGTGAACTTGGGAAGGTCGGCTATTCGACCTACGTCACCGAGCGGCTCACGGGCTTCGGCGGGCATGTCGAGCGCAAGCCCGCGCTCGATCTGGCGGCGCATCCGGCGCTGGCTAAGAAGCTTGCCGCGATCATGGGCCGCCAGGAATTCGTCCGCGCTGCTTGCGTCGGCCGGGTGCAGCTCAAGACACTGGAGCCTGCCCGGGACGACATCCGGCGCTTCCGCGCCGCGCTCGACCGGTATGGGCACGGCGTTCGCGCCTTCATGAATGCCGCGTCGCCGGGGCTGGTGACCGCGTTCCAGCCCAACAAGCACTACGTTTCGCACGACGCTTATCTCACCGACCTGATCGACGCGATGCGCCCCGAATATGAGGCAATCATCGAGGCCGGGTTCGATCTCCAGCTCGATTGCCCCGATCTCGCGATGGCGCGGCACACCGGCTACCAGGATCTCGATGAAGCGAGCTTCCTGCGCGTGATCGAGGCCAATGTGGCAGCGCTGAACGCCGCCACGGAGACGATCCCGGCCGATCGCATGCGCCTGCACATCTGCTGGGGCAATTACGAGGGACCGCACGACCACGACATCCCGCTTGAGAAAGTTCTTGCCGCGGTGCTGAAAGCACGGCCGGCGACGATCCTGTTCGAGGCCGCCAATCCACGGCACGAGCATGAGTGGATCGTGTGGCGGGACGCGAAGATTCCTGATGACAAACGACTCGCGCCCGGGCTGATCGATACCTGCTCGAACTATGTCGAGCACCCCGAGCTGATCGCGCAGCGTCTTGAGCGCTATATCGCGATCGTAGGTGCCGAGCGGGTCATTGCGAGCACCGATTGCGGGTTCGGCACGTTCGCCGGCTACGGCAAGATCGATCCGGATGTCACCTGGAAGAAGCTCAGCGTCCTGAGCGAGGGCGCGCGCCTCGCGGCATCGCGGGCCGTTTCGCCGCGGGCCGCGTAGGGGCGGCTACTTCTTTGGCAGTTGCAGCAACTCGTCAAGCTGCGCCTGCGTCAGTACCGCCGGGATGTACTTGAACGCGATCGCGTCCTGCATCAGCTCCGGCATGCCTTTGACTTCGTCGAGCTGCAGCATGCTCTTTGGGTAGAACTGGTCCCGCACTTTCTGCGCGGTGGCGGGCGAGATCGCGGCATACTTGGCGAAAGCCTCGATCGCTTGGCGGTCGGAATACATCCAGCCGATCGTCTCGCGGTAGGCCTTGATGAAGCGGTCGTAGACCTCGCGGCGTTTTGCAAGGTCGGTCGCGTTCGCGATGATGAGGCGCACGGTCTGATTGCGCACGCTCGGCAGGTCGTTGGCGAGCGCGATCAGGCGGGCTCGGCCTTCGGCGAGCGCATCGAGCCCGAACGGCGGCGTCGAAAAGCCGATGTCGACTTGGCCCGACATCACCGACGTGAACGTCGCCGGCACGTTGCCGGTGGCGACGAGCTTCGCGGCGAAGCCATAGTCCTTCATGAAGCGCAGCGCCGTGATGTGCGTGCCGGAGCCCGCGGTCGAATAGGCAAGCGTCATGTCCGGTGTCACGCCTTTGAAGTCCTTCTGCACCGGCGATTCCGCGCGCACGAAGTAGTATTCGGCCGTTCCGGTCGCCTCCCCGGCGATGATGCGGACCGGCGCTCCCTTCGCGAACGCGCCCAGCACGCCGAGCGTGCCGGGTGAGACGCCGATGTCGGCGGAGCCGGAGATCACCGCCTGCTGCGTCTCGCCGCCGCCCGAGGTGTAGAACACCTGCAGCTCGAGGCCGTGCTTTTGAAAGAGGCCGAACTGCATTCCAATTTCGGCGAAGGAGGAATCCCACAAGCCGCGCTGGCCGATCGCGAGCTTCAGCACATCGGCGGCCAGCGCCGGCTGCACAAGCGCCGCGATGAGGGCGGCGATGATGAGCTTCGTTTTCATTCAGTCCTCCCCGGCTTTTCTTTAGGCGGTTCCCCACGTCTCTTGCGCCAACTCTACCACCAGCCGCAGCTTTGCCTCCTGCATTTCGGGGGTGACGGGATTGCCCACTTCGGTCGAGGCGAAGCCGCATTGTGGGCTGACGGCGAGCCGCTCCAGTGGGACGTGGCGGCTCGCCTCATCGAGGCGGCGCTTCAGCGCGGACTTGTTCTCCAGAAAATTCATCTTGGTCGACACGAGCCCGAGCACGATCGACTTGTCCTGCGGCACGAAGCGCAGCGGTGCGAAATCGCCGGCACGCGGGGAATCGTATTCGAGAAAGAAGAACGGAATCGCGAGGGCGTTGAACAGCTTTTCGGCCACGGCCTCGTAGCTTCCTTCCGCATGCCATTGGCCGCCGCGGTTGCCGCGGCAGAGATGCATGCCGACGCTGATGCCGGGCAAGCCAGCGAGCACGCGGTTGGTGATGTCGATGTATTTGTCGATCAATGCATCCGGCTCGTCGCCGCGCGCGCGTAGCGTGGCCTGCACGTCGGCGTCGCCGAATTTCGCAAATGCGGTCTCGTCGATCTGCACATAGCTGCAGCCGGCCGCAGCGAGCGAGCGCAACTCGCTCCGGAACGCCGCAACGATGTCGCTCCAGAACTCGTCAACGTCGCGATAGGCGTGCGCGGTTACGGCGGCATCGCCGCCGCGGAAATGCAGCGCGCAGGGGCCGGGGATGGTGATTTTGGGTAACGCCTTGGTGCGCTCGCGCAGGAATGCGAAATCCCCTGCATGGATCGGACCGTTCCACGCAATGCGGCTTTTGATCGAAGCCATCGGCTGCGCGCCGCGCCCGCCCGCCGCAGTCTCCGGCGGCGCCTCGAACGCGATGTCGCCGAGCTGTCCATAGAAGTAGCTGTGATAGGACGCGCGGCGGAATTCCCCGTCGGTCGCGAGGCGCAACCCGACGCGCTCCTGCAGGCGCACGGCCTCCTCGATGGCGCGATCTTCAGCGACCGTCAGTGCGGCCTGATCGATCTCGCCGCGTGCAAAGGACCGCCGCGCTTCAAGCAGCGCTGGCGGCCGCAGCAGGCTGCCGACGTGCTCGGCGCGAAACGGGGGAATTTGTTGACCAGGCAGCACGAGACAGAAACGTTATCGCTCGTTATCCGGAGAGCCGACATTGTAAGCGACTAGTGTCCCGATTCCGAGTTCGCCTCATCGTGCAGCACCCTCGTATGCGAACTTCGGAATCGAAAG
>JBAVXH010000381.1:0-13111 GCA_049698215.1 Xanthobacteraceae bacterium | reverse complement strand
GATGAGGGCCGGATCGCCGGCCCCGCGCCTTTCGGCGCTCCGCTGCGGCGTTCTCCTTACGGCGTCGGGCCGCGCTTTCGGGACCGGTTCGGTGACTCTCGGATCCGGCGTCCGTTCTGCCTTTCGGGCCAGAACTTCCGCCAAACCCGGAGCGCCGAGCGGCCTCCGTCAGCCAGCTCCTGGCAGGAGGCCATAGTACCTCCGGGCGGAGCCCCGACGCCGCCCGGGTGCCGGTTGCGAGCCGGCAGCGCGGGCGCCGCCCCAGTCCGAGGCCCGGAATTGCCGGGCGCCGGCTGCCGGAGTGAGGGGCCGTATCTCCAGCCCCCACTGTCCGGCCTGCTCCATCATCAAGACGCCTCTAGATGGCGCCCCTCGGCGAGCAGGGTGCGCGCATTGTGATAGAAATCCGATCCTAGGTCAAGGATTATTTACAGGAAGCAGGAAATCGTAGGTCGCAATAAGCGCCAGCGCATTGCGCCGCCTCCTCCGCGCCGCGTCTCGGCGCAATGCGCTCCGCTGCGCGTCGCCCCCGCCTTCGCGGGGGCATGCTTATTGCGCCCTACGTTGTCCCTCCAAGCCGCCGGATTATTTCGGCGGCGGCGGCAACTCGGCGATGAACTTGGCGAGCTCCTGTTCGGTCCAGGCGCGCGCCGTCTTGGTGCGGACATTGCCGTATTCGCCGACACCGAGCGCGAACTTGGCGACGTTGCCGCCGTCGGGCGCCTCCAGGATCGTGACGAGGTCGTGGTCGCCGGTCGTCAGGTACGTCGCCTTGATCGAAACACCGCATGTCTTGCCGTAGTCGCGCGCGGCTTTGAGCCGCTTCGGCCAGTCGCGGATGCTTTTGATTCCCTTTTCGGTCCAGTTCATGGACATGATGAACAGCGGCATCTAGGTCCTCCCTTGGCTGCCGATGTGCCTGCGAGGGGCACACCCGCATGATAGCGTTGAATGGGGCATCAGCAGAGACGGGCAAGCATCGCAGGCGCCTGCGGGCCAGCGGGACGCAGAGCGCGCATCGTTCGTCCCGCATCGCAGATAGAGGTTGAACGCCAAATGCAACTGAAGGCAGAATAGCATATCGAGCGAGACGGCAGCGGCGTTCGGTCCATGCTGTGACGGCTGCCGGCGCCGGTCAAAGGGGGGCAGTGGAATGATAGGGGAGTGGGACCTGTGGATTATCGCACTTGGAATTCTCGTCGGCTGCGGCGCACCGGTCGCCTTCTTCATCGTAGCCGTTGCGACGGGTGTGAATGAGCACATCCTCATAGGGATCGGCGTGTCGCTCATCGCGCTGATCGCCTGGCAGCTGGATCACCCGTTCCAGTTTCTCGGCGGAATTGCCCTGCCAGTCGGCGGCTTCGTCGCATTCGTGGCGCTTTCCAATTTGAAAGAGTACCTGCAGCGCGGCCGCGAACGCGGCGGCAATCGGTGATTGGCGCGTCGGCGGCTCACGCTGCAAATCTACAAGATCATCAAGGCGCGCGGACTGACAGAGGCGCGGCTAGCGAAGTGCTCGGCATCAAGCAGCCGCACGTCTCCACGCTGATGCGCAATCGCGCGGGCAACTTCTCGGTCGGCAGGCTGATGGAATTTCTGACCGCGCTCGGGCAGGACGTGCAGATCACCGTGAAGCCGACGCGGAAGGCGCGGGGCGAGATGGCGGTGGTGGGGAGGTGAGTGTGGGGCTGAGTGAAGCGCAGCCCCACGCGGGCCAACCGCTTAAAACACGTAGGCACCGCGCGTTCCGCGCCTTTACTACGCTTGCTCCCTATTAATGACTTCTAATGAGATGAAGGAAGGCAACAGCCAAGGCACCATCTGCTACGGCGTAACCAACTAGAAACGCCAATAGAGCCAGGGCGCTTGCTGCAACCAAGTGACCCGCAACGTGCTCGCCCACATTCAATGCGAAGGCTCGAAAGGCACGACCTTTGACTCCGCGGTTCTGCTTGTAACTTGAGTACTTGCGAGCGCTAGGAACCTCAGTGATGATTTTCGGCTTGAGCTGCTTCGGCGTCGAAAACTCCCCCGCATTGCCGCGCCACACCCTTCGAAGCTCTTCCAGTGCATCATCATCCGGCGAGGAATCATGTGCGACAAGCCAGTCTGCCACGGCTGTGCGAATGTGTTCAGGCAAAGTTGGAAATTTGTGTTCGTAGAACTCTTCGACAGCCGAGGAATTGTCGGGGGGTATACCTCCAATAACATGAGCGACCGCCGAGTAGGCATCCATAGGTGTCGGCATTATCTTCGCCACTGATCCATTTCGCGGTGTGCCCAAACTGCCGTCTCGCCAGTATAGCAGAAATAGCGGCCGTCGTTTGTCCGTCGTGCGGGAAGACGAGGAAAGGCATTACTGCCCAAACAAGTTAGTCCGCATTGCGCACCGTACCAGTGGCAGAGTTCCCGTCCTCCTCCGGGATCAGCATGTAGCCAAACTCTGCCGCTCGCTGCACCGCGAAGCGAAACAGTCACCGCCACATCCAACGCGGTACGTCCAAGGAGCTTAGGAATGCCACCCACCCGATGGGCAATGGAGTTCAAATATGTCTCAGGCGCAGTGCTCAAATACCAGAGAAAGACTGATGGTTCTTGATGAGCATCAATCCAACGCTCTTCTTCCAACAACGCAATCATCGCTACAGGAAATCGGTCTTGACCGACGGAGATTTGGAAAATCCGCGCTTTGCGGTTCAAGTTTCCGAAGAATACGATCGTGCTGATGTAAGGGTACCATCGGGGCCATCTTGCATCCGCGCGGCCCGGTGCCTGCCTAATATGATGCCCAACTTCGCTGTCCCAGCGTCTGAGAAGCTCCAAATTCGAATCAAGAGTGACTTCCGTGATATCAATTGGTGCAACGGCTCGAGACGAAAGCGGCAAGACCGAGATGAAGGAAGTCACGAGCTCAACCCCAAGCTTCTTTTGTTGTTATACAGCCTTTAGCTATGAGTCAAAGTAGCAGCTACCTTCGTTTAAGATTGGAAGTCCCCCATGAACGCCCCCCTCTCTTCCCATCCGCTCCCGCCCTACCGCCACACGCCCCTGTTCCCGCTCGGCCGGGACACCACCACCTACCGCAAGCTCACCGCCGACGGCGTGCGCATCGAGACCATCCTCGGGCGTGAGATGGTCGTGGTCTCGCACGAGGCGATGCGGGCGCTGTCGGAGGCCGCGTTCACCGACATCAATCACCTGCTGCGCCCGGCGCATCTCGCGTCGCTGAAAAGCATCGTCGAGGACCCGGAGGCTAGCGACAACGACAAGTTCGTCGCCTACGACTTCCTGAAGAACGCCAACATCGCGGCGGGCGGCGTGCTGCCGATGTGCCAGGACACCGGCACCGCGATCATCAGCGCCAAGAAGGGCCGCTTCATCTTCACCGACGGCGACGACGAGGCCGCGCTCGCGGAGGGTGCGCGCGACGCCTACCTGAGGAAGAACCTGCGCTATTCGCAGCTCGCGCCGCTCAGCATGTTCGAGGAGAAGAACACGCGCTCGAATATGCCGGCGCAGATCGAGATCTACGCGGAGGGCGAGGACGCCTACAAGTTCCTGTTCATCGCCAAGGGCGGCGGCTCGGCCAACAAGGCGTTCCTGTTCCAGGCGACGCCCTCGATCCTCACGCATGACCGCATGACCGCGTTCCTGAAGGAGAAGGTGCTGACGCTGGGCACCGCAGCGTGCCCGCCCTATCACCTCGCGATCGTGATCGGCGGCACCTCGGCCGAGCTGACGATGAAGACCGTCAAGCTCGCCTCGACCAAATATCTCGACAATCTGCCGACGCAGGGAAGCGAGGACGGCCACGCGTTCCGCGATCTCGCGATGGAGGCCGAAGTGCTGGCGATGACGCAGAGCCTCGGCGTCGGCGCGCAGTTCGGCGGCAAGTATTTCTGCCACGACGTGCGCGTGATCCGGCTTCCCCGGCATGGGGCGAGCCTGCCGATCGGTCTCGGCGTCTCGTGCTCGGCGGACCGCCAGGCGCTGGGCAAGATCACGCGCGACGGCGTGTTCCTCGAGGAGCTGGAGCACAACCCCGCGAAATATCTGCCGGAGATCGACACGAGCAAACTCGGCGGCGCGGTGGTGCAGATCGACCTCAACCGGCCGATGAAGGACATCCTCGCGACGCTCTCGCGGTATCCGGTGAAGACGCGGCTTTCGCTCACCGGCCCGATGATCGTCGCGCGCGATTCAGCGCACGCGAAGCTGCGCGAGCGGCTCGAGAAGGGGCAGGGGCTGCCCGACTACATCAAGAACCACCCGGTGTATTACGCCGGCCCGGCCAAGACACCGGAGGGCTACGCCTCCGGTGCGTTCGGCCCGACGACAGCGGGACGGATGGACTCGTTCGTCGATGATTTTCAAGGAGCGGGCGGCTCGATGGTGATGGTCGCGAAGGGCAATCGCGCGGCGCAAGTGCGCGAGGCCTGCAAGAAGCACGGCGGCTTCTATCTCGCGTCGATCGGCGGCGCTGCCGCGAACCTCGCCGAGCACTGCATCAAGAAGGTCGAGACGCTGGAATATCCCGAGCTCGGCATGGAAGCGGTGTGGCGCATCGAGGTGGTGGATTTCCCGGCGTTCATCGTGATCGACGACAAGGGGAATGACTTTTTCAAGGAGCTGAATCTCGGGTAGCTCCACTCGTCATCGCCGGGCATAGCCCGTCGAAGACGGGCGTGAACGCCCTGGTGCCCGGCGATCCAGCTTCTTCGCGAGAGATGGATCACCGGGTCTCGCGCCATACGCGTCGCAGACGCGCGTAACCGCGCTTATGGCGCGGCCCGGTGATGACGAAGGAAAAGACATGCGCTTCCGCATCGAGGTGAACACGCTGGACGGCAAGCTCGCCTACGAGCGCGAGACGGCGGCCGATGCAATGGCGGTCGCGGAAGGCGGGAAGGAGAGCCTCGGTGTCACGATCACGGATACCGAGACAGGTGAGCGTTACAGCCGCGAGGCGTTCGTGAAGCGCCTCGGGTACTGAATAACGCTGACCCGCGCTAGCGCGGGATTTCGTACTCGGTCGGGCCGCCATTCTCGGGGCCGTCGAACATCACCAGCACGCGATAGGGCTTGTTCTTCTCGTCGCGCAGCACCAGCAGCGTTTCGGCCTTGTGTTTCTTGTACTCCTCGGGGATCGCCAGCGCGCCGAGCTTCTTCAGCGCGCCCGTCTTTTGGTTCCAGAGGAACACCGCCGGCGTCACCGGCTGATCGTTCACCGGACCGGTCAGGATCAGCACGCCGTCGCGCACCGCCGCAAGGTCGCGGATGCCGGTGGTGGCTCCGAGCGGCAGCGCGTGGACCTTGGCGCGTAGCGTCTTCTTGCCGAACACCGCATCGGCATCGGCCGAGAGGATGAAGCCGCGGCCCTCGACGGAAGGCCCGCGGAATCCGAGATGCATGCGGCCGTCCTTCACGGCGATGCCCTCGATGTTCACGCCGTTCTGCGCCAGCGGCTTGTCGTAGAACGCGCCGGGGCCTTCCGCGTCGCGGATCGCCGCGCGCAAGCGTTCTGAGGATTGCACGCCGGCCGCCGAATTCTCCGACATCGCGAACTTCGGCTTGCCGCTCTTTCTCACGGGAAAGCGAAACACCGCATAGCTCGTGTCGTTCGGCTTGTTGGCCCAGCGGGTGCGCCCATGCGAGCCGATCGCATAGAAGAAGCCGCTGTCATAGGCCGCGCCCTCGAGGTCCGGGTCGCCGTCTCCGCCGTCGCGCAGGCGCACGACCGCGCCGGGGATGAGCTTCGTTCCGTCGACGTGGAAGAACTGCGCGTAGTTCTTCTGGTCGTTGACGATCAGGCAGGAGCGGAACGGCGGCGCCCGCGTGGTGCAGGCCGCGCCGGACAGGTTGGTGCGCGCCTCTTCGCCTTTCTCGAAGTTACCTCGCACCGACCATGCGGCGACCGGCTGGAGCGCCTCCTCGCCGGCGAACGCGACGAACGGGAGGAGCGCGAGCAAGGCGGCGAGCACTGTGCAGGCGAGCGGCATGCTCTATGATAGCGCAAAGCCGGAAATGTGGAGGGGCCCGATGATGACGCGGCGGAGCTTGATTGCGGGAGCGGCGGCGGCTGCCGCGGCCAAGCCTGTTCTCGCCCAGCAAACGCCGGCCGCGCCGGCGAAAGGTCCGCTGGTCTGGCTCGACATGGATCAGAAGGCGCTCGACGATGCCTACGACCAGTCGAAGTATGCGCCCAACATCCAGCAGGTCCTGGGCCGCTACGCGATCAACAGCGAGGCGGTGCGCGCCCGCCTCGGCGCGCCCAAGCGCCTCTCCTACGGCAGTTCGGAGATCGAGGGCGCTGATCTTTACCCGACGACACATCCGAACGCGCCGGTGCATGTTTTCATTCATGGCGGCGCCTGGCGTACCGGACTTGCCAAGAACTATGCCTTCCAGGCCGAGCCGTTCGTGGGGGCGGGTGCCCATTTCATCACGCTCGACTTCATCAACGTGCTTGAAGCCGGCGGTGATCTTGCGGCGATGGCCAAGCAGGTCCGCAGCGCGGTTGCGTGGGTCTACAGGAACGCGGCGAGCTTCGGCGGCGATCCCGATCGTCTCTACGTTTCCGGCCATTCCTCCGGCGCGCATCTCGGTGGCGTCGTGATGGTGACCGACTGGGAGCGCGACTACGGCGTGCCGGCGAACATCGTGAAAGGTGGCGTGCTCTGCTCCGGCCTCTATGACCTGAAGCCGGTCCGGCTTTCGGCCCGCTCGACTTATGTCAAGTTTACCGACGAGATCGAGCAGGCGCTCAGTTCGCAACGCCACCTCGACCGGCTGAGCGCGCCGCTCGTCCTCGCTTACGGCACGCTGGAAACGCCCGAGTTCCAGCGCCAGACGCGCGAGTTCGCCGCTGCCGTGAAGGCGGCCGGAAAGCCTGTCACCCTGCTGGTGGCCGAGGGTTACAATCATTTCGAGATCGCCGAAACGTTTGCCAACCCTTACGGCTTGCTTGGCCGCGCTGCGCTCGAGCAGATGAAGCTGAGGCCGACGTGAGCGTGAGCAAGGCAATTTTCGCATCGAGGTCGTCGATTTCCCCGCGCTCATGGTGATCGGTGCTCCGCACCTCGCCACCCTCTCCCCGCAGGCGGGGAGAAGGAAAGAGCGGAGAAGCCTCGCTCTGCGGCATGGCGGAAGAGCGAAGAGCGCTAGCGCGGAACGTGATATTCGGTCGGCGCGCCGTTCTCGGCGCCGTCGAACATGATTAGCGCGCGGAACGGCTGGTTCGCCTCGTCGCGCAGGACGAGCAGCGTTTCGGCCTTGAACGCCTTCAGCTCGTCCGGAATCTCGAGGTGACCGAGCAGTTTCAGTTCATCGGTCACCTCGTTCCAGAAGAAGACGGCCGGAACGACCGGCTGGTTATTGACCGGTCCGCTCAGGATCAGGATGCCGTCCTTAACCGCCGCCATGTCGCGAATGCCCGTGTCCGGCCCGAGCCTGATCCTGCTGACGACCGCGTTCACCGCGTCCTTCTTGCTGAACAGCGCGGCGTTGTCGACGGACAGGATGAAGGCCCTGGAATCGATCGACGGGCCGCGCAGGCCGAAATAGATGCGACCTGTCTTGACCGCGATGCCCTCGATGTTCACGCCGTTCTCATCCAGCCGTGCGTTGAAGAACCGGCCGATGAACTGGCTGTCGTGAATCACGTCGTGCAGCCGCGTCGATGCCTCGATGCCGGCAAGCTTGTGGTCCGAGATTTGCGCGGGCTTACCGGTCGCCTTGTCCACGGGGATGCGGAACACGACGTAACTCGGCACGCTGCTCTTGTTCACGCTGTTGCGGGCGCGGCCGTGCGAGCCGGTGATATAGAAGAATCCTTCATCGTAGGCCGCGCCTTCGCCGTCCGGATCGCCCTCGGCATTCTTGTCGCGCAGGTCGAACCACTCGCCGGGTTTGATCGTGGTGTCGTCGATGGAGAAGAACTGCGCATAATTCTCCTCGTCGTTGACGATAAGACAGGAGGCAAATGGCGGCGCCGTGATGGCGCAGGCCGCTCCGCTAAGATTTATCCGCGCATCCTTGCCCTTGAACTCGCCGGACACCTTCCACTGTGGCGGGACCGGCGGAAGCAGGTCGGCAGCCGTTGCGGCGCCGCATGCGATCAACGTGAGGGCGCCAAGCAGAAGCGCAGAATGACGTGCGGCCATCGGAGCCCCCTTTGGCAAATGTGCAACTCCAAATTGGTCCTGTGGCTTGGTCCTGTCAATGAGCGCCGCCTGTTCGCGATCGATTGACCGCCGCATGGCCGCGCGATGATGATGGTCGAATGCGGAGGATCACCCCATGCACGCCCGTTTCCTTGCCGTTGCGTTCGCCCTGATGCTGACCCCGGCCGCCGCACAGAGCGTCCCGCCGCTTCCCGAGCTGAAATTTGCCGAGATTTCAGCGAAGCAGAACTATCTCGGCGACCGCTGGAGCTACATGGAAACGGGTCGGGCAGACGCGCCCGCGCTGGTGCTGCTGCACGGCGTGGGCGCGAATTCCATGCACTGGCGTTTCCAGTTTGCCGGGCTGTCGGATGCGTTCCGCGTCGTCGCCTGGAATGCGCCGGGCTACATCCTGTCCGATGCGTTCAAGACTGAATGGCCCACCTGCAAGGACTACGCGGACGCGCTCGCGGATTTTCTGAGTGCGCTGAAGCTCGATCGTGTGAACCTCGTCGGCAACTCGTTCGGCAGCCGCGTCGCGCAATGCTTTGCGATCCATTATCCGGACCGCGTGATCCGCCTCGCGATGACCGGCACCGGCATCGGCCCGAAAAGCATGAGCGCGGAGGAGAAGCAGAAAATCGTCGCGACGCGCGAGGCGCAGGTCGCCAAGGGCGGCTATGGTTTCGGCGCGCGGGTCGATGCGCTGCTGGCGAAGAATGCGTCCGCGCAAACCAAGGCGCTAGTCGCCGACGTGCTGCGCGCCACCAATCCGCGCGGCTTCATGCATGGCGTCAAGCTCGGCATGGCGGACGGCTACGATCCGGAAACGGTCGGGCGACAAGTCACCGCGCCGGTGCTGATGATCTCCGGCAACGAGGATCGCGTGAATCCGATCGACAGAAACGCCGCCGTGCTGGCGAAAGCAATGCCGAAGGCGAAGCATGAGATTCTCGAGGGCGTCGGCCACCTGCCGGAGGTCGAGGCGCCCGAAAAGGTGAATGCGCTGCTGCGCGCGTTTTTCGCGGAGTAGACCGCTCGTCCCCGCGAAAGCGGGGACCCAGTTCTTTCCGAGCGGAGGACTTCTGGA
This sequence comes from Xanthobacteraceae bacterium, assembly GCA_049698215.1. Taxonomy (GTDB): domain Bacteria; phylum Pseudomonadota; class Alphaproteobacteria; order Rhizobiales; family Xanthobacteraceae; genus PALSA-894. The sequence continues at coordinate 3,859 of JBAVXH010000381.1, read as the reverse complement.
TTCCCGCTTTCGCGGGAATGAGCGGAGATCGGGTCGACGACGGTGGTCAGGCGCTCGCTCGTACTTTGTGCTTCCCCTCGAACTGCGGCGCGACCTCGCGCATGAAGCGGTCCATCTCCTCTTTCACCTGCGCGTGCGGCTTCAGGCCGACGTTGAAGTACAGGATCACCTCCGTAAAGCCCGCGGCCTCGACCTTCTTCAAGGTCTCGGTGATGCGCGCCGATGAGCCGAGCAGCACGGAGTTCTCGGTCAAATCCTCCGGCTTCACGTTCTGCAGCCGCGCCACCATGTCGATGAAATAGCGGTAGCTCGGCGGCGCGGTCGCAGGGTCGCCCGGGAAGGCCGGGATCACGCATTCCTTGTAATAGCGGATCTGCCGCGCGCGCTGCGCGTCTTCCTGCGCCTTGTTGTCGGCGAAATGCGTGAAGTAGCTGCACATCAGCTTGCCGGGCCTGGTGCCGAACTTGGCACAGCTTGCGTGGTAGAGGTCGGCCACCTGCTTCAGCCCGCCGAAGCTCATCGCGGCGGCGAATGGCGCAACGATCAGCCCGCAGCCGAGCCGCGCCGCGAGCTCGATCGACGGCTTGGAGAACGACGCGACGTAGGCGGGCAGGGGCTGTTGCACCGGCTTCGGCGTGATGCGCACATCGTCGAATTGGTAGTGCTTGCCGTGATGCGAGATGCGCCCGTCGGCGGACCAGAGCGTGCGGACGAGCTCCATGCCCTCCTCGAAGATACCCTGGTTGTCGGCAAAATCGACCTTGAACGGGAGGTACTCGCGCGCGTCGTAACCGCGGCCGGCCGCGAAATCGACGCGCCCGTTGGAGAGCAGGTCGAGCGTCGCCCATTGCTCGGCGACGCGGATCGGGTGGTGCAGCGGCAGCACCGTGACGGCGGGCGCGAGGCGAATGTTCTTGGTGCGCGCCGCGATGTAGGCGAGCACCAGGTCTGGGCAGGAGAGCACGCCGAGCGAATTGAAATGATGCTCGCCGATCCAGGCCGAATGCATGCCGAGCTTGTCGGCATAGAGCGCCTCGTCGGTGATGTCGGCGACGAACTGGTTGGCGTCACGCGTGTTGTTTTCGTAGTGATTGTCGCTGAGCGTGAAATAGCCGAAGTCCATGTTCTCCTCCCTCGTTTGCCGTCGTCGCTCCCATGCCGGCATTCACAAGTTTCGTGGAATGCTCCGAGTGTTGATTGAACAATAGTTGATTGCGCAACTGTTGTAAATGCACGCGTTTTCAGGTGTGAATCCAAACCCGCGCATGCCGCGTGGCTCTTGGCTAAGCTTTTGACTTTATTTGGAGTCGCCCGCGCAGACGCGAAGGAGGGGAATCAGTGGGAAACGCCGGCCTCGATCTCTCGAACTATTTTCCGTACCTGATCAACCGGGTCGGCATGGCGCTGGTCGAACGTTTCACGGCAGATGCGTTGCAGACGACGCACCTGACCATCGGCGCGTGGCGCGTGCTGGTCGTCACGGCCAACAACGAGGGCGTCCGCCAGGTCGATCTCGCGCGCCTGACCAGCATCGAAGTGTCGACGGTGTCGCGGCTTGTGACCCGGCTGGCGCAGCTCGGACTGATGGCGCGCTCGCGCTCGATGACCAGCAATCGCGAAGTGGTGGTGCGCCTCACGCCAAAGGGGAAGGCGCTGTTTCAGGAGTTGGCGCCGGTCGCCTTTGAGTTGGAGAAGACCGCCACGCGCGGGGTCGCCAAGAAGGAACTGGCGATCGCCAGGCGTGTCCTCTCGCAGATGCACGAGAATCTTCGAGCGCAGTAGTGCGTGAACGAGTCGCGGAGCATGTGGCGCCCGTCATTTCACCAGCAGCGCCGCGCCGCTGATGATCAGCACGAGCGACACCGCGCGGCGGAAGGTCAGCTCCGGCATGTCGGCATGGAAGCGGTCGCCGATGAAGATGCCGAGCAGCATCAGTGGGAACGCGAACGCAAAGGCGATCAGCGCCTCGCGGCCGAATTCGCCGATCGCAAAGTAGCCGGCGCCGCGAATGACGCTGAGCGTCAGCATCATGGCGGACATGGTGGCGCGAAAGTGCGCCTTGGCGAGCCGGATGGCGTCGAAATAGATCGCATAGAAGATGCTCGCCATCGTGCCGAAGGTGGTGCCGACAAGGCCGCCGACAAAGCCTGCGGCGGGAGCGATGATGCGCGACGACAACGGCTGCATCGGCGGCTGCGTGGTCGTCCACAGCGACCAGAAGCCATAACAGATGACCAGCGCGCCCAGGCCGAGCGTCAGTGTGCGCGTGTCCAGCGTCTTGAACGCGTAGAGGCCGGCCGCGATGCCGATGAGGCCGGCGGGCACGGTTCGGACAAGTTCGCGCCACGCGATCTGCCGGTAGTCGTGCGCCACGATAGTGATGGAGGACGCAACGCCGAGCAGCGTCCAGACCGGAACGAGGATCTTCAGCGGTATGACGAGCGCGAGCAGCGGCATGGCGGCGGCCGAGCCGAACCCGGTGCCGCCGCGCACCGCGTAGGCGATGACGATCACGACGCAGCAATAGGCTATTTGCAGGGGTGAGAGGGACAGCACCGCAGCTTACTTGATCGGCTTCGGCCCATGCCGCACCGGCTCGTTGCCGGTCTTGCCGCGGGCATAGCGCGGCGCGGCATCCGCGACCTCGAACCAGGGAAGCTGTTCTTCCACATGCACATGATAGGTCGGTGCCACGCTTGCAGGATCGTCGAGCGTGCCGATGAAAATGTCGACTTGGTTCATGTTGCGGTCGGACTCGTAGGTCATCGGCGAACCGCAGCGGCCGCAATGGGTCCGCCTCACGCCTGGCGACGACACGTATGTCACCGGCTCGCCCTTGGTGTAGCGGAAGCTGTCCCGTGTGACGCAAACCGCGGGCGCGACCGGCGAGGACGTGTGGCGCCGGCAGCTCTCGCAGTGGCAATGCAGGACCTTCAGCGGCGCGCCGCGGTACTCGTAGCGGATGTCGCCGCACAGGCAGCGTCCGGTGACGGGCTTGTCTTCATCGGTCATGCCGCACGATACGGCATGACCGGCCGCGGCGGAAAGAGGCGCTCGCGAGACGCCCCGGATGCCAACCTCACACGAACTGGTGCCAGAGCACGTCGCTCATCAGCGAGCCGTTGAAATCGCCGATGCCGGCGATGCTCCTGCCCGTGCCCGGATGCGCGCCGAGATCGGCGCTGCCGTTCCAGTGTCCATTCTGGATGTCCCACCGATCGACGTTGCCGGTCGCCGGATTGAACCAGAGCACATCGCTCGTCCCGTCGCCGTCGAAATCGCCGATGCCGGCGACCTGCCAGCCAGCCGGATGGTTGCCGGGGTTGACACTCGCAGACCACATCCCGTTCTGGAGAAGCCAGATGTCGGTCGCGCCGGTGCTTGGGTTGTGCCAGAACACGTCGCCGGTGCCGTCGTTGTTGAAATCGCCGACGCCTGCAACCTGCCAGCCCGTGCCCGGGTGAGCCCCGAGGCTGTTGCTGCCGGCCCAGTGGCCGTTGACGATGTTCCATTCGTCGACGTCGCCGGTCGTCGGATTGAACCAGAGCACGTCGCTGGTGCCGTCGCGATTGAAGTCGGCGATGCCGGCCACCTGATAGCCGGTGGGATGATTGCCCGGGCTGACGCTCGCGGCCCACTGGCCGTTCGCGAGCTGCCAGATGTCGGTCGCGCCGGTCGATGGATTGAACCAGAAGACGTCGCCGGTGCCGTCATGATTGAAGTCCCCGGCGCCCGCGATCTGCCAGCCCGCGCCCGGATGGTTGCCGAGATCGACGCTGCCGGCCCAGGCGCCGTTCGACATCTTCCAGAGATCGACGGTGCCGGTGCTCACGTTCTGCCACAGGATGTCGCTCGTGCC
>JBAVXH010000380.1:0-3344 GCA_049698215.1 Xanthobacteraceae bacterium | reverse complement strand
TCATCGGACCGGGCGGCGTCGGCGTCGTCGGCCCGCGCGTATACGGGGGCGGCGACAACTGCCGGACCGTCACGATCCAGCGCGATGACGGGAGCGTACGCAGAATCAGACGCTGCGACTGAGCCATATCGAACGTTGCAGAGCCCCGGCCGTACGCCGGGGCTCGTTTGTTTTTGCATGCGAATTGAGCCGCGGATGAGCGCGGCCCCTACTCCGCCTTGATGCCCGCGCCCCTGATGATCGGGCCCCACTTCTCCATCTCGACCTTGAGCAGCGCCGAAAGCGCGGCCGGCGTCTGCTGGTCGGCCGGCGGGATCTCCTGCCCGAGATCGGTGAGCCGCTTTGCCACCGCGGGATCGGCGAGCGATTCGAGCGCGGCGGCGCCGAGCTTGCCGAGCGCTTCCGCCGGTGTGCCCTTCGGCGCCCAGAGGCCGAACCAGGTCGAGATGTAGACGCCGGGTGCGCCCGCCTCGTCCACGGTCGGGATGTCGGGCGCCGAGGCGATGCGCGATTTCGCCGTGATCGCGTAGGCGCGCACCTGGCCGTTGCGCACATAAGGGAGCGCGCTGATCGCCTGGTCGAAGGTCAAGTCGATGTGGCCGGCGACGAGATCGCGCATCACGTTGGAGGAGCCGGCGCGATACGGCACGAAGGTGAACTCGGTGCCGGTCGCCTTCTGGAAATAGACGCCGCTGACATGCTGGCCGGTGCCGGCGCCGCCGGTGCCGACCGACACCTTGCCGGGATTGGCTTTCAGGTACGCGACCAGTTCCTTGAGGTCCTTCGCCGGCAGGTCGTTCTTGCTCACCACGATGTAGGGGTTGTTCGGCATCTGCGCGATCGGCTCGAAGTCGGCGAGCACGTCGTAGCTGATCGTGTTGGTCATGCTCGCGACCACGAACGCCGGCCAGTTGCCGAGGATGATGGTGTAGCCGTCCGGCGTGGCGCGCACCACGCGCGCGATCCCGACCGTTCCGGACGCGCCGGTGACATTCTCCACCAGCACGGTCTGGCCGAGCGCTACCGACATGCGCTGCGCCACGATGCGCGCGAGCGCATCGGTCGGCCCGCCGGCGCCGAACGGCACCACCATGGTGATCGGCCGCGACGGATAGGGCTGCGCCGCCGCGCTGGTGAGCGCCGCCAGCAGGACACAAGTCGCCGCAAGGATCCGCTTCATTGCACTCTCCGCTTCCGTTTCCCCACGTCTGGCATTTGATTGGACGACGCGCGGATAATAATTATTATCACACGGGCCATGACGATCATGGAGGATATTCGAATGCCGTCAAGCTATGCCCTCGGCGACCACTTCGAGCGCCTCGTCGCAAGACTGATCAAGAGCGGTCGCTATAATTCCAAGAGCGAAGTGATCCGCGATGGGCTTCGGCTGCTTCAGGATCGCGAGGAGAGCCGTGCTGCACGGCTCGACGAACTGCGCAAGCTGTTCCGCGCCGGCGTTCAGAGCGGCCCCCGCCGCCCCGCCGAGGAGGTATTCGACCGTCTCGAGATCAAGTACCGCAAGATGGCCGAACAGCGCGAACGATGACGCGGGTCGTCTTTGCGCCGCTGGCCGAGCGCGATCTGGAGGCGATCGCCGATTACATCGCTGCCGACAACCCGTCTCGCGCCGTCACCTTCGTGCAGGACATCCGGCGACGGTGCGCCAAACTTGCGACCGCACCGCTGTCGGCGCGCCGCTTCCCGGAACTGGGTCCCGACGCGCACATCCTCCCGTTCGGACATTACGTGATCCTTTACCGCGCGCTCGCTGGCGAGGTGTCGATCGAGCGCGTGATCCACGGGGGGCGTGACATCATGGCGCTTATTTCGGACGATTGAGGCGATCACGTCTTGCCCGCGTGGCGGCGCCGACGCATAGTCCGCCCGACCCGCCATTTCATCCAAACCGACCACTCAGAGGGGGAACATTCATGAAGCTCGTCCGCTTCGGCGCGCCCGGCCGCGAAAAGCCCGGCATCGTTGACGACCAGGGCCGCATCCGCGATGTCTCCAAGATCGTGGCGGACATCACCGGCGAGACGGTCGCCTCCGCGGTCGTGAGCCTCGGCAAGCTCGGCCGCGTCGAGATCGCCAAGCTGCCGGCCGTGAAGGCAGGCACGCGGCTCGGTCCCTGCATCGGCGGCACGCGCCACTTCATCGCGATCGGATTGAATTACGCGGACCACGCGGCCGAGACCGGCGCCGCGATCCCGAAGGAGCCGATCATCTTCCAGAAAGCGCCGAACTGCATCGTCGGCCCGAACGACGACACCATGATCCCGAAGGGCTCGACCAAGCTCGACTACGAGGTCGAGATCGCGATCGTGATCGGCAAGCGCGCGCGCTATCTGTCGAAGAAGGACGCGCTCGATGTCGTCGCCGGCTACTGCATCTGCAACGACGTCTCGGAGCGCAACTTCCAGGCCGAGCGCGGCGGGCAGTGGACCAAGGGCAAGGGCTGCGAGACTTTCGGCCCGCTCGGGCCGTGGCTGGTCACCAAAGACGAGATCAAGAACGTGCAGAAGCTCGACATGTGGCTCGACGTGAACGGGCAGAAGCGCCAGCGCGGCAACACCAAGACCATGATCTTCGGCATCGCGCACATCGTCTGGTACTGCTCGCAGTTCTTCGTGCTGGAGCCGGGTGACGTGATCACCACCGGCACCCCGCCGGGCGTCGCGCTCGGCATGAAGCCGGAGCCCGTGTGGCTCAAGGCCGGCGACGTCGTCACGCTCGGCATCGAGGGGCTGGGCGAGCAGAGGCAGAAGATCGTGAAGTTCAAGATGTAATCCGTAGGGCGCAATAAGCATGCCCCCGCGAAAGCGGGGGCGCAGCGCATTGCGCCGACCGCGCCTTGCGGCGCAATGTGCTCCGCTTCGCGTCGCGTATTGCGCCCTACGGCTACAAAAACCGGATCCTCGGCTCGGCGCGCGGACGGATCAGCTCGGTGACCGCCCACACCAGCGCATCGACCCGGTCGGGCGAGCCGCCGGACGACCAGCCCGTCTGCGCGAAGTCGCACATCTGGTCTTCGAGCTCCGGCATCGGCGCCGCGTGCTTGACGCGGCCCTGCGCGTACATCGCCGCGATCGGCTCGGCGCGCACCCATTTGCCGCGCGTCGCATGCACGGTCTTGAGCGCCGCGGTCGGGTCCACCTGGCGCAGCACCTCGCGCACCATGTCGCCGCCCTGGTTCACCTCGGCGACCAGCGTGTCGGCGCTAAGCCTGCGATAGACCGCGATCGCCTTCGCGGCCCAGCCGGCGGGCGCGAGCCCCGCCACCGTCGCATCCTCCAGCACATAGATGGTGCCGTCCTCCGCCCTCCCCGCCGCCACGATGC
>JBAVXH010000379.1:0-45624 GCA_049698215.1 Xanthobacteraceae bacterium | reverse complement strand
ACCCGCAAATCTTCAGACAAGGGCTTCGCCATGCATGCCGGCCTCCTCGTCCAGCACGCAGGGTGAATCAGAATTCGCACCTCATGGGAATCCCTACCGATTCAATTCGCTCGGATTTTGCTCTAGGCGCTTGTGGCTGCTCGTTGGCCGATCCCTTGATTCAGATCGCGATGAGATCGGGACAGTTTGGGCTGAAGTGGGTCCTGCACGTGGATGCTTGCGATCCAGTCGGTTGGAGGGATTCGGTGGCGCAATAGGCCGGGCCAAAAGCCGATTGCAAAAACCTGCCACGCGACGACGGAATAGACGCCGATCCTAATTGATCGGCACCGCACCGACATGACCATGATCGGAAATAGTGCAAGCGCCGCCAGTACGAGCATCGCCTTTGAGAAGCTGCCGGCCAGCACGGACGCCGCGAAAAAGGACAACCACCACGCATGAACCAGCGCCAGGAGAATCAGCATCCGCTTCTGTTTCTGCAGAACGACCGGGAAATGAGGCTTGCCGATGGCGGCTCGCAGAACCTCCCCGTTCGCTCCCGACACCCCTGTCGCCAATCGTCGAAGGAGCAGCTGGTAGGCGCTGCCGCAATGACCGTAGTGATCGACGTCGGGAAGATGGAGCCTGGCAAGCTTCCAGTTGCCGGCGAGTAGACGAGCGCCGAGCTCAAGCTCCTCTGCGCCGTGCATGTTGCGATCGGTCAGATATCCGACAGACTCGATTGCCGAGCGCCGATACACGCCTCCGCCGTCCAGCCGTGTCACGAGGCCGGGTCTGCGCCGATCATATTCTTGTACGCTCCGCTTTACATATTCGAGGTTGGACGCTTGATGCTCCGAAATCATGCCGCCGACACCGGCGACGGCCGAATGATTTTCGAGGAACTGAATCGCAGCGTTGAGAAACCCGGGCTTCATTCGCATATCGCCGTCAACCACCCAGATATACCGCCCCCTGCTGTACTGGAATCCAAGCTGGGCACCGGCTCCGCACGAGCGGTCCTCGAGCCGCGTCATGCGCACGATCCTGATCGGATACCGTTGCGCTATCTCGATCGTCCGATCGGTCGACGCGCTGTCGGCTAGGATGACTTCGCCATCCATTCCTTCGATCGCCGCGAGCGCGCTCTCGATCGCGGCAGCGATGTGACGCTCTTCGTTGAGCGCCTTGATGACAATGCTGACTGTCAATGCCGGACTATCGGCCATGAATCTGACCCCCTCCACGCGTCGCCCGTCCTAATCTCGGATACGGCTCAGGAATCGATCCCGACCACCCGCTGAGCTATTTCGCGACATCTCCCCGACCTTTGGGTGCAAGCCGCGTTCCACAAGTGGCGTCCTATCAAGAGAACAGATCTCCAATGCCGCTTCTGTGCGCCACATAGGGAACACCACTTCGTACAAGAGAGCGAATTATCGCTGGCACGGATTTGACCTTTCCCACTGGTGCTACAACCAAGAGCACATCAATTTGACTGACGAACCTTGCGAGCGATATTCAAAACCGCACATCGCGCAACCTACCAAGACTGGCCCAGCTCGAAACAAATTGCTGCGGCTAACCCTAACGCGTGCCGATTCCGTGCCTGATGCGACGCGCGCGCTTTGATCGCTTCAGCGAGCTCTAGGGCTTCATGAGTCGTCGGTTTCCGCAACCGTGGCCCTGAAGAACGAAGAAGATTTGGAAAAGCTACCGAGGCTTCGCTAGTCCTGACGCGGGTCTTGGGCCTGGTTGGCGCAACGTGGTCAGGTCCGAGTTGCGGTGCCTTTTTCGCTTTGGCCTGTCCAATTCGTCATCGCATCGTGGCTGGAGATTGGCCCGGCCGGCTCGTGGTGGCTCAAACAATCGGATGATTGAAAAACCCCGATTTTGACCGCGCGGGAAATTGTCAGCGTGACGGAACATGACGGGCGGATCAGGTTGTCTGAAGGGATATCAATCTCGATGGATTGTGAAGCTGGCCAATGCTTGAGCCGATCTTTGCGACGCTTTTCTTGTCGCCAGATTTGACCGCGGCTTTCTTTGTACCGATATGCAGTCGATCCAATTGCCATAGATTTGGATAGCCGGCGCGCTCCATGTATTCGTCAGGTTGCCTTCGGCCTCGGGGAAGGCCGCCATCAAGCTTTCGCTTCGGTCGATACTGGCGCGCTCGCAGAACGCCGTAAGGCGAGCTTTGAAATCGTGCGCAAAGTATCCTTCGGGCATTGCCGGATATGACGCTCGTTCTCCCTTGAGAAAGCGCCCGACATCGCGCCGGTATTCGCGAAACAGAGTATCGCTCTCGTATTCGGGATGGCCTTGAAAGAAGAGCATTGTGCCTCGCGCTTCCTTGGTGAAGCTGTCGACTCCTGCCCGCTCCGACCTCGAAAGAATGGTGTAGCCCGCACCTACAAGCTCGCTGTGACTGAGATCGTTGTAGCGAGAATGTGGTGCGTCGAACTTGCGCGGGAGCCGAGCCATCAAGGGATGGTCCGGCCTGGTGACGCACTGAAAGACGCCAGATCGCTTGTCGCGCAGGGGACGCCGCTTGATACCATCCATGTGAAGCACTGCGGCGTGTGCCGCAAGACAAGACCAGATCGTCGACGCGACGTCACATTGCGCCCACTCCAAAACCTGCACGAAGGCGTTCCAATACGGCTCATCGATCAACGCCGCGGCGCGCGGCTCCGCGCCGGTTACGATCAATCCCTGCGGCGGCCGGCCCGCCCACAAGCTGCCAATTGGCGAATAGGTCGTGTCGATGTAACGCCGCGTCGCCACAGATCGCGGTACTCCATCCAATGCATAGACCCTCAGCCGCACGAGAGTCTGCGCCGAGCTGGCGGTAAGGAGCGAGGCGAACTGCCGCTCGGTCGCTTCGACCGCAGAGTCCGGCATGTTGTTGATCAGCGCGATCTCGATCGTGCGATGATCGGCGAAATCCGACAACGACGCGCACGACTGCGATCCGAGCAAGATCGGCTTGAATTGGCCTCGGTCCAGCAGCACAGGCATTGCGGTTGCTCCAGCGGGCCAAAGACGACCTATTCGGCAGCGAGCGCCTTTGGGCCGCTGGCGATGGCGTCAAGGGCCTGACTGAGATCGGCGACTATGTCGTCCGGATGCTCGATGCCGATGCTGAGGCGGATCATCTCGGGACCGACGCCGGCCTTGCGCTGCTGATCCTCTGACATTTGACGGTGGGTGGTCGAAGCGGGATGGCAAGCAAGCGACTTGGCATCGCCGATGTTGACCAGCCGCTTGATCAGGCGGAGCGCGTCATAGAATGTCTTGCCGGCCTCAAACCCGCCATGCACCCCAAAGGTCATTAGCGAAGAGGCGCGCCCGCCGAGATATTTCTGCGCCGCCTGGTAATAGGCGTGGTCCGGGAACCCGGCGTAATTGACCCAGTCCACGATGGGGTGGCTACGCAGATATTCTGCCACCCGCCTCGCATTCTCCACGTGACGCTCAACGCGAAGCGCCACGGTCTCGATCCCTTGCAGCAAGAGGAACGCGCTAAATGGCGATAGCACCGCGCCCGTATTGCGCTGATACACGCTGCGGCAGCGGGCGATGTAGGCGGCATCTCCGAAATGATCGGCGTAGACAAGGCCATGATACGACCGGTCCGGCTGAGTGAACATCGGGAACCGGTCGGCGTACTGCCTCCATGAGAATTTGCCGGAGTCGACGATGATCCCGCCAAGCGTTGTGCCATGCCCGCCCATGAACTTGGTGAGGGAATGGACAACGATGTCGGCCCCGAAATCGAATGGCTTCAAGAGAATCGGGGTCGCGACAGTATTGTCGACGACGAGCGGAACGCCGTTGCGATGCGCTACGTCGGCAAGCGCCTCGATATCGCAAATGTTGCCGGCGGGGTTGCCCACGCTTTCGCAGAAGACCGCCTTGGTATCGCGATCGATCAACTTTTCGATGTCTTGCGGGCGATCCGACTTTGCAAATCGAGCGGTGACGCCCTGGCTCGCAAACACATGGGAGAACAACGTGTACGTTGTGCCGTAAAGCTGCGGCACGGAGACGATATTGCTCCCCAATGACGTTAAATTGAGGATTGCGTAGTTAAGCGCCGCTTGGCCTGTGCTCACGCAGAGCGCATCGACACCGCCCTCAAGCGCCGCGACGCGCCGCTCGAGCACATCCGTGGTCGGGTTCGCGATGCGCGAATAGCGGTAGCCCGGTGTTTCAAGATTGAACAACGCCGCCCCATGATCGGCGCTGTCGAACTCATAGGCGACGGTCTGATAGATCGGCACGGCGACCGCTTTGGTCGCGGGGTCGCATTCATAGCCGCTGTGAATCGCGATGGTTTCGTCTCTCATCGGTCTTTCCGCCATTGAGGATGAACGTGCGGCTCGCAAGACACAAAGACACACGTGTCCCGTTTCTGGTCACGACGCGATGACTTGCAAGGACACGGCCAGCCGCCTTGGTCCGAGGATGCTTTCTTTCGATCGGCGTCGGTCCGCCGCCGGTATCGTTAACGTTGAGTGCGCGCTCCGCGCGATTCACCGTATTTCGTTCGGCCTGTTGGTCTGCGGCAGGCGCTACTGCAAATATCGTGCATGAGCCTGTGCGAAGAAGAAGCAAGACCGATGCAGGCGAGCCGGACCGGGGCGACGCAGGCCTGGGTACGCGCGCTGGAGATAACGGCAACTATCGCGAAGAACCCCAAGCGCACTCTCCCGGCCGTCGTGCAGGAGAATGCGGAGCGGTTCGGGGCAGCGCCGGCCCTCCTTTCCGATCAAGAATGCTTTAGCCATCAGCAACTCGCGGAGCGCATGAACCGGTACGCCCGCTGGACGCTGGCGCACGGAATCGGCAAGGGCGATGTCGTTGGCCTCCTCATGCCGAACCGGCCCGAATATCTGGCGATCTGGCTCGGGTTAAGCGCCGTGGGTGCGGTGGTTTCGCTGATCAATACCAATCTGCGCGACCGTTCGCTCGCGCACTGCATCAACATCGTCGCCCCAAAGGCCGTCATCGTGGCCGCCGAACTCAAAGGCGCATTTGAATCCGCGCTCGCTGAAATCGAAAGCGCGGCCGTCGTCCACTCGCATGGAGCAGGTTACGACCGCTTCACGCGGATTGATCTCGAAGTCGAACAATACTCAGGCGCGGTGCTCGCTCCTTCCGAGCGCCGCGATGTCAATATCGACGACCGCGCGCTCTATATGTACACCTCCGGGACCACCGGTTGGCCAAAGGCGGCGATCGTCGATCACCGCCGGCTGATGACCTGGAGCCTCTGGTTCGCCGGCATGATGGATACCGGGCCGGCAGACCGGATGTACAACTGCCTTCCGCTCTATCACAGCGTCGGAGGAGTGGTTGCCACCGGTGCGGTGCTGGTGAATGGCGGCTCGGTGGTGATCCGGGAGAAGTTCTCAGCTGCGCAGTTCTGGGATGACGTCAGGCAATGGGATTGCACGCTATTCCAGTACATCGGCGAGCTCTGTCGCTATCTGGTAAACGCCGCGCCGCATCCTCGCGAAACGGAGCACCGAATAAGGCTTTGCTGCGGCAATGGGCTGCGCGGAGACGTGTGGGAAGCGTTCAAGGATCGGTTCCGCATCCCGCAGATTCTGGAATTCTATGCTGCGACGGAAGGGAGCTTTTCGCTGTTCAACGCGGAGGGCAAACCCGGCGCGATCGGGAGGGTACCCTCCTTTCTCGCGCACCGGTTTCCGGTCGAATTGTTAAAGGTTGACATCGAAACAGGCGAGCCGATGCGCGACGACAAGGGATTCTGCGTTCGCAGCGCACCGAACGAGCCCGGACACGCGATCGGCAGGATTGCCGCGACAGGACCGGCCGCGGGCGGCCGTTTCGAGGGGTATACCAACGAGGCGGAGACGCAAAAGAAAGTTCTCCGCAATGTCTTCGCAACCGGCGACGCGTGGTTCGCGACCGGCGATCTCATGCGTAAGGATGAGCACGGTTATTTTTATTTTGTCGACCGGCTCGGCGACACCTTCCGCTGGAAGGGAGAAAATGTCGCCACCTCGGAGGTGGCGGAGGCGATCGCCATGTTCCCGTCAATTGCGGACGCGAACGTCTACGGCGTTGCCATTCCGGGAACCGAAGGTCGCGCGGGCATGGCGGCGATCGTCCTCAAGGGGCCGCTCGATCTCGCGTCGCTTCGAAGCCACCTGATGAGACTCCTCCCGCCCTACGCCCGCCCTCTCTTCTTGCGGGTCCAGCAGGGTCTCGACGTGACGACCACGTTCAAGCACCAGAAGAGTCGGCTTACCTCCGACGGATACGACCCGAGCCGAATCGAAGACCCGCTGTATTTCGATCATCCCGCGCGGCAAACGTTCGTTCCGCTCAACGCTGCGCTCTACGACGACATTCGTCGCGGACAAATTCGCGTGTGACGCCGTCAGGCAGTCGAGCCGGCGTCGACTGTCAGCACGGTGCCGGAAATATTCCGCCCGCCCTCGCCAAGCAGATACGCCACGGCATTTGCCACATCGTCGACATCCGCCATCCGGCGCAGAGCGCTGCGTCGTGTGACCTGGCGGCGTTGTTCGTCTGTCATCGCCTGCGTCATGTCCGTGTCCATGAATCCCGGCGCCACTGCGTTGACGTTCACGCCCATGCGACCGACCTCGCGGGCGAGCGATCGCGTAAATCCGAGCACCGAGGCCTTGGTTGCCGCATAAACGGAAAGACCGCTGTAGCCGGTAAACCCAATTATCGAAGCAACATTGACGATTCTGCCACCGCCATCTGCCATCATGGTTCGCACCACATACTTGGTCAGCACCATGGGTGAGATTGTATTTATCCGCACCAGCCGCTCGATCTGCGTATTGTGCATGAGCGAAAGAGCGCCGTCGTGGGCAAGGGCTGCGTTGTTGACGAGCCCGTAGATCGGTCCAAACTTTTGGCGCACCGACTTTACGAGACTGGGAATGCCGTCGATCTCGGAGAGGTCGCATCCCACAAATTGCAGCGAGCCTAGCTGCCGGCTCTCGGCCTGCGCGATCGCACCCTCAAGCTGCCTGCTCATCTTGCGCGCAACGGCGATCGCGCAATATCCCGAGCCCGCGAGGCGTTGGACGATTCCAAGTCCGAGCCCGCGGCTTCCACCGGTTACCAGAACATTACGCATGAGCGCGCGCGAGCTTGCCGCCCTCCGTCATCGCGAGGCTTTGCACAAACGAGATCGCAACTGGAACTTTCCATTCGGTCAAGCTGTTGCGGCAAAGCTTGATGATCTCACTCTTGACTTCCATTTTGCGTGCGTCCGCGTCACTTGCGTCGAGCGCGTTAAGAACCACGTCGGCAACCACAACCGATCCCGTGATCGGGTTCTTCTTCGGACGCACCAGCGACATGCGCACGTCCGGATGACGATTGATCACCCCTTCGACTTCTTCCGGATGAACCTTCATTCCGCCGACATTGATGATCCCACCAACCCGGCCGACAAAGTAGCACCGCTCGTTCCGCACCTCGATCGTATCGCCGGTGTCGACGAAGCCGTCGTCTCGCGGGATCGCACGGAAACTTTCGCCGAGATAGCGTGACGCGGTTCCCAGCGAGCGGAGATGCAGGGAGCCGTTTTCGATCCGGATCTCGACACCGTCGCGCTGCGCTCCGACGAAATTCATGGGAAACCCCTCGCGTTCATCATCGACGTGGAAGCCGACGCCTGCCTCCGTCGAGGCGTAGGCATGGCCAATCTTCGCTTGCGGGTAGGCGGCACGAAGATTGTCGATGATTGCCTGGTCGGCGACCTCACCGGACATGCGGGCATACTGCGGCGAAATCGATGATGCCGACGGGCTCCACAGTGCGCGCCGCCAATGCGACGGCGTGCCGGTGATGTGCGTCGCTCCGTGCTCCCGCAAACGGGAAAGGAATTGCCCAACGGGCTCCTTGCTGTCCGACAGTACCAGCGAAGCTCCGCCGAGGATCGCGCGCAGGAAAATCTGCAAGCCGCCGTAGCGGCGGATGTCGTAGAAGGTAGCCCACACGACGGGCGAATCCGACGTCCTGCCTGGCCTGATCGCCGCCGTCAGGCTCGCCAAATCATGAACCACCCCCTTTGGGGTGCCTAGCGTCCCCGACGTGAGCAGAATCCATTCGGTGTGGCGGATCGGCGGCCGTTCGACTTGGTTGGGGCGAATAGATCGATCGCATAGTATGCGGAGATCGACGCCAAGTGTGTCCGGTTCATCCGCCGGGCGATCAGTGACAAGCGCGTCGACTTCCGCCGTGCGAGCGATTGCAGGTAGGTGTTCGGGTGCGAGACCGGGCGGGCAAAGGACCAACCGGCGTGCAACACCATCGAGCTCGATCAACGCCAACGCGGCGGCGAGCTGGTCATTGGTTGCGACGAGAACGGAGCGCCCGATGAGCTGCGGAAGGTGGCCGCCCAGCGTTGAACCGGTGATGAGTTCCTTAAGCGAGGCGTTCGCCCGCGCGCCCCATAAGGTCCAGTCCTCATCACTAGTGTTGCGACGAAGCCAGTCGCCGAGCGTGGCTTCAGGCCGCAACGGACTTTGTTGCATTTTCGTATGCTGTCACGAAATCTCGGAGAACCACCGGAAATTCGATGCTGTCCGAATTGGTGAACGGATCGACTCCAAGTTCGCCTTCAAGGCGCACGACGAGCACGGCGAAGGCGAGAGAGTCGAGGCCCGAATTGATCAGCACCAGATCGTCGGTCAGCGGCGCCAAGGTCTTGTCCTGTTCCTTGGCGACCTTCTCCATCTCGGCAAGAATTGTCGATCTCACGGACATTTTTCTGCACCTGATGATGTTCAATGTTAGTCGGTATATTTGAGGCGCCCAGCCGATCAAGCTGGTCTTCGGATTATGGTCAACGACGGGTCTTCTCCGGTCGCGAGACTCTGAGTGCGGTCTCATATGGCGCGCGACCGCAATGCACGCCGCGATTAAGCATGAATTGACTTCGCAACGTCGCTGATCGTGCGCTGGTGGCTCCGTATGACAAGATGAGGGTCGACATTCATGTGTTCATCCGGAGCCGGCCATGCGTGCCATCGGAAACAGTCGTACCGCAGCCGAGGTTCTGGTCGACCAGTTGATCAGCAACGGTGTTCGGCACGTATTCTGCGTCCCTGGTGAAAGTTATCTCGCGGTACTCGACGCCTTCCACGACCGCGACATCACGGTGACGGTCTGCCGCCAGGAGGGCGGGGCGGCGATGATGGCGGAAGCAGTGGGCAAGGCGACCGGGCGACCGGGCGTGTGTTTCGTAACGCGTGGCCCCGGCGCAACCAACGCGTCGCCGGGCATTCACATCGCGCAGCAGGATTCGACCCCGCTCATCATGTTCGCCGGCCAAGTGTCGCGCGATGTCAAAGGGCGAGGCGCGTTGCAGGAACTCGATTTCCGCGCGGCCTTCGGCGGCATGGCCAAGTGGGTGACGGAAATCGACGACGCTGCCCGCGTTCCGGAAATTGTCTCCCGCGCTTTTTATACCGCGACCAGTGGCCGTCCCGGCCCGGTGGTAATTGCACTGCCCGAAGACATGCTGAATGAGCGCGTGACCGGCAATGATGCGCCGGCCTGGGAACCGTTTGAGACATCGCCTGGCGCCGGCGAGATGGGCAAGCTCGAGGAGCTTCTGGGGACCGCCTCGCGACCCTTGGTGATTGTCGGCGGAACACGCTGGTCGATCGCGGCGCGGGAAGCGATGCATCGGTTCGCTGAACGTTTCGACGTTCCGGTCGCGACGAGCTATCGCCGCTTGCCTTTGTTCGATCCACTTCACCGCTGCTACGCGGGCGACCTCGGCATCGGCCCCAACCCCAAGCTCATCGCGCGCGTCAAGGAAGCGGATGTTCTTCTTCTTGTTGGCGGGCGGCTGGGCGAACTGGCCTCTCAAGCCTACACGTTAGTGGACATTCCAGCGCCGCAGACCAAGCTCGTGCACGTTCATCCGGGCGCCGAGGAGATTGGAAGCGTCTATCGGCCGCATCTGCCGATCCATGCGAGCCCGGCGCCTTTCGCCGAGGCGCTGGATCGCCTCGAGCCGCCCCGCGCCATTCCGTGGCGCGAGCGCACGCAGACCGCTCACGCCGATTACCTCGCGTGGACCGAGAACCCGACAGAGCAGCCGGGCGGGGTCAATCTCGGTGCCGTCATGGTCTGGCTTCGCCAAAATTTGCCGGACGACACGATCCTGTGCAATGGCGCCGGCAATTACGCGGCGTGGATCCATCGTTTCTATCGCTTCCGTAAGTTCGGGACACACATCGCGCCGACGTCGGCGTCAATGGGTTACGGAATGCCCTCAGCCGTCGCGATGAAGCGCCTTTACCCCGATTGCCTCGTGCTCTCGGTCAACGGGGACGGCGATTTCCTTATGAACGGACAGGAATTCGCGACGGCCGTTCAGTACAATCTGCCGATCGTGGTCATCGTCTGTGACAATGGAATCTACGGCACCATTCGCATGCACCAGGAGCGGGAATTCCCCGGGCGGGTGTCGGCGACGGCACTGAGAAATCCCGATTTTGCAACCTTCGCCACGACGTTTGGAGGTTTCGGCGTGACCGTCGACAAGACCGAGGATTTCGGTGCCGCGTTCCATGCCGCCGCGAACTCGGGCAAGCCGGCGATCATTCACCTGAAGATCGACCCCGAAGCCATCACCCCGATGACGACACTGACGAAAATCCGCGAGCAGGCGAGAAGCAAGGTGCTGGCCTAGACGATCGGTGGCGCCCAATGAGCGTACAGCTCCTGCGCCGAGGCACCGCGCACCACTTACTGAAGGGCGGCGTGCCTCCCGATCAGAGACCGAGTGCCTCGCGGACCGCAGCCGGCCATTGGCGCATCACGGTTCCGTACGCGGCAAACATCGCCAGCGCGAGGCGATCCATGCCGAATGCCGCGCAGGCGGTGTGCGCCAGAGCACCGGTCTCATCCTTCAGGTCCCATTTCTGACCGAAGTGATCGCGATGGCAATTGAAGCTCATGCAAGCGGTTGGCTGCTCGGTCGAACGCACCGCGATCAAGAGCTCGAACTTCAAGGCCTGCTCGATCTGGGCGCCCGCCATGATTTGTGCGGCGCGGCCGAAGAATGGATCGCTCGCTGGCGCAATGCTGTGCGCGAGGCCAAGCTTGTCAGCGAGCTTCTGGCCTTGCTTGATCCATTGGTCACGGAAATCACTCGCCTGCTGGGCCGAACCGATGCAAACATATTCGCGCATGCGGAAGCTCTGCATGCGGTCCGCGTTGCGCGAGGGCTCGTGACGGAAGCAGTCGCAGGCAACGTCAAAAACAAGACCGCTCCCCGGAACACGACCGCGCGCTGCCACAATCGGATAGACGTTGTAACAAGCTGCCGGCGTCAGGACGAGGTCGGTCGCCGTCAGAGCGGACGTCCACCCCCCGTCTTTTGCCGGCCGGTCCACGGCGCCGCGAATTTGCGCTTCATCTCCGTGCAGGCAGCAGACGGCGCCGAGCAGGTTGGGGAAGCTGTGCAGGTATCCGGCTTTCTCGATATGCGCGCGATTGATCACGGGCGGAAAACGAAGAGCTTCCGTGTCCGGCTCGCGGTAACGCGAAATCAGTGCCGATAGGCCGTCGATGACGCTTTCGAATGCTGCCGTTCGCCCGTAGACGCCATTCACCCCGGTTGCGTGGAGCAGCGTCCGCGTCGCCGCCTCGCTCGGATCTCTCATCACGTAGTTCATCAACTACTCCATTGCGCTGCGAAAGCTGCGCCCTTGCATTTCTTATTTGGTCAGGAAGGTCGGGATATCGACGAGCAGCGAGGCATTGGCGACGTTTGCCAGAATGCGATCGTTGTTGATCATGACAGACGATGACATTGCATCGCGCAGGTGACGAGTGACGGAGAATTCTCCGTCGTTGCGATAACCGGCAAGGCCGGACGCCTGCAGTGCGCTGCTGACCGTCTCGATCGCGAGTTCCGAGGCCGTCACCTTCAACAGGTTCATGCCGGTCTGGAAATCGAGCGACTCAAGAGTGTCGTCGCGGCAAGCCGATTCGTAACGCGCGAGCGCGGAGGTTATGACCGCCCCCAGTGTGCGCAGCGACGCAGTCGCGCGTGTGAGATGCCCAGCGCCGGGCGGCATCTGGCCGTTGGGGCCACGCGCCTTGCGAACGAAGGCCTGGGCGCGGTCCACAGCGCTTGCCGCGACCCCGGCCCAAACGGCGCTCCACGTGAGATGGGCGACCGGCATGCCGGTCTGCGCGTGAATCTTTTGGTATGGCTCGAACATGACCTGGTCAGCGATGCCAGAGCCTTCGAAATTGAAGCCCGCGCTGCACGTTCCGCGCATGCCGAGCGTGTCCCACCCGGCGATATTGTCGAGCCTGTAGTCGCCCTTGCAGAATGCGACGAGAACCTGATCGGACGCCGGCGCCTCAGGAGAGCGGCGTGCCGTAGTGACGAGCGCGTCGGCCTGCGCGCCATAGGAGACGACGGTCGCGCTCTTGGTCAGCGTGATGACAGAGCCTTGCTGCTCAACTGCGCAGCTGCTCTTGCGCAGGTCCCCGCCCCCCTGCCCCTCGGTCGTCGACGACGCGAGCAGAAGCTGATCCGCGTCGATACGACGAACGAGGTTCTGATGCCACGCGTTGTCAAAGCCATGCTTGATCAAGCATGCGACCATCATCTGATGCATGGCATAGATCAGACCCGTCGAACCGCATCCGCGGCCGAGGGCGTAGCAGACATCAACGACGTCGCCGATGCTCGCGCCCTCTCCACCGAGCTCGGTCGGGACCATGATTCCAAGCAGGCGATGGTCCTTCGCGGCTCGAAAGGCTTCGACTGGGAAGCGGGCCGCACGATCGACTGCGGGCGCATGCGCTACCGCAATTGCCGCGACCGCTTGAGCTCGCTCAGCGAGGGTGCCGGGCACAATAACGCGATCGGCGGTCTCGGCTGGCGCCGCAAGCGTGCTGCTCAAGACTGAGACAGGCCGGGTACCATTACGGGATTCGAGAAGTGACATGACTGCTTCACCGATGCGGTTTTGGGACTTCGCACTCTCTGCTGGCAGGACAATGCAAGTTCCGCGCTACTTCGACGGCGTGGCCCGGCAGGCTCAAGTTATCGGTGAGCCGCTGCGTCCGGGCCATGATGGTGGCGGCGAATTAAGTATGGCGACGCCGTCCGTCCTCTGGCTTCGCGGACTCCGCGTGCGGCTTTGGTAAATCAGTCACACGACATTAATTGTAAATCGAAACGATACGTGCAGACCCTCAACGCACATGTCATCTCGTACTGACCGAGTGCCGAAAATCCAAACGGGTGTAACCGTGCAATCCGATATCGACTCAATGGTGACGAAAGGGCTGTTCCACATTGTGCAGCAACTTCTCGCCCAACGGTCGATCGACCAATCGATCGCCGAGGACGACGACCTGCGTGAAGCCGGGCTCACCTCGCTCGACATGGTCGACCTTGTCCTTCGCGTCGAGTCAGAGCTCGATGTAAAGATACCCGCGGCTGCGATCACTCCAGCCAATTTCCGCTCAATCTCCAAGATCAATGCGCTGGTGATAAAGTTGCGCAATTGATGACGGTGCAGGCAGAAACATCGCTGCGGACCCTATCGCTGAATCCGTACGCTGCGCGCGCGAGCTGATAGTCATTCATCCGGTCCGACGGCATGCCGCTCGATCCACACGCCCGAAGATTCCTTGACATGATCGCGGCGGGCGGCGCGCAAGATGTCGCACGCATGTCTCCCGGCGAGATGCGCGTCGGATTTAGCCGTCTAAGCCAACTCGTCGGCGCAAACGATGAACCCATCAGTCAGATTGAAAACCGAACGCTGACCGGGCCCGCGGGACCGCTTCCCATCCGTATCTACACGCCAATGAGAGCCGTTAGCAACGCGTTGCCGGGTCTCATCTATTTTCACGGTGGCGGCGGCGTTTTCGGAAGCATCGAGACGCACGACGCGCTGTGCCGAATGCTGGCCAACGCAAGCGAGTGTCGTGTGCTCTCCGTTGAGTACAGGCTTGCTCCCGAACATGCGTTTCCCGCTGCGTTTGAGGACAGCTACGCCGCGGTCACCGAGGTGTTCGAACACGCTGCCGCGTTCGGACTTCGAGCAGACCGCATTGCAGTGGGCGGAGATTCCGCGGGCGCTGCTCTTGCTGCCGCAGTCTGCCAACGCGCAAAGCTCGAGAATGGCCCCTCGATCACGCTTCAGCTCCTTCTTTGCCCGGCATTGGACATCGGCGCCGAGTCGGAGTCGCGGCGCGCCTTCGCAGAGGGCTATTTTCTCGACAAGGCGACCATCGACTGGACCCTCAAGCACTATTGTCCTGAGACTTTAGACCCTGCGGATCCTCGCTTGTCCCCGTTACACGCTGCCGACGTCTCGTGTCAGCCTCCGGCGCATGTGCACACCGCCGAATTCGACCCGCTCCTTTGCGAAGGCCGCGCCTATGCAGATCGCTTGGAACGCGCTGGAGTCGAAGTGCGATACATGTGTCACGCAGGGATGATCCATCATTTCTACGGAATGGCCGATGCCATCCCCTATGCGCGTGTCGCAATCGATGCGATCGGTGCCGATATCAAGAAAGCTCTTGCGCCAACTGAATCGACCCGCAGGGCGAGCGGGCTGGCCAATCTCACCGAATGACAAAGATCCGCGGCGTTAGTCATGTTTCGATAACGCCGTCCGCCCGTCTGTCTTGCCGTACCCTAGAGATATACCTTGCTGACAATTCAAGGGTTCTCGTATGGGCGATGCGATTACATCCGGCGCCTCAAAGATTCGGGTGCGAGAGATCAACGACACCGACGTCGGTGGAGTGATAGACCTCCTCACACGGGGCTTTCCTGAGCGCGGAGGGCGATTCTGGGTCGAGGTCCTTGCGCGACTCACCCAGCATCGCTCGCCGGCGGAATTGCCGAAGTTCGGGTACCTCTTGGAAAGCGACGGAGCGCCTGTTGGCACGATCCTGCTGATATACTCCAAGGTATCGGGCAGCACGGACGCTGCCATTCGCTGCTGTGTCTCCAGTTGGTATGTGGAGCCCAACTACCGAGGGTACGCGAGCTTTCTCGCCGCGAAGGGGCTTAGCCATAAGGGCGTGACATACCTCAACCTCACCCCGGCTCCTCACACGCGTCCCATCGCGACGGTTATGGGTTATTCCCAATACAGCGCCGGCAGTTTCGTCGCCCTTCCCCTCTTGAATCGTGCGAGGCACAAGGCGCGCGTCGAAGCATTTGATCCGCAGCGTCATCGGCACGTTGATTCGTTCGAACACGAATTGCTTCTCCGTCACAGTGACTATGGGTGCATCTCCCTGTGGGTCGAGACAGAGGATGGCGGCGAGCCCTTCGTGTTCCGTCCGCGCTCCCTGAAGGGAATCTTGCCGATTGCGCAAATGGTCTATTGTCGCGACGTCGAACATTTCGTGCGCTTCGCGGGTCCGATTGGGCGATACCTAGCCGCACGCGGCAGACCGCTGGTGATGCTGGATGCCAACGGGCCGATCGCCGGCTTGGTAGGACGGTATTTCGACGGAAACGCACCTCGATATTTCCGCGGCCCAAATCGGCCCCGTCTTGGAGACCTTGCCTATACCGAAACCGCGATGTTCGGCGTTTAATAAACACAGTTTGTTGTGTGGCCCCGAAGTCTCCGCTCTTTGTCACCCATCCCTTGGCACGGTGCCATAATTCTCAAATTCGTCAGTTGCACTGAGCTCTTCAACTTCGCCTTGCGGTCCACATTAATGACAGTTGATCTCTGACGTTGCGCGAAAGAGTTGACCCTGCTGACGAAGTGAAACCGGCACTTTTCGCGAGAAAAGTCTCCTTCTTGGGCTGACGAAAGATCTGCAAAGGGGGTGAGAAGCCGACGCGCGTTCGCTTTTCGAAATCGTCCGGTCGTGACCAGAACTGAAATGGCGATGTGTGCGCGAATTTCTTGCTCGGGCGAACAACGTCGCGCGAAGGGATACTGGCTCGCAAGCCGGGTCCACGCCGGCGCCACAAGTATCAAGAAAGCGAACCACGCCAGCGGCGATAGGAGAAAGACGGCGAGTTGGGCCGGCTAGTCTGCCGAGCCGTCGTTCTGGTGGTTCGCTTTCGCAGAAAGAAGTGCCCGTTTGGCGCGAAAAATGGCGATTTCTGGCGCCAAACAGCGGCGAGACTCCGAAATATGTCTAGCTGGCGGAGGGAGTGCGACGGGGGATCCAACGGTCTCTAAAATTTGTAGCAACAATATTGCTCGGGCGAGCGCGACCGGGCTCCAACACCGATGCTGAAAACACAGCGGAATCGGCCGCGGTGGTATGTGGACGTATCGCCCGCTATAGCGACCGAATCGTCCAACCCAAGTCCGCTTCTCTCCAACAAGCGGAGATGGCGCGCACGTGGCCCGGCGTCCGCTTAGGGGCCAAGAAGCGATATTGCTCGGCGGCGGGCCGATGTCCGCCGCCGTTGCGACCCGCGTTTTAGAACACGAGCCCCAATCCGGCGGCGAATAACACCGTCAATATGGTGCGACGGAAGAGCACGTCGTTCATTTGACCGAAGAGTGCGATTCCCAGTGTCGCGCCCGCCGCGAGTGCTGGAAGTGCGAGAATTGCATCGAGCAGCACTTTACTCGAGACACCGTTCTGGGCGACCAAAAGCACCAATGCGAAGACCTGCATGACGGCAATGAAGGGTTGGACCAGGCCGCGCTGCTGATCCTTCGGCATGCCCCGCAAGTCGCACCATATAGTCGGCAGGGCGCCGGGCATCGCGGTGAGGCCGCCAAGCAATCCGCCAGCAAAGCCGATTGCCGCCTCGTGCGCTCGCCGTTCGGTGTTTCGCAGGCCGGCAGCCAACGGGCGGAAGACCATGTAGGCCGAATAAAGGGCAAGGAAGACGCCAAACCCCACGCGGAAAGCTGTGACGTCCGCGTGCCGCAGAAGAAAGAGCGCGGGCGGAATTCCGAACGCGCCCCCGACAATGAGCGTCAAGCTTCCCCGCCAGGCCAGATGTTTACGCAACACCACCAGGCTGACGCTCTGCACCGCGATGCTGCAGATCATCATGAGCGGCACCGCCTCTGTTGGCGGCAGCACGTGCAGCAGCATCGCGCCGGCGACCGCCGAGAATGCGAATCCCGCCATACCGGATACGAAGGCGCCCGCGAATACCCCGGCGCTGAGGATCAGGAACGTGGCGTCAATCATTGTTGGTCCCGCTGGAGCGCAGCTGCGTGAGCGGAGCGTGCTCCCGTAAGATGACCGCGGCCCGGCGACGCCGCGACTCGTGAAGCGCCCCAAGCAACTGGCTGGCAAATCCACGCAGTTTTGCCAGCAGCAACGGCCTGCGTGCAGGAACAGCGGGTTGGTGAGCGGGCGAACTGATAAGTTTTTCAACGGCGGAGATACAAATCACCGCTTCGAAGGAAGGTGGCTGCGGGGCATCGCCCAGGTAAGCAGTGACACCGCTTCCGCACCGCTGCGGTCGCGATCGACGCAGATGATTTGCGGCATATACGCGACGATCCTGCCGTCCATTGAGCAGCGCGAACGCAGCCATCGAGTACTCCGCGAGCATCATGGCCTCACCCGCTCGGCGGTTCGGACAGCACCCAGAATGTCGTCATAAATCGCCAGTGCCATCGTCTCCTGCCCGGCAGTACAACTTCGCCGCGCCCGCATGTGCATCAATCCGAGTTCGCTCAGTGCGGTCGCGGGCAGGTCGCCGGCCTCGCCGCGCTGTTCGATGAACGTGATGGCCTGCAGGTCGCGCTCGGCGCAGGCGGCGCTGATGGTCTGCGCCTGCCCGACGGAGGCCGTCATGACAACTGTGACCCAAGCAATCAGCAGCATCCGGTACATTGTGTCCTCCTTCGTTGATCACGGCAGCGCGATGAGCGTGCCAAGGCCGGCACATCTACCGCAACTCTGCCTAGGGGCGCATGGACTCCAGCGTCAGGCGGCTGGACAGGAGCGAACTCAGGCTGCAAGAAATTTTCAAACTGGTTTGAACCTGCGGCCGCCACGTTGCGACTAAGGCCCATCAAGGATTCTTTTTTCTGGTCGCCTAGACGGCCGATTCTTTTTGCGTGTCGCGCTCCGTTATCCGCGCAACTGCACCTCAAAAGGCTTGGCTCATGAGTGCTGTGGTTCATTTCTCGACTGACGAGATCGCCCCGCGTTTCAGGCTCGCCGTGTGGCGCGAGGCGCTATTCCGGACCGAAATCAATGTCGACATCGAGCCGATATCGAACGTCCCGTTCCGCGCGAGAGCAACGGTCCGGACGCTGCCCGGCCTGCGCATTCTGTCCGGCACAAGCTCGCCGGCCACATATCGGCGCAACACAAAACGCGTCTAGCGGGATGAAGTAGCCTTGTCGTTCGGCAGGGAAGCGCACGTCGTAGCGCAGTCGAACGGGCGTGAGGCGAGGGTCGAGACCGGCGACGCGTACCTGCTGCCGTGCGGCGACTGCGCCAGCATCCGAGTCCCGCACGAAGCGCAGTCCACGAGCGTGCGCCTGCCGCGCACCGCGCTCGCCGGCAACGTCACCAATCTCGAAGACACCTATTGCCGCCGCATCCCGCGCGACACGCCGGCGCTGGTGCTGCTCAAGCGATATCTCGCGCTGCTGGAGGACGAGCCGGCGGCGCTCGCTGACCCCAGCCTGCAGCATTCGGCCGTGACCCATGTCTACGATCTGCTCGCCAAGACGCTCGGCGCGACGCGCGATGCCACCGCAATCGCCGAGGGCCGCGGGGTCCGGGCGGCGCGGATGAAGATGATCAGGGACGACATCGCACGGCACCTCACCGACGCGCGCCTCTCGGTGCACGCTGTTGCGGCGCGTCACAAGGTATCGCCGCGCTACGTTCAGCGGCTGTTCGACGAAAGCGGCTCGACCTTTACCGAGTACGTGATGGAGCAGCGGCTCGAACGCGCGCACCGCCTGCTGAGCGATCCGAAGCTCAGCGACCGTACGTTAACCTCGATCGCCTTCGCGGCTGGATTCAACGACCTTTCCCATTTCCAGCGGCGCTTCCGCCGCCGCTACGGCGCGCGCCCCTCGGACTTCAGAGGCTCGCCCTAACAGCCTAGCCGGATTGAACTGGCTCGCGCCGGGAAAATGCGGCGCACCTGTCGCGCGCGACAACGCGTGGAGTTAGCATCCCTCGTCGCCATCTACGCCGCCATGCTTAGGCGCCTCGTCGTTTCTCGCACGCAACGCGCTAAACCTGGTCTTTGCCGAACTCCTTGGCTACGGCCCTCGCGGAATTCCGACTCGGTCCAGGACCTTTTACAACTCTTCACGCGTCGTCCCGAAGTGCGGGAAGGTCGTGCTGGCGCCGGATGGCCTCCAACTCGACGCTTGCTTCCGAGCGAATTTCTCGGTTCAACCGCTCGTAAAGGTTTCGCTATAGCTGCCCGGCACCATGGCGGCGAACGAGCGCGCGGACGCCCGATGGTGTGTCACCATAGTGGCGGCGGAACGTCCGGTTGAAATACGATATGTCCCCAAACCCAACATCGAATGCGATGGCAGTGATCTTCAGATCTGCATGGCGCGGGTCGGTCAGCAGGCAATATGCCCGTGCGAGGCGCTGCGTGAGGACATAATCGGTAAAGCTCGTGCCTTCCTGCTCGAACAATCTTTGGATGCAGCGCGGCGTGCAGCCGTGACGATCGGCAAGTGTCGTGACTGATAGATCGGTCTCGTCGACGTTGCGGGCGATGTCCTTTTTGATGGCGTAGAGTCGCGCTGCCCGCAGGCCGCTACCCTGCGCAAGCTCGGTGGCTTCCCGCGTGGCGCCAATCGCCACCGCCGCGAGATCGTAGAAATGTGGCCCGATAACGTGGTGCAGGTCCTCGCTCGCGTCCACGTCCTCCTGCTCGATGAGCTTCGCGTAGTCGATCAAGAGCCTCAGCGCAGGCGTGCCGGATGGTATTCGGCGCAGCTCACAGTCCTCCGCCGCTGCCAATCGAGGGGCGAGCTGCGGCCTCGGAAAGCGCAGGATGAGGATGTCGCCCCGATGCACGGTATTCAATGTTTCGGTCAACGACACGAGCGTACCCTCACCGGCGTCGAGGACGGTCTCGCGCCCGCGTTGGCTAATAAGAAACCCGCCCTCCCGATTGATCATCAGACCCACGTCTTCAGTGGGATCGTTATTTTCGCGAGTCCGGTGGAAACGCGCGCCTTGCAGCGTACCTGACGAGAACTGAAGGCCGGGAAGCCTGTGCAGCGTGAGATCGACGCCGATTGGTTCAGTGCACGTCGCCGAGCTGCCGTAGCGTACTCCCTGGCGCTGAAAAAATTCGCGATGAAGCTCAAGACGCTCGTGTTCCGGCGCGTCGTTGACCGTGAGGCGAAGCGTCTCGGGCACGGACCGTCGCGATCCGGACAGCACGCCCGGATTCGGGGAGGAAAGGGCAGTCGAACCGCTCATTTGCTGGCACCTCGGTCTAGTCCCGCTGGGCACACCGCAGTTCAACAGCGTTAGTCGCATCAACCTGGCGTCTGGTTCAACGCCCGTCCTGGAAAACTCGTGTCGCGCCAGTCCGCTCCTTTGTCGCGTCAGTCCAAGCGGCGCTGACCTCGCTTTTGCTAGTGACCCCGCCCGCTTGGAAAACGCGCCTGGAATGGGCCGGGCGTTGCCGCGCGGCGAAGCAGGGCCGGCGGTGCTGAGGGCTATTCGCGTTTGTCGACGTGTTCTGGCTATTCGCGATCTTTGCCGCCTGCATGGTCGCGCTTGCGCTGATGCTGCGGCGGGTAGACACGGCGGCGCGGGCCTCGCATTAATTCCAGTCAGCCGCCGCGCGAAAGCAATCGGGTCGCACAGCCACGGATCGCTCACGCGTTCGAGGCTGCTCCATCACATACTTGGTGAAGTTTTTTTGAATTGTTTTGTTACCTGAGTTCGTTCTCGTCCAGCCGCCTGTCGCTGCAGTCCATGCGCGGCGTCGCGCCCTCCGGTAAATGCGCTGCCTCGGCACACACATTTCGCGATGCCGGTGACGAGTAGGTTTGGTCCAGGGAAGAAAACAATGCATCGGATGCTGCTGCGCTCACGGATTTCGTTTCAATTTGATGATGTGAACACCGCGCCACATCTGTAGCGACCGATCTTGCAACCAGCGGATATTTTCAAACCCGATTGTGCAGAAGGCATAACACATGGGCACGACACCAGGTCTCGTCCGGCCATTCATTCAGGTGAACACTGTTGATGGCGGAACTGTCCAACAGGACGGCCAGATCATCGGCCTGAACGACGGCGGCTATATGATCGTCTACAACGATCAGAGCCCTACCTTCACCTCCGGCCAGACCGTCGTCGGGCAGCGTTTCGACGCCGCTGGCAATAAGGTCGGCGCTGAGGTGAGGGTCAGCCAGTTTGACGACGGGCAAGGCTCCGTCGCCGACGGCTCGTCGATCACGAATC
This sequence comes from Xanthobacteraceae bacterium, assembly GCA_049698215.1. GTDB lineage: Bacteria > Pseudomonadota > Alphaproteobacteria > Rhizobiales > Xanthobacteraceae > PALSA-894. The sequence continues at coordinate 24,198 of JBAVXH010000379.1, read as the reverse complement.
TGCACAACGGCAATATTGCCTTTGCCTACACGGATCTTTTCCAGGGCGACAATGATATTTGGGCGCGCGTCCTAGATCCAGCTCTTGGCGCGGTTCGTGACGATGCCATCGACACGGGTACCGCCCAGACCAAGAACGCGTCCATCACGTCCTTCGCCGATGGCAGCTATGCGGTGTCATATACGCTCGACAACGGCAGCGGCAATACCGACATCATGGCCAGGATCGTCTCTGCCACTGGCGTCGTTGGCGCGCCCATCACGGTGCGCGACAATGGAACGAAGGACGCCGACTTTTCCCAACTGGCGACCCTTTCGAACAACACCTTTGTGGACGTTTATCAACGACTGGTCGGCTTTGACCACGACGTCTCTTTCGCCATCTACACGTCGGGCGGAGCACCCGTCGTCGCCTTTCATGAAGTGCCCGGCGCCAACAATCTCGCCGACGAAACGGATCCGGATGTCGCGGCGCTCACGGGCGGCGGCTTCGTGGTGGCATGGACCGATGCCCAAGGCGATGACAATGTCGGCGGCCAAGGTCCTCGGATGAGCATCTTCGATAACACCGGCAATCTCGTCGCAGGCGACATCCAGATCCACACCACCACACAACTCGCACAGAACGAGGTATCGCTCGTCGCCCTCCAGGATGGCGGGTTCGTCGCCACGTGGGAGGACGATGCCTACGTCATGGTGCGCGGCCAGCGCTTCGACGCCGCGGGACAGAAGATCGGCGGCGAATTCGTGGTCAAGGACAATAACTTTCAACCCGTCGATACCCAGGACATCGCACTCCTTGCCGATGGCCGCTTCGCCTTTGCGCTGGGCAACCGCAGTGGCGGCGACAGTGATGTCACCACGTCGATCTGGAGTCCGACGAGCAATGACGCGCCGGTGATCACGTCCGATGGCGGTGGCTGGTATGCGAATCTGTTCATTGCGGAAAATTCCACGGCTGTAACCGCGGTCACCGCAACCGATCCGGATGGCCCCTCCCCGGTGACCTTTGCCATCTTGACCGGGCCTGACAGCCCGGATGCCGCAAAATTCAGCATCAACTCGTCGACAGGCGTACTTGCATTCGCTGCCCCGCCTGATTTTGAGGGGCCGAGCGACTCCGATCACGACAATACCTATGTGGTGCAAGTCGGTGCGTCGGACGGCAACTTGACCGGCACACAGACAATCTTCGTCGAGGTGACCGACGTTGGGCCCGTCATCACGGGAACAGATGGACCAGACACGCTGAACGGCACGGCTGAGAACGACACAATACGTGGCCTCGGCGGCAACGACATCATGTCGGGTGGATTGGGCGATGACACCTATTTCGTCGAACAGCCCGGTGATGTGGTCCTTGAGAATCCCGGTCAGGACAATGACACGGTGAACGCGTCCCTCAGCTACGCGCTGCCCGCCAACGTCGAGAACCTGAACTTGCAGGAGAGCGCCGGGGCAGCATATGGCATCGGCAATGATGGCCCGAACCGGATCACCGGGAACGCAAGCTCCAATAGTTTGCTGGGGGCTGGCGGCAACGACACCCTCGACGGCGGCGCCGGCGACGACCACTTCATCTTCGCGCCCGGAAGCGGTGCCGACGTCATAGTGGGTTTCGCCGCCGGCGCGAACAGCGACGACCGGATCGACCTGACCGCGTTCACCGGCATTCAAACGCTCACCGATGTTTTGATCCGCGCCACGCAGGCCGGATCCGACACGGTGATCAACCTCGGCAATGGCGACACGATCACGCTGGCCGGCGTCAGCAGGACCGCGCTCAACATCGACGACTTCGTCGGGCTGGCGAACATCGTGAGGCACGATTTCTCGGGCGACGGCAGAAGCGATGTGCTGGGCATCAGCGACAACGGCTCGCTGCACCTGTGGCAGATGAACGGGACGTCGGTGACCGGCGGCGGGTCGGTGTTTCAATTGCCGGCCGGCTGGCACTTTGGCGGCCTCGCCGATTTCAATGGCGACGGCAAGGCCGACATCCTCGGGATCGGCGACAATGGCCGGCTCTACCAATGGCAGATGGATGGCAACACGGTCACTGCGGGCGGGGACGTGTTTTACCTGCCGGCCGGCTGGCACATCGGTGGCCTCGCCGATTTCAATGGCGACCACAAAGCAGATATTCTTGGGGTCAGCGACGCTGGCTCGCTCTACCTGTGGCAGATGGACGGCACCGCGGTCACCGCGGGCGGAGCGCCGTTCCAGCTCCCGGCCGGCTGGCATCTCGGCGGCCTCGCCGACTTCAACGGCGACGGCAAGGCCGACATCCTCGGCGTAAGCAGCACGGGCTCGCTGTATCAATGGATGATGGACGGCTCGACGGTCATCGCCGGCGGAGCGCCCTTCCAACTCCCGAGCGGCTGGCAGGTTGCCGGCCTCGCCGATTTCAACGGCGGCCACAAGGCCGACATTCTCGGCATCAGCAACAGCGGCGCGCTGCACCTGTGGGAGATGGACGGCACGTCCACCATCGGCGGCGGCGCGGTGTTCCAGTTGCCCGCAGGTTGGCACGTTGCCGATGTCGCCGACTTCGATGGCGATGGCAAGGCGGGCATTCTCGGCGTCCACGACAATGGCTCGCTGCACTTGTGGGAGATGGACGGCACCGCCCCGATCGCCGGCGGGTCTGTCTTCTCCTTGCCGACGGGGTGGCACATCGCGTGAGCGCAGCGGGCGGCGGCAAACACTGCCTAGTCGAACACCAGCTTCGTCGCGTCACGCCAGTGCAGCGGTCACGGACGCGTTATAAGTTGCCATCGCGCCACTGTTCAGCGCCAGCATCGGCGTCCCCGCAACCGTCAACCGCTGCGCTCATCGCAAGCGTAAAGGTGATCTTGTCGCCGACATTCGCCGTGCCGTCAGTAAGTGACTCCCGGATTGATGTTACGGTGGTTGTCATCGCGTTTCCCCACTTGGGCGCCGCGCTGGCGCTCTGGTTAAAGTGACTGTGGCGATGCGTTCGGGCTGTTTGTTCGCGCAATCACCCGGACGGCGGTTGGATAAAACCTGATCCGACTCCATTCCCAGCGCGAGTTCTGCGGCGCATACCCTGTTTGGGGGACGTCTCGCCGACTTTGTGATGGCGACGACCGCGAAGTCCATCAGTGGGACATCGGTCACACCAAGACTCTTTGTCACCGCAATCACCGTCCAGCGCGCGCATAATGTTTCCGGCAGGCACGCCGCGCACAACAGCAGGCGCAGCGATCGGCTTCCTTGCCTTCGATTGAGCGATGAATGCGCGGATCCGGTCGAGGATCACCGGCGCTTCGGGCGTTTCGTCCCAGCCCTCGAAGATTCCATGGCGCACGGGGCGCGGCGGTTGGCCGCCGCGGTGCATCACGCGCGCCTTCAGCGGCCGGACCCATCGCGCCTTCGGCTTGTCGATATCCATTTTGAGCGGAGGCCTGTCGATGACGATGGCGTCCAGCTTCCGCATCATCGGCTCGATCTCGTCCAGCTTCCCGCCACTCCGTTCCAGCTTGCCGGCGTAGATTAGCTGGTGGTTTTCGCGGCGGGCGAGATAAAGACCGTCGAAGCGGTCATCTTCCTCGCGTGCGTAGCCGACCACGTAAAAGGTTTCGCGGTACTGGCACGGCACCTTGATCCAGTCGTTGGTGCGCCCCGAGCGATAGGGTGAATCGGCGCGCTTCGAAATGATGCCTTCGGCCTGAATCAGGTGGGCGTGCTCCCACACCTCCGCCCCGTCGAGATCCGCGTATTCACAAAAGTAAAAGCGTTCAGAGGTTTTTTCGAGCAGCTCCTGCAGCAAGGCCTTCCGCTCAATCAGCGGTTTGCGGCGCACGTCCTTGCCGTCGCAGAACAGGATGTCGAAGGCGCGCGAAACTGCAGGGGGGCGGAGTCATGGCTCGCAACTGCCTGCGACAGCGCGCGGAAGTCCGTCGTGCCATCGGCACGGGGGACCACCATCTCGCCGTCGATGACAAAGTCCCCCGCCCGGCAGCTTGAGCGATCGCGCGGCCGAGCTTGCCGAGGGCGCTCGATTGGCAAACCGCGCCGTGGAGCTGGGCGCAAACGATGCGGTCGCCCTCACAAGAGGCGGGCATTCACTTCCTCATTTCGGCGGCGATCTCGACAGAGGCATTGCAGCGGTTGACAGGGCTTTGGTGCTCAATCCGAACCTGTCGGCGGCCTGGTATCTGAGCGGTTTCCAGAGAATTTCGCTCGGGGAACATGACGATGCAATCGACCGCTTCGCCCGGGCGATGCGTCTAAGCCCGCTCGATCCGGAGGCCTTTCAGATGCAGACCGGAACGGCGATGGCACACATGTTTGCGCGCCGCTTCGAGGATGCCTCCGCATGGGCGGGCAAGGCCTCGAGCGAGTTGCCGAACATTCTGCGGGTATGTGCCTTCAGCGCGGCGAGCCATGCGCTTGCCGGCCGAATGGACGAAGCACGCGGCGCTCTGCTGCACGTGCGCCGGATCGATTCCACGATGCGCATCTCAAATGTGAAAGATTGGGTTGTGCTCCGCCGACCGGAAGACCTGGCTACGTTCGTGGAGGGCCTGCGGAGAGCAGGGTTGCCGGACTAAGGACCGGAGCCGCTCTGATACGAAACTGTAGCGCAGGAATGTCTGCTCAAAGTCCGCTTCTGGCCCTGAGCGACAGAAATCGATGTCCGCTTTCATGTCGGCGATCGGCGGCAGAGCGGACTCGTTATGCTCAGCAAGAGTTTTGTCGCTCATGACCCATTGCAGACAAACTGTTGGGTCCGAGGTGGCCCGACGATAAGGCTGCTTCAGTTCACCGGCGCGCCCCGCAGCTCGGCTTCGTATCCATCCGTATTCTTGAAGTGAAGATTGAGCTGATCGTCCTCAAACCGCATGGTCCAGTAGACCATTTCGCCATTTCCCAGGAAGCGGCGTTCGAGCACAAAGGTACGGTTGTCCTGCCAGCTCCCTTTGTTGGCGACGAAGGCATAGTTGGTACGCTTGGTGCGCGAACGGCCATCGAGTCCAATCGGTTCCGAGAGGGCGATGTCTTGGCCGCCCGGCTTGTTGGAATGGATCGTAAGCTCGAAGGTGGGGGTCTCGCCTGAAAGGTTCAGCCGGACCGCCCTGATCTGCAGTTCATTGTCGCTAAAACGCCAGGTCTTGTTGGACACGACTGCCGCGAGGTCCGGCGTCGGACCGACGGCCGTCTTCTCCGTCGCGGCTTTGAGCACAGATGCCCGCAGCATCGCTTCGCCTTCGGGATCGGGCGGTAGCGGCTTGTCCGATTTGACCGCGGCGATGATCTGATCGATCAGCGCAGGTCCCGGGTAGCGCTTTTCGTTATCGGGTACGACACCCGTCAAGACGGCGACGACATCGAGTCTTGGGAACACGACAATCCGCTGAGAGTGCCGCCCCAGCGCCATGAACACATCCCTGTCCGGAACCGACCACCAGAGGTTTGCGTATTTGCCGAAGTCGGTCGCGACGTTGCCGCGCCTCACCCGCTCGACCCAGGCGGCGGGGATGATCCGCTTTCCGTCCCAGACCCCGTCGCGCAGATAGAGATACCCGAGCTTCGCCATGTCGTGCGGGGTGACGCGCATTCCGGCCTCGCCGGTCACGACACCTTGCTTATCGATCGGCGCCCAGCGTACGTCGGTGATGCCGAGCGGCGCAAACAATTCCCTTTTGGCGAATTCAAGCGCGTTCTGCCCGGTCACCTTGGTGATCAGCGCAGAGAGAAGGTAGGTGTCGCCGCCCTTGTAGGCGAACTTCTCTCCCGGCGGATCGGACATCGGTTGGTCAAGCACGAATCCGGTCGGGTCGGGGCTCGCGTACATCCGGGCGAGAGATTCATCCGGTGTGTAAACGCGCTCAAGCCAGTCTAAGCCGGATGCCATGTCGAGCAGGTGTTGAACTGTGATCGCCTTCTTGCGCTCGTCGAGGTTTGCAATGGTCTGGTCCGGAAAGAAATCCAGCACCGGCCGGTCGACGCTCTCCAGCTTTCCCTGTTGCACCAGGATGCCGACTGCGGTGCTCAAGAAGCTCTTGGTCACGGAGCGAAGGTCGTGCCTGACGCCGGCGGCGTAGGGCGCGTAGTAGGCGTCGGCAACGATCTTTCCGTTCCGGACGATCAGGACGCTGTCCTGCTTGTAGGCGCCGACATCGTCGATCAGGCGCGCGAGCGCGCGCGACTCCATTCCCTGCGCTTCCGGTGTTGAGATTTCCCACGCCTTGGTCGGCCAGACCGGCGCTTGGCGCTCTTGAGCCTCCGCCCACAATGCGGGGACGGCAACAAAAGCAAGGAGCGCCGCGATTGTCGCGCCCTTGAAATTCATGATGCGGTCTCCCCAGCGAGGATAACCGCAATATACATGGAGCGCACGGCCACACCCACCAGCACGCAAGTAATGGGCGGGAGGCCGCTCCTAGCCCAAAGCGGACAGTCCTCGATTGGTGCGAAAGTCAGCTATTGGCCCTTAGCAGACATCCGGGCGCGCCCTGATCAACGTCCGCTTTCGAGGGAATAGCGGACGTCGCAATTCAGCCGCAGCATGTCGTCTGATGACCCGTCCCGTGACGCCTTCTCGGTCGGCGCGCAGTGGTGTTCTGCTTCGGCGGACAGCCGTGCCCCTTCAGAACGACCGGCGCGCAGACGAAACCGTCACGCGAGAGCGCGATCCACTGTGACCGATACTATGGCGCGGATGGGGCGCGTGCGTCGTCCCGAGACTTATTGCGGACGAGACCGCGTCTCACGACTTGTCTCGGTACGGGACTGTTTCTCACCGCTTGCGAGACTGTGAGTCAAATCCGCACCCGGCGAGCTCGTGTTGTCCCGTCGAATACGAGATCGTAATGGACGAGTTCCTGCTCCGGAATTCTAATAATGCGGTCGGCGGTGCCAATTACGTCAAACTGAATGCCCAATTGCTCGCAGGCCATCCGTAGCTCCAGCACCGCAGCAGCCTTTCCGAAGGCAGCGGCGCGCTGCGGACGTTTGCTCACAAAGGCGGCTGAGATCGACAGCATTGTGGAAGATCAGTACGCGCGCAGGATCGATACCTTGCGCATGCACAAGTCGCGATCCAGTGATGGAAGGCATGGCAAACGTAGATGGCTGGGACACTCGGAAAGCGAATCAATGCCCTCTCCGCAAGGTATGGAATGATGCGCATGTACGATATCGGGCGACTCGCCGAGATGAGGCAGCAAATTCGCAGGATATGTCCGCCGCGCAATGCGTCGATCAGCCGAACGTCGGTTGCAGAGGACGCGGGTGTCTGGGTTACATGTGGCTGACCCGCAGCCAATATTGGGAGTCAAAGGCCTCGCCTAGGACTTCCTGGACGCGAAGCCCGCGTTTCTGGCATTGTTCTGCGATCCAAGGTAGTGCATGCCGAATCACACTTGGCGTGGCGGATTCGTGGCTGGTTCCGACCCAACGGTCACCCTGGTAGTCGTCATTTGGATCGAGCGCCGGGAGATACGAGGGGAGAAAAACACTGGTTGGAATCGAATCTCGAAGAAAGGACTCGAGCGTGGCTTCAACTTGCCACTTGCTCGCGTGGGTCCAAATCGACCCTGCCAGGAAATAGTTGAACTTGGTGGCGAAAACCGACGAGTCGAAATCCGGATTGAAATCGAATCGAGGTTGCTTCGCCGACACCAGCTCGGGCGTAAACAGGTGCTGGAGCCCGTACTCGACTCGACAGCGAGCTGGTTCGATACCGTGATAACAGCCTGGATCGAGGAAGCGTATCAACCAATAGGCAGTGCGCAGACAACCGCAGCCAATATCAAGAACCTTCGACTCCGGGCAAAGGCCTTCGTTAAGCAGCGCGATAAACTGCCTGCGCCCTGCATCCTCGAAAGTCTCAACGGGGACGCCTAAGAACCCGTGCCGAGCCATCATTTCTGTTGCGCAGGTTTGAACCTGGGACATCGTCCATTCCATGTCGTTGAGAAATTGGAAGCGGCTCGCATACTAGTGGGTTCTCATTGCGACCACCACGTCCGGTCTTGGCAGCCCGCCAGACGATTCGCGTCTGCAGATGAGGTTCGCGTCGTGAACTCCGCCATGGCCGTCAAGGGATTTGATCTCACGCCGGAAGCACGCGCGCAGGCATTGGAGCTCGGCCGTACGTTCGTTGTTTCTCCCAGCCTCGATGAATGCGACCACATTCTCGGTCATTTGATAGGGAGCAGGGAAGCCTGGAGAAGGCCGTCGCCCGATACTTCTGGGGAGGTAGGGGGACGCGGATCAGATCCTCTCGCTCATGAGGCATCTCGGGCTTCCGCCCGATGCCGCCGTTCTGGATTTTGCATCCGGCTATGAGCGCATCAGTCGTCACCTTGGCGCGCTCAACTTACATGCTGCGACATCCATGAGTCGGCCGTCGCGTTTGTCGCGCGCGAACTGGGCCAACGCGTATTCCTGTCCAGGTTTGTCCCCGAAGAGATAGCGTTTCCGCACAAGTTCGATTTTATTTTTGTTGTGTCGCTGTTTTCCCATCTTCCCGATGATCTGTTCGACCGATGGATCACGGCTTTGACCAATGCGCTCAATCCCGGTGGATACCTGATGTTCACAACACACGGCGAGGCGGCAATCAAGGCGTCGGAAGGCATGGCGCGCCTGCTCGATGCCGCGATCGGGTTCGGGTTCGCCGGCAATTCGGAACAGCGCGACATCGACGCCGAATTTTGCGGATGCACGGTTGCGCTGCCGTCCTATGTCACCTGGCAGATCCATAACCATACGTCGGCACGCATCGTACCTTTTTCACCCGGGGCCTGGTGGAATTGGCAGGACCAATGGGTCCTGCGGGCCGCTCCGGCGGATCACGCGGCCAAAGGCAGGAACCGGCTCGGCTTCATCGCCGGGGCGCTCCACCGGCTGCGGAAGTCCTGGAATCGATAACGGTCGCTTCGTCAGCGTGATGCGCGGCTCACCCGTCGCGAGCGATGCCGATGTCAGTATGAGATCGGACGGCCTGCGATCCGCCGCAACACCCGGCCCAGTTTCAGCATTCGAGATCTCCTGAGGTCGGCGAGTTGCCCCGATAAAATCGAGAAATTGAGCTGGGTTTCTTCGAGTTGTTGCTGCGTCAGCGCGGCGTGTTGCGCGAGCCTCGCCTGCGCTTCTGCGATCACCATGGCGTTTTCAGCCTCAGCGGCTCGGGATTCGAGTAAGGCGCGCGAAACCTCATCATGCTCATGCTGGGTTTTCTCCAATTGTGCCGCGAACGTTTGACGCGCCACCTCCGTCTCCAGATTTAGTCTCTGCAGCTCGGAACGGGCCTCGGCCAAATCGCGACGAGCCAGATCGCGTTCGTCCTGCACCGCGTTCAAACGCGCCTCGAGCGTGTGATGTGCATTGCCCATCTCTTGCCGTGCCGAGGCAAGCTGCCCGCGTGTTTCCCCGAGAGATGCTTCGAGTTGCTCAACGTGCCGCAATAGCTCTTCGCGGGCGCCAAGCCAGGGCCACCGCGTGGTGTCCCGGTGGCGCGGCAGATACTCGTGCAGAAATTGCGCCATCGCGCGACGATGTTCCTCGGGAGTGACCAGCGGACGGCGAGGGCCTGTCAGGATCGCTCGATAAAGCTCTTCGAATTGGTCCAGTTGCCGCTCAAGCTCCGCCTCACGTCGCGCGATTGTGCTCACACGCGCCGCATCGTCGGGGTCATACCGCTTGATTTCCTGAAGGCAGGCCTCGACGCTGAGCACGCCGGTTAGCGATCGCTGGCCGAAATTTTTCAGCCTCAAATCTTGCAAGTTGCTAGACGTCACGAGACCGGCCATCCCCCGGGGGTCACAGACGACGACGGCGCAGCCGCAGCAGAGACTCTCCAGGGCACATCTGGCGCTTGCAAAAACCAGATCTACTTTGACGAGCTCGGATTCCGGCTGGGCTATCTGCTCCTGCGTGCCGATCACCTGGAATTCTATGCCGAGCTGCTCACATGCCAGGCGCGGTACGGGCGACAAGCCCGCCTTGCCGAACGCCGCGGCGCGTCGCGGCCGCGGGGCCGCAGGCTGTGGGCGCTCCGGGATACGGGTGAGGTCGACGGCATTGTGCATCACCACCACGCGGTTTGGATCGATGCCCTGGGAATGAACAAGCCGGTCGCGGCAAGCTTCATCCACGGCCACATAGACCGCGATCTGCGGGAAATGTGCCGGCGCCTCGGCCCAGTATGCGAATGCGTGGCATGCCTGGATGGCGGGAAGATCGGGAAAGCGATGGAGCGCTTCACCACAGGGAATGACGTGGTGCGCGTGCAGGATGTCCGGCGGTTCGGCGAGCTTGCGCAGATCGTCGATCACCACGATGCCGCGTGCGATCAGGTCCTCTGCGGGGGCGCCAAGCGAAGGCGAATATACGACCGGCCGATGTCCGCGACGCAGCAGGCCGAGCGCCAGATCGCGGATGACTGTTTCCGACCCTGCGCGGGTCGTGAGCCAGATGTTGGTCAACAGGACAGTGAGACGATCAGGCATGGCACACGCGGTGAGCGGCGACCGGAGTGTGCGTCACAATTCGTCCGGGGAAAAGTCAACCCATCCGTCAAGCCGCACGCGCCATTTGAGGCTCCCGCTGACCACTTTCAATGGAGCCAACACGCGCCCGGTACAACGGGCGGCGCCCAGTCGTACGCATTCGATGCCCGATTGTGCCGACGCATAGGCGATGAAATCGAAGCCAACCGTTGCCATGAATTTTCCATCGCGGTGCCGATCGGCAAGCCACACCGCGAACAGGTGCAGCTCGCTGACGTGCCGCTGGAAAAAGCTATGCCCCGCGATGCCCGTTCCGTCGAAATAGAGCAGCCCGCCGTAACCCTTCCTAGCGAGCATGGCGGCAAGCATTGCATCCGGAACGTCCGGCAAGGCTGCGACCGCGCGCGCGAAATTGCTGCCGGCGTCAGGATTGCGCGCCCAGCGCGCGATGTGTGCAATAGCTTCGGCATCGCGTTGCGCGACCAGAGCACTGGCAAGCCGCGGCAGCGGCCCGCTCGCCGAGAGACCGCACAACGTCGCGAGCCACCGCACCTGCAGCGGAGTTGCCCCGGCGACTGTGGAGGTGGTATCTGGGTCTGAATATCGCCGCTTGATGCGCGTTCTCATAACCGATTGAATCGCACGTCCGACTTCGGCGTTCAACGTGATTGTGATTGCAAATCGAGGTACCGAGTGAAAAATTGGGAGCGTGAGCGCGCGGCTTTAGTGATTGCTCACCCAGGCCACGAGTTGCTCATTCATCACTGGCTCGAGCGTGCACGCCCCGTGACGTTCGTGTTGACTGATGGTTCCGGACATACGGATCGCGGCCGCATCGAGTCGACCACCGCCTTGCTCGACCGCGTAGGAGCAAGACGCGGCAGCATTTACGGAGCGCTATCCGATCGTCGTCTTTACCGCACTATTCTCGATCGCAAGCGTGATGTTTTTACAGATCTCGTGAGGCAGCTTGCGGAATCCTTGCAGCGTGAAGGCGTGACTTATGTGGTCGGGGACGCCGTCGAGGGTGTGAATCCCGGTCACGATGTGTGCCGGTTGCTGCTCAATGCTGCCTTGCAGCTGCTGGAGAACGACACCGGCATTCACCCCAGGAATCTAGAATACCCGGTGGAACGGCCGCCAAACGAGTGCCCGGTCGAGGACCGCCCTGAGGCGATTTTTCTTGAGCTTGATGATGATGCCTACCAACGCAAAGTGGATGCCGCGCGTGCTTATTCGGCGCTCGCGCAAGAGATGAACCAGATGCTGGCGCACCACAAAAACGCGAATGCGTTCCGAGTCGAATGTCTTCGGCCCGTGCGCTATGGCCTCGAGATTGCCGATCGTTTCGCCCACCCGTGCCTGTATGAATGGTATGGTGAAAAGCAGGTGGCGGCAGGCATCTACCGCGAGGTCATTCGCTTCCGCGATCACATCGCGCCGCTGGCGGAGCACCTCAAGACTTTTAGCAGCCGCCCGTCGCTCCCTATATGATCGTCGCACTTTAGTGATCGGTGTGCTTGCGCACTGTGGTTTGCTCACCTACTGCCGATGGCTGGACTCCAACGCTTGAACGCGGTCCAGCCACAAGGGTCCAAAAAGATAAGCGGCGATCAGTTACCTGGCGAGGTCGTCGGGCTACGCATTCATCTGCGCCTCGACCCGATGCTGGGCGCGGTTCGTGCTGCGCGGGTAATTTCCGCAGATGGCCCTCAGCGACAGAAATCGACGTCCGCTTTCATGTCGGCGATCGGGGGATGAGCGGACTCGTCGTGCTCGACGTGAGTTTTGTCGCTCATGACCCGAAGCAGTCGTCGTTACAACGTCGGAATGCCCTCGAGTGACATACCGGCACGCAAGAGGATCAACGTTTCGGTTCAAGAACCGTTTCAAGCCAATCCCACATGTAGGCGATCCCAATGCTGGCGTTATCGATCTGGCAATGGTGGTAGCCACCTTCCTCGCGCGTGAACACCTTCAGGGTCTTTGTTTTGGACCCGACTCGGTCGAAGCAATGTTGCGCGAGAGCAAGCGAAATCTGCTCGTCACCCTCGCCATGTAACATCAAGAAGGGACACGCGATCTTTTCGACGACACCATCGAGGCGGAACGGTTCGAGCTTCTTCAGTGCCTCGGCGCGCGTCTGAACGTTGAGAATCCAGAGCAGATGCTGCCACGGCACCGACAGCGAAGGCAGCTTGTTCTGGTCGAGCTTCTCGAAACGGGCCTTCCATATCGCGTGGTAGTCCCACTGTGCGCCCCACGCGATGCAGCAGGCGAGGCGTGGCTCGAATGCCGCTGCCCGCGGGGCGTAGTAACCGCCGAGACTGATGGCCATTACACCGATGCGCTTCGCGTCGATGTCGGCGCGCGCCGCGAGGAATTCGTAGCAGGCCGTGGCGTAGGACCTTCGCCGACGAACAATCGAGAGAAACGAATAGATTGCGCCGCAGGCGCCGGAATATAAGCAGGAGCAGGGCTATCGCCACCTATTGGAGTTCACTGGTTCCAACCCTTTCCGCAGCCCCTATTTTTCGATTACACTCGCGGATCGGCTGCGTGTTGGCCCTGGAGCCAGCTTCGAGACCCCTTGCGATTGGCGGAGCACGGGTTAGGGGGAGCAATGGCCAAACGAGCCAAAAAGGCGAACGATGCCCCGCCAGCATCCCCTAGTCATTCATTCGCAAACCACGAGCTCGTGGTTCTCGCGACGTATCTTGCAGGGGGAGCAAAGGCTGCGTCCGATACTGAGGATATTGCCATCAAGGCCAACGAGCTGGCGCCAGGTCGCTTCACCTGGAGAAAATACTCTGACCAAATCAATATCGACACGGTGCGGAAGCGTCTTTGGGATGCGACCAAACCAGAAAAAGGCTCGTATCTCATTGGCTCGGAACGAACCGGTTGGAGACTGACCAAAGCTGGGTTCGATTTTGCCCGTCGGCGCATCGGGAAATTATCGACCTCGGAGCTAAGCAAGCCGCGTAAATCGAAAGAAGAGAGTGCGTCCCAGACCCGCGAGATAAGGCGGTTGGTTCAGGAGGACGCCTTTCTGAAATTCCATCGCGGGCAGCAGAATGAAATTACCAAGTCGGACGCCGAGCGCTTCTTCCGTATTGACGATTACGTTACGGGAAAATCGCGGGCGGCAAAAATCGAGCGCTTTAGAATCATTGCAAGCCGTAATTCAGAACTTTCAGATGCCATCAATTTTCTAAGTGGGTTAGTCAGGGAGAGGTAAACGTGGAAATCGCAACTCTAAAAGTCACAAGCCACGTTGGCCGCGATCTCTTGCAAAGTGCCCAGCTCTTTCGCCACGAACACTCCGTGGCGTGGGAGTATGTGTCGAATGGCCTTCAATACAAGGATCCAACGGTCAAGCCAACCGCAATCGTAAAGGTCGATGTTAAGGCCAAGACGATGTCCATCCGCGACAACGGACGCGGCATGCTGATGAACGATCTTCAACGGTACTTCCAGATGCACGGCGAGAATTTGGATCGCAAAGAAGGACGGCCCGGCCGTGGTTACTTTGGAACGGGCAAGTCGGCTGCATTTGGAATAGCGAATACGCTTCGCATCACGACGATTCGAAATGGAAAGCTTTCGAGAGTGGAGCTTCGACGCGCTGACATCAACAACTGCCTTGGTGGCGAAGAAATCCCGGTAAGAATTCTTGAGCGCGAAGTTCCTTCTAGAGACAAGAACGGCACGCTCGTAGAGATCGAAAATATTTTCGTAAAGCAAATCGATATTCCTTCGATGGTCCGGCATATCGAGCGCCATGTTGCTCATTGGCCCGATGCTACAGTCATAGTTAATCACCACGAGTGTGAATTCGTTGAGCCGGACGTTCACAGAGAATACAACTTCCATACCCAAGGCACGGAGTACGAAAAGTTGCTCGGACCAACGACTCTCGTCGTGAAGGTCGCAAAGGCGCCCCTCGATGAAGAGCTTCGCGGCGTTGCCGTGCTCTCCGACGGCGTTTGGCATGAAACCACGCTTGCCGGATGCGATCGGAAGGCTTTTGTTGAATACCTATTTGGCAATATGAATGTTCCTGGACTGAGTACGCGCCGATCGGACATACCGGCGTTCGATATGAGCCGATCCATGAAGCTCAACCCACGTAACGAAGTCGTGGGCGAGATGCTAAGATTTATCGGCGTTAATCTCGAGTCTGTGCGCAAGGAACTGGAGAAGCAAGACCGCGAACGTCGCCAAACCGAAGAGCAAAAAAAGCTCCGCGAGCAGGGTTCCAAGATCGCAGAACTCATCAATCAGCATTTCAATCAATGGCGCTCGAAGCTGCGCCGCACCATGGCAAAAGCCGGAACCGGCAAAGACTTGCTTTCGGCAAGGGAGCGCCAGCAGGCCGACGAAGCTGCCTTTGTCCCGGGTGACGAGCTCCCCGGTATCGTTTTGGAAAGTGTTGGCGGACAAAACGGGCCTGAACCGAATCCAGGACCAGGACCGCGGCCAGGACCCATCCCACAAGTCGTTACGGTAGATCAGGACGCTGACGCTAGGGTGGCAAAGCCCTCTTCGGGAAAAGCTAAACCCACGGCAGCGGGTGGGTTTAATGTTGAGTTTGAAAAAATGGGCGTAAATGAAAAGCGCGCGAAGTACGACAGAGATACCCGAACGATCTATATCAATCTGGAGCATCCGCGCATTGCACTAGAGGTAGCACACGCCAAAGGCCGTTCTCCGGTCGACGATCCGAACTTCATGCGTATGGCCTATGAGATTGCCTTCACCGAATACGCAATTGTGCTAGCGCAAGAGCTCAGCAGCGCGCAATATTACTTCGATCCACAAGACGCTCTCGTCGAGGTACGCCAAACGCTCGATGACCTTTCAAAAGCGTTCGCGTCGGTCTGGCGGAGTCCTGGGGTCACCCATTGACCTCAGTCTCACTGCATACCGAGGAATCTCGGTCTGTGGAGGTGACCAGCGTCGATCTGGGCCGCCTCGACCTTTCGACGCGTACCCGCAATTGCATGATTCAAGCCAACATCGAGACAGCGGGCGAGCTCGCGACCTTTACGCAAGACGATATTTTGAGGATACCCAACGCCGGCCGAAAGACATTGAAGGAAGTGCGAGAAGTCTTGGGAAGTTTGGGACTGAAGCTGCGAGGCGATACACAGCCCGCAGCGCCGCTGAACCCAAAGCTCATCGGCGAGCTTCAAGTTCAAGTGCCGGCGGCTCCCGAACTGGAAGCAACAACGATCACGCTCGAAAGCGCGGCGCCCGATATCCAACGCAGGCTATCCACCCGCTTGTCTCATTGCAGCGCCTCGGTTCGGGCCAAGGGCGTCTTCAAGAGCAAGAAGCTCATTTACATCGGCGACCTAGTGCAACTGACTTTTCGTGCCCTTATGAAGGTCGATAACGCAGGGCGCCGGACAGCCAACGAACTGTCGAATCTCGCTAGATCATATGGCTTCGAACTTGGAACGCCGATTGTTGGGTGGTGCCAGGAGAGCGCGGAACGTCTAGAAAAGGATTACGCGAGCGAACATGCGCGGGAACGCGTTGAAAGCTCGAATGCTTTGCTTGCAAGTCTCGGTCCGGAGCCGAAGTACCTCGAGCAAGAGTTGGATCGTATCGTCCTAACGCTCGTCACGGGACGAAATCATTCAATGCTGGTAAGCTTATGGGGTTGGGACGGTAACGAGCCCAAGACGCTTGAAGCGGTTGGCGACGCGCAGGCCCCGCGTTTGACGCGCGAGAGGGTTCGCCAAATAGAAGCCAAGGCATTACAGCGCCTTTGCACCTTCAAATTCGATACTCCGATCTTGCGGTCAGCCATTGTGACCATCCGCAAATGCGTGCCCGCGCTCGGGGTCGAGGTAGACCAAGCGCTTCAGCACGCCGGCACATGTTCAGGTCCATTTTCGGTGGCTAGCATCAAACGCGCCGCTGACATTCTGGGAATCGATTGGGCCTTTGCGGAAGTTACGATTTCTGGTCAACGAATCGTTGTTCGCAGAGAGGATGAGGATCGGATCGTTCGGTTGATGCAAGTCATACGGAGGCGAACGTCGGAGCTTGGATGTTCGAATATCGTTGCGGTAGCATCGGCTCTAAAGATTGAGGAAGGAAAGATCGATATTCTGCGGAAGGTACTCGACGTCACACCAGGAATATGTTGGCTCGACGAGGACAAGATTTGGTTTTTCTTGAAAGGGGCTCCGCGTAATCGTCTTTTTAATCTCAGCGCGAAAGTGCTAGGTGTGAGCCCTCGCTTGAGCGTCCCAGAGCTGCGTCGCGCTGTAAGCAAGTCAAGGCGCCTAACCATCGCTCCCCCACAGAAGGTGTTAGCAGCCTTTGTCGGCGCAATCGGGCTCGGGAGAGTTGAGGACAATACTGTTGTCGCTGACTCCATGAAGGTTGCGGCGCTCTCTCCGGAGTCCATTGAAGGAAAATTTGTTGAAGTATTCCGCAAATACGGGAATGTGATGCATGGCGAAGAACTAGCGGAACGCTGCGTCGAAGAGGGCGTCAATCCGATATCCTTTTATATCTATCGCCTTATCTCCCCCGTGGTCACGTCACTTGGTCGAGGCGTCTATTGCAAGGTGGGCGCTGATGTGCCGCCAGGCACTATCGAAGAAATCTTGAGTAGGCGAAAATCGACAACGCGCAGCTCCGACCACGGGTGGTTGCCGAATGGCAATCTTTGGTTCGGTTTCGAAATGACCCGTATCGTCCTCACGTCGGGTAGCGTACGTCTCGTCTCCTTCGTTTCCAATCTTGTTCAAGGTGATTGGACTGTTCGGTTGGCGGATGGTCAACCTTCCGGCGGTGTGACATGCCGCGAAAGCTTCATTTGGTCTTTCAGGAAGGCCTTTGGCACGGCTGGAATAGAGCCGGAAGATTTTATTGCATTGGAGTTTGACAAGAAGGCTCGCGAAGTTCGTGTGAAAACGGGTGGACCCGATCTCTTTGAGGCAATACAGCACGAAGAAAATGGTTCAGCAGGCGACGATCTCGAGGGTAAAGACATCGAGACAATTGCGACTGATGCCAATCCTTTTACTAACAATGACCTTACCGGCGACGATAAGGAATGGTATCCAATTTCGATTGCGCCAGCAGAGCGGGACCTGCAGTTGCGACTAGAAGATTCGTTCGGTCGATACGTGCTCTTATTTCCGTGCAGGTTTCTTCCCGGGCAAGGCTGGATCAATAGTCGGCTTGAAACGCCGTTACCGGCTATCCCAGTCGACTGGCGACATTGGGATGAGACATCAATACGTTTGTAGTTGCAGCCCAAGCTGCGCTTTCTGCGAAAGTTAACGCCACAGCGCTCGGCTGCCAAGAGCTAACGCCCCGTTGGAGCCGCAACTTTGTCGTATCAGATCCGCTGACCGGGATTTCAGCCAGCCATAGTCTTGTACACCTGTTCCGGGTTTGAGTGGACACCCGACCAACGGCAGTCTCGTGGTTCGGTTCTCGTGATGGTGTTCTCGCTGCCTTCTCTCAAGCACTCGACTGCACGAACGGTTCGCTGACTACCTGCTACTCCCAGCGGACAGACCGTTCGGCGCTACTTGAAGTCGCGTCCGAACAATCCAGCAAGGCCTTCGTCGCTCAAGCCGATCTGCGGGCGAGCAGGCGAGGCCTGATTGAACTGTGCCGCCGGGTCGCATTAGACTTTGTTGTAGGGATACCGCGCGCGGCCGGTTGTCGCGGCAAGCTGAGGGAGGATGTCCATGGCTCGGTTCAACATGCCGCAGATGTCAAGGCGGTCGTTACTGCGAGTTGCGAGCACCGTGGCCGCGACACCCCTTATCTCGGCGCTGGTGCGCTCCGCGCTCGCGCAATCGAGTGAGGCAATTAACTTCACAGCTTGGTCTGCCGCGGTCGATCAGGCCAAGAGCCACGTCACTGGCTTCGAGAAAGCGACCGGCATCAAAGTCAACTACGAGAATTTCCCGGCTGCCCAGTTTCGCGCCACGCTGGTCACCAAGTTCACCACAAATGAGCCGCTGGACGTCATCTGGATGAATGACGCCTGGACGCCGGAGTTCGCGGAAGCCGGCTGGATTGTGCCGATCGACGACCGGCCGGAGCTGATGAAATACAACGCGGAGATCGAGAAGTACTGCGTCAACTCCATGACTTACAAGGGCAAGCAGTACGGCCTTGTCTACTACGCTGACCACATGGCGTTCATGTACAACACCGAGGTGCTACAGAAGGCTGGCATCACGACGCCGCCCGCATCCTGGGACGAGGTCGTGCAGCAAAGTCTGAAGATCAAGCAAGCTGGTGGCCCACAGTATCCGCTGATGCTCGCGCTCACCGCCGATGCCTGGCTGGTCGAGATGGTGGGCGCGATTATGAATTCCTACGGGGGCCGCTTCACCGACGATAAAGGCAATTCCGCGCTGGCCGATCCGAAGAACGGCGCGCTCCCCGCCGCCAAATGGATCACCGATGCCATCAACACCCACAAGATCGTATCGCCTGGCGCGGTGACCACCAGCGAAATAGACGCGCTAAAGGCCTTCGGCAACGGCGGTGCCGCCTTCGCACTCCTGCCGCGCTACCGCATTCGTCCGCTCAACGATCCGACTCAGTCGCAAGTCCCGGGCAAGATCCGCATCGCGCTGATGCCGCAGGGGACCGGCGCCGGCGCCGGCCACTACACCTGTGGCTGGGTGCGCTACTTCGGCGTGACCCCGCACGCGCGGGCAAACAAGGAACGCGAGGCCAAAGCGCTCAAGCTAGTCGAATGGTTCGGCGGCAGGGTCAACAATGAGTACGTTTTCCAGAAGATGTTGATGCTCGACCTCGGAGTGCCTTTCTGCACGACGCCGCTCAACAACGACAAGGACATCATCGCTTTCTACGACAAATGGGTCGGCGGCGGCGGCGCCGATATCATCAACAAGCAGGCAAGTCTGGCGGTGACAAAGGACGTGATCACGCCCTGGTTCGGCGAATGGAACGAGACCAATAATCAGGCGTGGCAATCGATATTCCTCGGCAAGGTGACGGCCGAAGCCGGCCTTAAGACTTCGGCCGATAAGTGGAACGAGCTGAAGAAGCAAGGCTGACCTGGCAACCCTGTGGTGGCCGGCCGCCTGTGCCGGCCCTCATTTTCAACAGTGAGGAATGCGCGTGGCCTCAGTTCCAACCATGGGAACTGATCCGGTTTCGACCGTCGGCGCGTTTCGGCAAGCGCTGCAACGCCGCTTCAACTACGACGAACGCAGCGCGATGGCGCTGATCGCTCCGGTAGCGATCGGCCTTGCGCTCGTTGCTCTCTTTCCCATCGCGTATTCCTTCTACACCAGCCTGTTCGATATCAATCTCGCCCGTCCGCTGCGCCGGCCATTCGTCGGCTTCGACAACTATGTCCGGATGCTGCTGGAACCTCGCATCCAGATCGCGATCGCGCGTACCACGGTCTACACCCTGGTGACGGTCGCGGGGACAACTGTGCTGGCGCTGATCGTCGCACTCTTCCTCAACGAGACGTTTCGTGGGCGCCGCGCGCTGGCCGTGCTGCTGCTCGTGCCGTGGGCGACGCCGAGCGTCGTCAACGGGCTGATGTGGAAGTGGATCTACGATTCGAATTTCGGAGCGCTGAACGGTGCGCTGAAAGGCCTCGGCCTGATCGACAACTATCTCATCTGGCTCGCCGACCCCGACAAAACCCTGTTCTTGATCGCCAACGCAGCGATCTGGAAGCAGATGCCGCTCGCCGCGATCCTGCTTCTCGTCACAATGAAATCGATCCCCGAGGACCTCTACAAGGCCGCGCGCGTCGACGGCGCGAACCATGTCCAGCGTTTCCTGCACGTGACGCTGCCGTCGCTGCGGCCCGGCCTGATGCTGGTGCTGGTCTACGAGACGATGATCTCGATCCGCCACTTCGATCTGTTCATGATCCTCACCCAGGGCGGACCCGGCAACGCGTCCTCGACGCTGTCATGGCAGATCTATGTCGAGACCTTCCGCAGCCTGCGCTTCGGCTCGGGCTCCGCGCTTGCCTATATTCTCGCTCTCGCGACGCTCATCCTCGGGTATCTCATGATCCGGTTGCTCCGGCAGAGGGACGCGTGAGCAGCGCGGCCCGCCGTCCGATGCTGCCGGTTGTCGGGCGCTCGGCGCTGCTCCTGTTCGTGAGCATCGTATTCGTCGTGTATGTCGGCGGCCCGGTGTACTGGCTGTTCAAGACCTCGATCGAGCCTGAGTCGCAGGTCGCAGCCGTACCGCCAAACTGGATCCCGCAGGACCCGACGTTGTTCAACTTCGAGGCAATCATCTCCGCCGGCAGCGAGGTCAACTACGAAAACCGCCGGCAGGGCGATCCCGCGACAGGGCGTTTCATTCCAACCGGCGCCAAATATCTGTTGCCGGCCTTGTGGAACAGCTTCGCGGTCGGGGCAGCAGTCGCAGTCCTCAATGTGTTGCTGAGCGCGACCGCCGCCTACGCCATCGCCCTTATCCATTTCCGTGGCCGCCGCTTCACGCTGTACACCATCCTGGTAACGCGCGTGATCCCGGACATCGCGCTGATCGTGCCGTTATTTCTGCTGTTGCGGAATTTCGGGCTGATCAACACCAAGGCGGCGCTGATCACAACCTATCTTGCCGTCACCGTCCCGTTCACGATCTTCATCCTCATCAACTATTTCCAGTCGGTGCCGGCCGAGCTGTACAAGGCGGCCCGCATCGACGGCTGCTCGCATCTCGGCGTGTTGCGCCACGTCTATATGCCACTCGCCATGCCGGCAGTGGTCGCCTCGCTGATGTTCGCCTTTCTCACCAGCTGGAACGAGTTCCTGTTCGCGCTCATGCTGACTCAGAACATCCAGGCGCAGACGCTGCCGATCATCATTTCCGGCTTCGCTCTCGATTTCACCGTCAGCTTCTCGTTCCTCAACACCGCCGGCGTGATCGCGATCGTGCCCCCGGTGGTGCTGGCCATCCTGTTCGAGCGCTACATCGTCTCCGGCCTGACGGCCGGTGCCGTCAAGGGATAGTCATGGCCAGGATCGCCTGCCGCCAGCTGACCAAGAAATACGGCAACGTCACTGCCATCGACCGGCTCGATCTGGAGATCCGCGACACCGAATTCATGGTGCTCCTCGGCCCGTCAGGGT
Organism: Xanthobacteraceae bacterium; assembly: GCA_049698215.1. Taxonomy (GTDB): domain Bacteria; phylum Pseudomonadota; class Alphaproteobacteria; order Rhizobiales; family Xanthobacteraceae; genus PALSA-894. The sequence goes on along the minus strand of JBAVXH010000379.1, from coordinate 2,583 downwards.
GCGGCAAGACGACGACGCTCAACGTCATCGCCGGCCTCGAGGAGCTGACTGAAGGCGACATCTATTTCGACGATGCCCTGATGAACTACGTGCCGCCGCACAAGCGGGAAGTCGCGATGGTGTTCCAGAGCTACGCGCTCTATCCGCAAAAGACGGTGTTCGAAAACATTGCCTTCGGTCTCCGGCTGCGCAAGGTGCCGGATGCCGAGGTGCGGCAGCTGGTCCAAGGCGCCGCCGAACAGCTCGAAATCACGCATCTGCTCGAGCGCCGGCCCTCCGAACTGTCCGGCGGTCAGCGCCAGCGGGTGGCGCTTGGTCGCGCGATCGTCCGCAAGCCGTCGGCGTTTCTGATGGACGAGCCGCTGAGCAATCTTGATGCCGCGCTGCGTGTCACCATGCGCGCGCTGATCAAGCGGCTGCATCGAACCATGCGCACCACGTTCGTCTATGTGACCCATGACCAGGCCGAGGCGATGACGATGGCCGATCGCATCGTCGTCATGCGCGATGGCGTGATCCAGCATCTCGGAACGCCGCATGAGATTTACCATTGGCCGCGTAATCTGTTCGTCGCCTCCTTCCTCGGCAGCCCGCAGATCAACCTGATAGAGGGGCGTCTGGAGGGGCAGGAGGCCGGCGCTTCGTTCATCCGTGGCGGCTTGCGAATACCGCTTGCCGATGCACGCCTTGCGAGTCAAAGCGGACGCGAGGTCATGCTCGGTGTAAGGCCGGAAGATCTCCGCGTCGGCAGTGGTAATCTCGAGGCGGTCGCCGAGCTCGTCTCGCCGCTCGGCTCCGAGCAGTATGTCAACGCGCGCCTCGGGGACATCGACCTCGTGCTGCGTGTCGACAAAGACGTGACAGTCTCAACCGGCGACCGACTGCGGCTCGGCGTCGATGCACGCAGACTTCACGTCTTCGACAAGCAAACCGGTGAGTCTCTGTTGGGCCAGCCGGAGCCATGACGGGCACGCCACGGGCAAGCGCGCCGCCGGAACCGACCGGCTTCGGCCCTATCTTGCGACGCGAGGATGCGCGCCTTCTGACCGGCGCCGGCCGCTACGTCGACGACATCGTCTTTGCCGACGCGCTGCACCTTCGCTTTGTGCGCAGCCCGTATGCCCATGCCCGCATCCGCCGCATCGATGCCGTGCGTGCGCGCGGCATGGCTGGCGTCGTTGCGGTATTCGCCGGCGAGGACGTGAACGGCTGGATCGCGCCCCTGAACATGGCGCCGCCAATCGATGGCTTGCATCCCACCAGAATGACGGCGATGCCCGCAGACAAGGTCCGGTTCACCGGCGATCTCGTCGCATGCGTGATCGCAACGTCGGCGAGTGCCGCGGCGGACGCCCTCGAAGCGGTCGAGGTCGACTATGAGCCGCTGGCCGCGGTCATCGAGATGACCACGGCCGCTGACGTGCCGGTGTTGGTCGACGATGCGTTGCCGAGCAATCGAGTTGCACGGCAGACCTTCACGGCTGGCCATGTGGAGGAGCGGTTCGCTGCCGCCCATCGCGTCGTCGAAAGCCGGTTCAGCCAGCATCGCCAGACCCACCTGCCCCTGGAGCCGCGCGGCTGCGTGGCAGTCTGGGACCGCGGGCGCGACTGCCTGACCATGCATGTCGGCGTGCAGGCGCCGCACCCGTTCCGCTCCGCCATCGCGGGGCGTCTCGGCCTCTCGGAGTCGCAGGTCACCGTGATCGCTCCCGACATGGGCGGCGGTTTCGGCCAGAAGGTGGCGTTGTTGCGCGAGGAGCTGATCGTCGCCGCGGTCGCAAGACGTCTGAATGCGACTGTCCGCTGGCGCGAGGAGCGCGGGGAAAACCTGATCGCAGCGCTGCACGCGCGGGAGGAGACGGTGCGCACGCAGGCGGCCGTCGATGCCGAGGGCCGCCTTCTTGCACTCAAAGCGCACGTGCTCGCCGATTTCGGCGCCTATTGCTTCTTCCCGGCGAACTATATGGCGCGAGTCGTCGCCATGATCATACCAGGTCCCTACAAGCTCGCCGACTACGCCTACGAGGTGGACGTAGTGCTGACCAACAAGTGCCCGGCCGGCCCGATGCGTGCGCCGATGGCGATCACCAGTTGGGTGATCGAGGGCACCATGGACGCAATCGCCCGCGCGCTCTCGCTCGATCCACTGGCGGTGCGCCGCCTCAACATGATCGAATCCAAAGATCTGCCCTACATCACGGCGACTGGCGAGACCTATCGCGACATCACCCCTTCGGAGTGCCAGGTCGCGGCCGCGACCATGATTGGCTACGCCGAGTTTCGCCATTTCCAGTCCGCGACGCGCGCCGAGGGGCGTCTCGTTGGCCTGGGCGTCTGCAACGTCGTCGAGTCCACCACCTACGGCTCGAAATTCTACAAAAGCGCGGGCATCCCTGGTTCTGGCCACGAGACCGCGTGGGTGCGCATCGAACCCAGCGGCGCGGTCAACGTGGCGGTCGGCCTCATGGGGTCGGGCCAGGGTTATGAGACAACGCTCGCGCAGTGCGTCGCGGCGGGCCTCGGCGTCGAGCCAGAGGCTGTGCGCGTTTTGCTCGGTCACACCGACATCGCGCCGTACGGCAT
>JBAVXH010000378.1:0-7592 GCA_049698215.1 Xanthobacteraceae bacterium | reverse complement strand
GCGCGCGACGGCATCAGCGCCGGCAGGCGAGCGCATCACCTCGTCGACCGAGGGGAGCTTGCGCAAGGCCGCGGTGCCGGTCGTGGCCATCGCTCAGTAGCCGAGCAGGAGTGGATGCCGAGGCGGTGGCTTCGCGATGGTCCCGATGACCGAAGGGTCGGGTTTTAGGCCGCCGATATGTCTCATTACAACCTCACGAACCGCCCGGGCCACGTGTGATGTCGGAAACGATGCCGCGGCGCGGCGATGTGTCGCCGCCGCGAGGAGGGTAAACACAGGAACAGACCATGCGGAAGTAGGCAGAGGCCGCCGTACAGAGAGGGACTGCGATGAACAAGGCGTACCGGTCGACTTCGGAGCCAACCCGACTCGCTCACTTAGATTCCAGGCCATTGAAACGAATGGCGGGAGCGACGGGACTCGAACCCGCGGCCTCCGGCGTGACAGGCCGGCGCTCTAACCAACTGAGCTACGCCCCCGGAAAAGCCTTGATTTTCGGGCTTTCTTAAGGGTCCGCTGAAATACGACCCGTATCCCGCCAAGTCAAGACCGGTTAGAATCGCCCGTCGATTCGTAACAAGTTGCCCCCCCAGCTTTTCCACCGTTGCATTATCCACGTAGTCACAGTTGCGAGAATCGCTTATGGGACGGGCATAACTTGTGTTTGTTCCCTCTGCTGACAACCTAAGGAGACGTTGCCCATGGCGGCCACCAAGACTTCTGCACCTACCGTGACACTGAAGCACCTCGCGGCGAACGTCGCCGAGGGACACGAGCTTTCCAAGAAGCAAGCCGAGGCGATCCTCGGCAACATGGTCGATCTCGTCGTGAAGCACCTGAAGAAGGGTGATCGCATCCGGATCGGCGGACTGGGAATTCTGCAGGTTCGCAAGCGCGCCGCCCGCATGGGCCGGAATCCCGCGACCGGTGAGCCGATCAAGATCAAGGCGAGCAAGAAGGTCGCCTTCCGCGCGGCGAAGGAACTCAAGGAAGCCGTCTAAGCAAGATCGGCGTTCTGCGATCCCGGGCCGCTGGCTTCGCCGGCGGCCCGAGCCATTTCTGGAGTGTGGTTTTCCGGCATCCGTCAGTGTGATAGCCGGATTGCGATGGCAAAATATTCTCACAGCGTCACCGAACGCTTCCTGCGTTACGTCACGATCGACACCCAGTCGTCGCATACTTCGACGACCTATCCCTCGACCGAAAAACAGAAAGACCTTGGGCGGCTCCTGGTGGAAGAGCTGCAGGAGATCGGCATTGCGGACGCCCATCTCGATGACTTCGGCTACGTCTACGCAACGGTGCCGTCGAACACGACGAAGACGGTGCCGGTCATCTGTTTATGCGCTCACATGGACACCTCACCGGATGTCACCGGCAAGGACGTCAAGCCGCAGATCGTGCGGCACTATCAGGGCGGCGACATCGCACTGCCCGGCGATCCTTCACAGATCATCCGTGTCGCTGACAACCCAGCGCTGAAGGACCAGACCGGCCACGACATCATCACCACCGACGGGACCACCCTACTCGGCGCCGACAACAAAGCCGGCATCGCCGAGATCATGGATGCGGTGAACATCCTGGTGAACACCCCCGACATCAAGCACGGGACACTGAAGATCCTGTTCACGCCCGACGAGGAGGTCGGCCACGGCGTCGATCATGTCGACCTCAAGAAACTCGGCGCGGACTTCGCCTACACGATGGACGGAGCGAGCGCCGGTAACTTGGAGGATGAGACCTTCTCGGCCGACAAGGCGACCATCACGATCCGCGGCGTCAGCGCGCACCCGGGCTTTGCCAAGGGCAAGATCGAGAACGCGATCAAGATCGCCTCGCGCATCGTCGAGCGCCTGCCGAGAGACACCTGCTCGCCCGAGACCACCGAGGACCGCGAGGGCTTCCTCCACCCGACCGACCTTCAGGCGACACTTGAGGGAGCGACGATCAGCTTCATCGTGCGCGATTTCACCGAGGATGGGCTGCGCGAGAAGAAAGCGCTGCTCGACAGGATCGCGAAGGGAGTCATGCGCGACTTCCCGCATTCGATCTGCGAGATCCGGAGCGAGGAGCAGTACCGCAACATGAAGGTGGTGCTCGACAAATACCCCGAGGTCACCGCCAACGCGCTTGAAGCGATCCGCCGCGCGAGCCTCACGCCGAAGCGCACGAGCATCCGCGGCGGCACCGATGGCGCGCGGCTTTCATTCATGGGACTGCCCTGCCCGAACGTCTTCGCCGGCGAGCACGCATTTCACTCGCGGCTCGAATGGGTGAGTGTTCAGGACATGGAAAAGGCGGTCGAGACCATCATTCATCTCGCCATGATCTGGGAAGAACAAACCCGATGACTGCGCTCCCCGAGGCCGACGGCGCAACGCGCGAATACTTCATCTGCTGGCTTGAAACCTTCTCGGGCTACGTGCGCGAGGTCGACTATGCTTCCGCGCGGCCGCTGTTTCACTTAGACGTGCTCGCCTTCGGCACGCATCGCGACGTGATCCCCGGCCTTGCCGAATGGCAGGCAACCCAGTGGGACAATGTGTGGCCGAAGACGAGCAACTTCTGCTTCGATACTCAGGGAGCGCGTGTGCTGGTCTCGGCCGACAACACCATGGCGACCGTCGTCGCGCCGTGGACTTCGACCGGCTATTACCAGGACGGCTCAACGTTCGACCGGCCGGGCCGCGCCACGATGGTGTTTCACAAGCAGGACGGCGCCTGGCTGTGCACGCACTCGCACATGTCGCTTAATCGCGGCGTGCCGCAGCAGTCGTTTGCGAACCGGCCGGTGAAGGCCAAGTAGCGGCTGGCTCGCAATCGTAGCCGGCAACTAACCCGCCTTCGCCCTGCGGGCTTCGTCGGGCAACCTGCCCCGCTGCGGCTGAGGTTGGTGGGCGATGACGGACTCGAACCGCCGACATCCTGCGTGTAAAGCAGGCGCTCTACCAGCTGAGCTAATCGCCCGATGGCTGTCCCTTATCGCTGCCGGGCGGCGAAAGGCAAGCACTCCAAACCCCGAACTCCATAAGGAAGCGGCGCCCGCGAGGCGCCGCAAAGTCTGGGAGGGTTAGCCTGTTTCGGTAGAAGTCGCTCAGTAGCGCGCGACCACCGGTCCCGGGCCGGCCGAGAAGTGATAGTTGATGCCGGCGCGGAAGATGTTGTCCGTCACGCGAGTGGTGACGTTGGCCCCGAGAGGAAATCCGCCGGCGGTTGGGAGAACGACCGAATTGCTGATCGAGCCGAGATCCATGTAGAGATATTCAAGCTTGGCGCTCCAGTTGCCGGCGAACATCGCCTCGATGCCGCCGCCAAAGGTCCACCCGAATTTGGTGCTGCTCGTCGACCCGGCGGCGGCGACCGGAACGCCAGCCGCCGTGAACCCTGCCAAGCCCAAGTCGGTTTTTAAGCTGCCGTAGGCTGCGCCGCCGGTTGCGTACAGGAGTACGCTCGGAGTGACGGTCATGCCGACGCGGCCGCGGAAGGTTCCGAACCACTCGAGCTTATCCGTGAGGGTTGCCCCCACGCCTGTCCCGGGGACGACGGCGGTCGGGAAACACCCGGCAACCGGACAAAGGATAGTTGTGTCGCCCTTTTGGCCAGTCCACTGCGCATCAGTCTCGATGCCGAACACCCAATTCGAGGTCTGCCAGTTGTATCCAATCTGACCTCCGAACAGGCCGCCGTTCATGTCACGGCCGCCGCCTTGGCCGGTCGCGATGGGCACTCCGTTCAGAGGATTGAAGAAGTTCAAATCGCGGCTGGCGCGGCCCCAGCTGTAGCCGCCGTTGACGCCGATATAGAAGCCGTTCCAGTTCCACACCGGAGCCATGACCGGGGCGGGCGCGGGCGGCCTCACCGGCAAATCCGCTGCCGAAGCCGATGTGATCATCGCGATCGCCGCAACCGAAGCCAATAACACCCGCATAGTGACCTCCATGAATCGTTGGGGCCCACACTAGGCAACGCAACGGTTCCGACTAGTGCTGCGGAGACACGGTCACGAACAGAATTCACGCTCCGACTGAGTGATTTCCGTTGGAGTTCCGCAAGATGATGCATTGGAATACCGTATTGAATACTATGGTACCGCAAGACGGCTTTGGACCAGGACATGAAACGATAAAAAGCGGGTCCTGCAGCGGCGCATTTTTGTTGACTTGGTACCGATTCGTTGGGCGCACCCACGTGCTGGAGCACATCGGGTTGAAACCTCTACGACAACAGCTCCGCGGGATCGACGCATCTGCAAGCGGGATTAGCTCAGTCTCTCTATGCGCGAAACACCTGATTCTGGAGCGTGACAACTCTTGCAAGCAGCGTGGCGGGGAAGAGCTGACCGATCACCGCTTCCAGGTTACAGAGGCTTCGCGCCAGCGGATGAAGCGGGACGATATCGCCGTAACCCGTCGAGGTGAGAGTGACGAAGCTCAGGTAAATTATCGAGTTCACGAGTTGCGGCTCCTCTTCAAACACAATGCCCTTGAAGGAAGACGGGATTGTCAGGCCAACGAATGCGAACAGGGTCGCGAAGGTCAGCGCGATGAGCAGATACAGCAGTATCGCTCCAATGATGCGATGATAAGTTACCAGTCCGCGCTTGAAGACGGCCCCGGCAATCACGGTGCCCAATGTGAGCGAGACAACCAGCCACCCTCCCGCGATCAGATAGAGATCAAGAGGCCAGGGCGGGTGATTTATCCGCCAGAAGAAAACGCACGCGTTGGCAACGAAAGCGATCGCCATCAACGTCACGGCTAGGCGACTGGTGGAGATGATGAGCATCCCACCAATGATCGCCAGCAGTCCGGCGACGGCTAATCCTTGAAATACAAGATGCCCCGCGGCCTGCAATGGCGCCAACACGAACAGCATCAGGATCAGCAGGGCCGTCAGCAGCGTGAGGAGCCAATCGCCATAGCGGTCGCGAAGGCTTTTCAATTCTTCCGTTGCGGCGTTCATGCGGCGTCCTCCAGTCTCTAGGGGGAAGGACAGTGTGCCACGTGCTCAGGCCCGCGCGCGGTACTCAAATAGCGCTCGCCTTGGTCTGGAAGCGGCAGACTTCGACTCAAGTATCATTGACCAATCCGAATGGGGGACACCGCAATCCGATGAAAGGGTGGGTTGTCATGCGGTCGTGATCGTAACTTCTCGGGCCTCGGCGCTGCAGCACAGGTGGGGAAGCATGGTTTTGACTAGGACGCTTATCGCTGCCGCACTGACGTGTGCCGCGTCTGCCTCAACGGCGGAGGAGTTCGACCGCAAGAAGGCACTGGAGATGCTGCCCTGCAAGTCCGCAGCGCTTCGTCTGTGCGACCGCTCTCAGGGCATTACCGCCGCTGCCCTCTGGAGGTGCGGTGCAACGCTGGCCGAGCGCCAGCATGAAGTGAGTCAGCGCTGCGTGGCCGTTCTCAAGCGCTACGGTCAACTCTAGACGTAAGCTAACGACGCTCGATGGGCTGTAGCCAGCCGGTGCGATGCAAATAGTCGAAATCGTTTACCGCTATGACGGTGAAAACCCGCAGGTCCGATCAAGACCCGCGACCACCGAGGCCGCGTTGCTGCGGCTCCAGGAGGGAAACCGCGCCTTCGCCGAACTCCTTAACAACGTGAAGGACGGGGAAGGCTCGGTGCGTCACGTCATCGATGTGGATGCGCGGGATTTCGGATTGTTGCCCGGCGCCGACGCCGCACCGTCTCAGCGCCCGTTCGCCGCGATTCTCGGTTGCTCGGACGCGCGCGTTCCGCTGGAGCTGATCTTCAACGAGGGCCCGAACGATTTGTTCGTCGTCCGCGCAGCAGGCAACGGAGTCGGCAGCGATGCCCTCGGCAGCCTGAGATACGCCATCGACCATTTGGGCAGCCTCAGACTCATTGTGGTCCTCGGACACAGCGGCTGCGGTGCCGTTTCGGCAGCGGTGGATGTGTTCTTGAACCCGGCCGACTACCTGTCACTCGCCACCGTTCATTCGCTCCGTGGAATTCTGGACCGTTTGCTGGTCGTTGTTCAGGCTTCGGCACGCAAGCTCGTGTCGGCCTTCGGAGCCGATGTCGTGCTTCGCCCGGGATATCGCAGTGCCCTTGTGGAGGCCGCTATCATCACGAATGCGGCGTGGTCCGCATACGAAATCCAGCAAGCGTTCGCAGCCGATGGGCATAGCCGTGTTCAGGTTGCATACGGTGTCTACCTGCTCAAAAGCCGGGACGTGTGGACGCCACAAATGGATGAGCGCTCGGGAACCAGATTAGCGTCCCCGCCAAAGGACGCGGCCGGCTTCGGACAGCTTGGCGACGCTGTCGTGCGATCTGCACGCATCGCAGACTTGCTTATCGCATAGTCGCGGGCTGCATCGCAGCCAAATGATCGGCGCCGGGCCTAGCGGCGAGGCTTCCTGTTGCGGCCTCCTGCGCAAAGATCTGAAGCGCGCTACAGGAGCCCCGGATCGAGGCCATCGCGAACCCCACAACGAAGCGGCGCCCGTTAGGGCGCCGCAAAGTCCGGGAAAGCTTAACTTGATTTGGTAGAAGTCGCCTAGTAGCGCGCGACCACCGGTCCTGGGCCGGCCGAGAAGTGATAGCTGATGCCGCCGCGGATGATGCTGTCCGTCACACGGCTGGTGACGTTTGCGCCGAGAGGAAATCCGGACGCGGTTGGGAGAACCACCGAATTGCTGATCGAGCCGAGATCCATATAGAGGTACTCGATCTTGGCGCTCCAGTTGCCGGCGAACATCGCCTCGACGCCACCGCCCAACGTCCAGCCGAATTTGTCGCTGCTCCTCGACCCAATGGCGGTGACCGGAAGGCCGCCCGCCGTGAACCCGGACAGCGCCACCTCGGTTTGTACGCTGCCGTAGGCCAAGCCGCCGGTTACATACAGAAGGACGCTCGGCGTCACCAACATACCGCCACGGCCACGGAAGGTTCCGAACCACTCGAGCTTGTCGCTGAGGCCTGCCCCCACGCCTGTGCCGGCCGCGACGGCGGTCGGGAAGCACCCGGCAACAGGACAGAGGACAGTCGTGCTGCCCTTCTGGCCAGTCCACTGTGCGTCGGTCTCGATGCCGAACACCCAGTTAGAGGTCTGCCAGTTGTATCCAAGCTGACCGCCGAACAGGCCGCCGTTCAGATCACGGCCGCCGCCGGTGCCGGAGGCGATGAGCACTCCGTTGAGAGGATTGAAGAAGTTCAGGTCGCGGGACGAGCGACCCCAGCTATAGCCGCCGTTGACGCCGATGTAGAAGCCGGTCCAGTTCCAGACCGGAGCCATCACGGGCGCCGGAGGCGGTGACTTCACCGGAAGATCCGCTGCTGACGCCGCAGTTACCATCGCCAAGGCCGCTACCGAACCCAAGATCACGCGCATTTGTGCCCTCCATCGGTTTGAAATCGTGAGCTGACATTAGGCAGCGCAGCGTTGCTTCGACTAGTGCTGCAGCGACACGGTCACGAACAGAATTCACGCTCTGACTGAGTGATTTCGGTTAAGATTTCGTTAATTGATGCATTCCAATACCGCGGTGAATACTATCGCACCGCAAGACTACTCGGACACCACTACATGGAACAAAAAAAAGCGGCGCCGCGGC
>JBAVXH010000377.1:0-18857 GCA_049698215.1 Xanthobacteraceae bacterium | reverse complement strand
CAGCCGCGCATCCTGCGTGTGCCGCCGCCGCTGCATCGCGGCGAGGCGTTCCGTCGGCTCGAGGGCGCGGATCAAGACGGCGCTCGCGCTGCCCGCAGGCTCGCACACGAAATTCACGCACCAGTGGATACCGTAGGAGCGGTAGACGTACGCGTAGCCGGGTGGGCCGAACATCACGCCATTGCGCTCGGTCTGCCCGCCGTAGGAATGCGCGGCCGGGTCGGTGTGATGATAGGCCTCGACCTCGACAATGATACCGCCGACCCCGCGGAACAGGAACGTCGCGCCGATCAAGTCGGGCGCGACCTCGTGGACGCTGCGGTTGAAGAAGGATTTGCGGAGACGGGGCATGTGCTCGACGGGAGAGGGCAGGGCTGGGTAGTCTGGCACCGACAACGGGAACGAGGAAAAGCAAGTGCCCAATCCGCGCTGGAAGATCAAACCCGCTGGCTCGACCTGGGGCGATTTCGGCCCCGACGATCAGCTCGGCCGGCTCAACCTGGTGACGCCCGAGAAGGTGAAGCAGGGCGTCGCCGAGGTGCGCGAGGGCAAGACCTTCTGCCTCTCGATGCCGCTCGACTACCCGGGCGGCAGCATCCTCAATCCGCGCCGCAATCCGCCGGTGCTCGCGCCGACGCAGCGCGGCGGCAAGCCGAACATGACCTATCCGCTGTCGCGCGAGGATCCGAAGCTCGTCGACATCGTGTGTGATGACGTGGTGCAGCTCACGCTGCAGTACTCGACCCAGTGGGACACGCTCGCGCATGTCGGGCAGGAGTTCGACGTCGACGGGGACGGCAAGCGCGAGATGGTGTTCTACAACGGCTTCCGCGCCGGCGAGGACATCGTCGGCCCGGTCGATTATCGCGGCGGCAAGGAGACAGCGACGGCCGGCCACAAGGGCGCAACGCGGCTCGGCGTGGAAAACATGGCGCGCGCCTGCGTGCAGGGCCGTGCCGTGATGATCGACCTGCTCGCCCACTTCGGCCGTCCGCGCAAAATGGTCGGCTACGACGACCTGATGATGGTGATGGAGAAGGACAAGGTGGTGGTGGAAGAGGGCGACTTTGTCTGCTTCCGCACCGGCTTCGATCAAGTGCTGCTCGAGTTCGACCGCGAGCCGGACGAGTCGGTGCATGATATCTGCGCGGTGCTCGACGGACGCGACGCGCGGCTGCAGCAATGGGTGACGGATTCGGGCGCGGTCGCGCTGATCTCGGACAACTACGCTGTGGAGGGCGTGCCCTCGCGGCCATGCGACGAGCATGCCGACCACTGCGCGGCGCTGCCCTTACATGCGCACTGCCTGTTCAAGCTCGGCGTCTATCTCGGCGAGATCTGGCACCTGAGCGAGCTTGCCAACTGGCTGCGCGCCAACAAGCGCAATCGCTTCCTCTTGACCGCCCCGCCGCTGCGGCTCCCCGGCGCCGTCGGCTCGCCCGCCACGCCGGTCGGGACGGTTTGAACCCGAAGGCGGCTCGCGCGACCAATGGTGGCGCCGCTCATGGCGCCTCAAGGATCATGCATGGCTCAACGCGGGCTGTCCGGCTGGCAGATCGTCACGCTGATCACCGCGTGCATCGCCGTGATTGCGATCAGCGCCGTCGCGTTGGTCATCGGCAAGGACGCGCTGATCGCGATCGCGGTGATCCTGGTGCTCAGCGTCGCGGTGGTGTCCTACGTCCTCTACCTCTGATACGGCGCTTGGCAGTGTCTCAGTTACGCGAGGTAGCCTCATGATGCGGGCCATCTTGGCAGGCGGCGGTGTCGCACTGATCGGAGCTTTCGCCGGCTCCTTGTGGTTCTTGTCGCTTGGGGGCCCAACGTCCACCAGCCAGCTAACAAGCGATCAAGCCTTTACGATTGGCCTCTTCGCGCTGCTGGGGGGGATCGGCAGCTTGTTCTTTGCTAGTCGATTGCCGCCCGCTTCATCCTGGATCACAACGATTGTCGGATGGATTTTGGGTTTCCACTTGTTTCCTCCCGTGCTGATAGGAGTGGGGCTAACGATCCTCGCGATTTCAAAGTGAGACACTGCCCGGCGCGTCGCGGCCTTGCGACGCATCTCAGGCCTGCGTAAGTAAGAGCCGAAAGGCTCGTCATGGCCGTCGTTGTCGACAATCTGACCGCGTCCCGTCCGCGCCACCCCGAGAAGGCGCATCGGCCGGACACGCCCATCCTGCGCAAACCGGACTGGATTCGCGTGAAAGCGCCGGTTTCGCGCGGCTATGCCGAGACGCATCGCATCGTGAAGGAGAACGGCCTGCACACGGTGTGCGAGGAGGCGGGCTGCCCCAACATCGGCGAGTGCTGGGCGAAGAAGCACGCCACCTTCATGATCATGGGTAACACCTGCACGCGCGCCTGCGCGTTCTGCAACGTGAAGACCGGTCTGCCCGGCGCGCTCGATCCGACTGAGCCCAAGCACGTCGCCGAGGCGGTCGCCAAGCTCGGCCTGAGCCATGTGGTCATCACCTCGGTCGATCGTGATGATCTTGCTGACGGCGGGGCGGAGCATTTCGCGCAGGTAATCCGCGCGATCCGCGCGGCAACGCCCACGACCACCATCGAAGTGCTGACGCCGGATTTCTTGCGCAAGGACGGCGCGGCCGAGATCGTGGTCGCCGCGAGGCCAGACGTGTTCAACCACAACCTCGAAACGGTGCCCTCGAAGTATCTGACGGTTCGCCCCGGCGCGCGCTACTTCGCCTCCATTCGGCTGCTGCAGCAGGTCAAGGAGCTCGATCCATCGATGTTCACCAAGTCCGGCATCATGGTCGGCCTCGGTGAAGAGCGGAACGAGGTGCTCGCGCTGATGGACGACCTGCGCGCCGCCGACGTCGACTTCCTCACCATCGGCCAATACCTCCAGCCCACGCGCAAGCACCACGAAGTGGTGCGCTTCGTGCCACCCGACGAGTTCAAGACCTACGAGACCATCGCCTACGCCAAAGGCTTCCTGATGGTCTCGGCCTCGCCGCTGACGCGCTCCTCGCATCACGCCGGCGACGACTTCGCGCGGCTCAAAGCCGCGCGCGCCTCGCTCGCGCGTTGATGCAGCGCGTGCTGGTGATCGGGTCGCCGGGGTCGGGCAAAACCACCCTTTCAACCCGCCTCGCCGCAAAACTCGCGGTGCCGGCGCACTATCTCGATCTCCATCACTGGGCTCCCGGGTGGAAGTACCGCGAAACCGCAGAAGCGCGGGAGCGAGTACGTCTGCTGACCGAGACTCCGCAATGGGTGATGGACGAAAATTTTGCCGAAACGTTCGATCTGCGCATGCCCCGCGCCGACACACTCATCTGGCTTGATTATCCGCGTGTCACCTGCCTTCGGCGCATTCTTGGACGCACCATCAAAGACTACGGCACGCAGAAACCGGATTTGCCCGAGGGCTGTCCAGAAAAGTTCGATGCCGGCCTGCTCCGTTTCGCATGGTGCTTCCCAAAGGAAAGCCGGCCGCAGATCGTGGCCGGTCTCGAACGGTTCGGCGGGCACCTGCATGTCTTTCGGTTTTGCGATGACGCTGACGCCGCATTCGCCCGCACGCAGGGGCTTACCTGATGCCGCAATTTCGTACCAAGCGGCGCGTGCGTCATGCTGCCGCCGAAATGTTTGACCTGGTCGCCGACATCGAGCGCTACCCGGAATTCGTGCCGCTGTGCCAGTCGATGCGCATCCGCAAGCGGACCGACACCGGGGAGGGAATCGAAACCGTCGTTGCCGAGATGACGGTCGCCTACAAGGTGATCCGCGAGACCTTCACCAGCCGCGTGACGCTCGACCGGTTAAACCTGCAGGTCCTGGTCGAATATCTGGATGGGCCGTTCAGCCGCATGGAGAACCGCTGGGATTTCCACCCCGTCGGCGATCGTCTCTCCGACGTCGAGTTCTTCATCTCCTACGAATTCAAGAGCCGCATGTTCGCGATGCTGATGGGCGCGATGTTCGACACCGCGTTCCGGCGCTTTTCGCAGGCCTTCGAGCGCCGCGCCGACCAGGTCTATGGAAGGTCGAAAATCGCCTGATCTCAGCGGGTAAGCGCTTCTTAAGACCGATGCCGGTACCTTCCGGCCATGGCCATCCAGGAACATTCGCTCGCACTGGAGGCGCGGCTGCGCCTTGCGCCCGCGCTGTTTGCCGTCACGCTGTTCGCCTCGGCGCTGCTGCTGTTCGCCGTGCAGCCGATGTTCACCAAGATGGTGCTGCCGATGCTCGGCGGTGCGCCGGCGGTGTGGTCGGTCGCGATGGTGTTCTTTCAGGCCGCGCTGCTGATCGGCTACGCCTACGCGCATCTGCTCGCGCGTACCCTCAGTCTGAGTCAGGCTGCGCTCGTGCATCTCGGCGTGCTGGCGGCCGCGGCCCTCACGCTGCCGATCGGCATCGCGCACGGCTTTGACATGCCGCCCTCGACCGGCATCGGGCTGTGGCTCGTCGCGCTGTTCGCGGCCTCCATCGGTCTGCCGTTCGCCGCGCTCTCTGCCAGCGCACCGTTGCTGCAAAGCTGGTTCGCGGCGAGCGGACACGTGCAGGCGCGCAATCCGTATGTGCTCTATGCCGCCTCGAACCTCGGCTCGTTCGCGGCGCTGCTCGCCTATCCGCTGGCGCTCGAGTCGCTGCTCACGCTGCGGACACAGGCCTGGGCGTGGTCCGTCGGCTTTGCCGGCCTTGCCATCCTGATCGCGGCTGCCGCGATGATTGTGGCGCGCGGCAACGGGATGGCTGTCGCCGCCGCAGCCGTGCAGCGCCCATCATGGCGCGACCGCGCCATCTGGGCGGCACTCGCTGCCATTCCGGCGGGTCTCGTCATCGCGGTGACGGCCTACATCTCGACCGACATCGCCGCCGCGCCCTTGCTCTGGGTGCTGCCGCTTGCGCTCTATCTACTCACCTTCGTGGGTGTATTCCGCGAGAAACCGTGGTTCTCGCACGACCTCGTCCTCAAGATCGTACCGTTTCTCGTGGCGCCGCTTGCCATCACGCTACTCGGCGGTGACCGCGAATATTGGCTTGCCTCGATGGCGCTCAATCTGCTCGCGCTGTTCGTGCTGGCGCTTGCGTGCCATGGCGAAGTCTACGCGCGCCGTCCGGCGCCGGCGCTGCTCACCGAATTCTATCTCTGGACCTCGCTCGGCGGCGTGATCGGTGGCATCTTCGCCGGCTTGGCTGCGCCGCATCTGTTCAACACCACCTACGAGTATCCGATCTTGGTCATCGCGGCAGTGCTCGCGCTACCTAGTGCGCTGCATGGCCCGCTGCGCGAATTCCTTTGGCGCATTTCCCCGGCGATCGCGGTCGCACCGCTTGCCGCCATTCTCTACCTTGCCGGCTTGCGCATTCCAGGCGGGCTCGGCGTGGCCCTGCAGGTCGTCCTGGTAGCGCTGGTCGGCTTGATGCTGCTGCAGCGGCGCGATCCGGCACGTTTGGCGGCGCTTGCGGTCTGCGCCTTCATCATCACCGGACTATGGCAGCCGGGTCTGCGCCTGATCGAGCAGACGCGCAGCTTCTTCGGCGTGCACCGGGTGGTCGAGACCATGACGGGCACGCATCGCATGCTCGTGCACGGCAACACCATCCATGGCGCCGAACGGATGCGGGAGGCCGACGGCACTCCGGTCACCGGGCGACCCGAGCCGCTCACCTACTACTATTTCGGCGGACCGATTTCGGAGGCGACGAGCGCCGCTCGTGCGGCCGCGGCGGGCAAGCTCGATCATGTCGCGGTGGTCGGGCTCGGCGCCGGGAGCATGGCCTGCCACCGCAAGGACGGCGAGACCTGGACCTTCTTCGAGATCGATCCCGAGGTCGTGCGTCTTGCGCGTGACCCGGACATATTCCGCTTCCTCGCAAGCTGCGCGCCCGATGCACCCATCGTGGTCGGCGATGCGCGCCTCACACTCGCCGCCTCGCCGCAGCAGTTCGATCTGATCGTGCTCGATGCGTTTTCCTCCGACGCGATCCCGACGCACCTGCTCACCCGGGAGGCGCTGCGCGGCTACCTCGCGCACCTTGCACCACACGGCATGCTGCTCATGCACATCTCCAACCGGCACCTCGAGCTCGCAAGAGTCGTGGCCGCCGTGGGCGCGACCGAAGGCCTGAGCACGCTGGTGAAGACCGACCGTAACGAGCTCGACTTCACCGCCGATCTGCGTGCGGCCGCCATGGTGGCAGTGCTGGCACGCAATGAGGCGGACTTTGGCGCCCTGCTTGGCGCCGAGGGCTGGGAGAAGACCGAGGCTGGCGTCGTCGTGGCCTGGACCGACGACTATTCCGACATCATCGGCGCGATGCTGCGCAAGAAGCTCGGGCGCTGATTTCCCGTCATCCCGGCCGAGCGTAGCGAGAGCCGGGATCCATAATCACAAGCCTCGCGGATAATTCACCGATTGTGTTTATGGATCCCGGATAGCCGCTGCGCGGCTTCCGGGATGACAGTGAAATTCAACCTGCCTGCTCCAGCAGCATCGCGAGCGCTTCGACCACCGAGAGGCAGCGCACCTCGCTGCGTCCGATATCGCCGTAGCGCTTCTCGCGGTGGGCGAGCCCGCCATCCCTGGTGGCGACGGCTAGATGCACGAGGCCGACCGGCTTCTCAGGCGTGCCACCGCCGGGGCCGGCGACGCCGGTGATCGCCACGGTGAGGTGGACATCGGCACGCGCCAGCGCGCCGCTCGCCATCGCCAGCGCGGTCTGGCGGCTCACCGCGCCATACTGGCGTAGCGTTGCTTCCGGCACACCGAGCATCGCCATCTTGGCGGCGTTCGAATAGGTGACGAAGCCGCGGTCGACCACATCGGACGAGCCGGCAATTTCGGTGAGCGCGCCCGCGACAAGGCCGCCGGTGCAGGACTCCGCCGTCGCAACCATCCACTTGCGTGCGCGGCACGCGTCGAGCACGCGAACGCTGAGCGCGCGCGTCTCCGCATCGATCATGGCTGCGTCCAGGGCAGGCGGACCGTCGCGGTGGCGTAGGCCGCGATCCCTTCGGCGCGACCGATCGCGCCGAGCTTCTCGTTGGTGGTTGCCTTCACGCCGACGCGGTCGATCGAAAGCCCGGCGATTTCGGCAATCCGCGCGCGCATCTCGTTGCGGCGCGGATTGATCTGCGGGGCCTCGCAGACGATCGCGACGTCGAGGTGGCTCACCACGCCGCCGCGTGCCTTCACGCGCTCGACCGCGAACGCGAGGAACCTGTCGGACGAGGCGCCGCGCCATTTCTCGTCACTTGGCGGAAAGTGCACGCCGATGTCGCCATCGGCAAGCGCGCCGAGGATCGCGTCGGTCAACGCATGGAGCGCGACGTCCGCATCGGAATGCCCTGCAAGCTTGCGCGCATGCGGGATCTTCACGCCGCCGAGCCACACATGATCGCCGCCGGAATCGAAGGCATGGATGTCATAGCCGATACCGGTGCGGATATCGGCGAGCGCCGCCTGCGCGTCGCGCTCGGCGCGGGTGAAGTCGTCGGGTGTCGTCATCTTCATGTTGCCGGGCTCACCTTCGAATACCACGACTTTGAGCCCGGCCCATTCGGCAAGCGCCGCGTCGTCGGAAAAATCTGAGCGCCCTGCGCTCACCGCGCGGTGATGCGCATCAAGCAGCGCGGAAAAGGCGAACGCCTGCGGCGTCTGGACGGTACGCAGATGCGAGCGATCAAGCGTCGCGGTGATGAGACTGTCGTTGTCGACTAGCTTCACCGTGTCGGTGACGGGAAGGGCGGGGATCGCGGCGCCGGTCTTCTCGGCCGCCGCGATCGCGCGGTCGACCAGTGCGGCCGACGTGAACGGGCGCGCGGCGTCGTGCACCAGAACGATGTCGGGACGGTCGCCCGATAGGGCCTCGAGGCCCGCATGCACGGAGCCCTGGCGAGTCGCGCCGCCGTAAACCGGCTCCGCGACGCGGAGCCCTGCTGCGGCCCTGGCGAAGCGATCGCCGTCATCCTGGTGGATCACCGGCAGCACGAGGTCGACGCCGGGGTGCGTGGCGAAGATCCGCAGGCTCTCCCGCACCATGGGCGAACCGCCCATCGCCTTGTATTGCTTGGGATAATCAAGCCCGCTGCGCGTTCCGCGCCCGGCTGCCACCACCACCGCGGCCACGCGGATCGCCATGTCTGCCCTGCTTTCTGCTACCAAACGAAGGCTTTAGCGCCTGCGTTCAGCATCGCAAATGCCTTTTCACAGCCTTGGTGAGCCTGGGGATATTGCTGCACCGCAGCACTTGCGGTACACGTGGAAATGGCTAAAGTATAAGCAGATGATAGAGCGCCTAATTCGTGTGCATTGACGTGAAAGTGCCTCCAATGGCGGGGGATTTTGCGGGGCCGTTGGCCGTGGGACCACTCACGGTGCCTAATCGCGTCTTTCTCGCTCCGATGTCGGGCATCACCGATGCACCGTTTCGGCGGCTTGCCACCAAACTGGGCGCTGGCCTCGTCGTCTCGGAGATGATCGCAAGTGCCGCGCTGATCGAGGGCCGGCGCGAGCAGCAGCGCCGGCTCGACGGTGCGGGGCTGCGGCTCAATATCGTGCAGCTCGCCGGCTGCGAGGCGCGCTGGATGGCCAAAGGCGCACGAAGCGCGGCCGACGCCGGCGCCGACATCATCGACATCAACATGGGGTGTCCGGCCAAGCACGTGACCGGCAAGGAGTCGGGCTCTGCGCTGATGCGCGATCTCGACCATGCGCTGAGCCTGATCGAAGCGACCGTCGGAGCCGTCAGCGTGCCAGTCACGCTGAAGATGCGGCTCGGCTGGGACGACACCTCACGCAATGCGCCGGAGCTTGCGCGCCGCGCCGAAACGGCCGGCATTCAGTTGATCACCGTGCATGGCCGCACGCGCTGCCAGTTCTACAAAGGATCGGCAGACTGGGCGGCGGTGCGCGCGGTGAAGCGTGCGGTGTCCATTCCGGTTGTCGTCAATGGCGACGTGACGAGCTTCGAGGCAGCAGTCGCAGCGCTCACGGCTTCCGGCGCGGACGCCGTGATGGTCGGCCGCGGCGCGCAGGGCCGCCCCTGGTTTCCCGGCGACCTCGCGCACTATCTCTCAACCGGCGAGAAGCGCGTCGCGCCCGTGCTCGCCGAGCAGCATGATCTCGTCGTCGCACTCTATGAGGAGATGTTGACCCACCATGGCGCGCGCATCGGTGTGCGCCACGCGCGGAAACATCTCGGCTGGGCGCTCGATGCGGCGGCGGAAACGGCAGGCATTTCGCCGGATCGGCTCAAGGCCGCACGTGCGCATGTGCTCACCCCGGAAGAGCCGGTGGACGTGCGCCAGCGCCTCTCCGCCGCGTTTGGTGACTTCGGCTGGAGGGCGGCCGCGTGAGCCACGCCGAGCAGATCGTCTCATTTCCCCCGGAGAGCGCCGACACGGTGCTCAATGCGCTGCCGCATCCGATCCTGATGATCGGACCGGACGGCAAGATCGTGGAGGCAAACGTCGCGGCCGAATCCTTCTTTGAAGTCTCCATGCTGCTGTTACGCCGGCACGTATTGCGCGATCTGGTGCCGTTCGGCTCGCCGCTGCTGGCATTGGTCGAGCAGGTGCGCCACCACGGCTCCGCGGTGAACGAGTATCGCGTCGATCTCTCGACGCCGCGCAATCCGGGCGAACGTCTCGTCGATCTCAATGTGGCGCCGGTGCCCGAACGGCCCGGCCACGTCGTCGTGATGCTGCAGGAGCGCACCATCGCCGACAAGATGAACCGGCAGCTCACCCATCGCGGCGCCGCGCGCTCGGTGATCGCGCTTGCCTCCATGCTGGCGCACGAGATCAAGAATCCACTCTCAGGGATACGCGGGGCGGCGCAACTGCTCGAGCAGTCCGCGGCCGATGACGACCGCACGCTCACGCGCCTGATTTGCGATGAGGCAGACCGGATCGTCAAGCTGGTCGACCGCATGGAAGTGTTCGCCGACGAGCGCCCGGTCGAGCGTGAGCCGGTCAACATTCATGTCGTGCTCGACCGCGTGAAGAAGCTGGCGTTTTCCGGCTTCGCACGGCACATCAAGTTCGTCGAGACCTACGATCCCTCACTGCCGGATGTGCTCGCGAACCACGACCAGTTCATCCAGATCTTCCTCAATCTGGTGAAGAACGCGGCCGAAGCGATCGGCGATCAGCCGGACGGCCAGATCGAGCTCACCACCGCATTCCGCCCCGGCGTGCGCCTGCAAATCCCAGGCAGCAAGATGCGCGTGTCGCTGCCGCTCGAGTTCTGCGTGAAGGACAACGGCTCGGGCGTGCCCGCCGATCTCTTGCCGCATCTGTTCGATCCGTTCGTGACGACGAAGCCGACCGGCTCCGGTCTCGGCCTCGCGCTGGTCGCCAAGATCGTGGGCGATCACGGCGGGATCATCGAATGCGAGTCGCAGCCGCGACATACCGTTTTCCGAGTGTTGATGCCGATGTTCACAGGGGACGGCGCCGTGCCGGGCGGCGGAACCTGAAGAGGTAGCGAATGCCAGCAGGAAACATACTGGTCGCCGACGACGATGCAGCGATCAGGACCGTGCTCAATCAGGCGCTCTCGCGCGCCGGATATGAGGTGCGCTCGACCGGAAACGCCGCAACGTTATGGCGCTGGGTGAGCCAGGGCGACGGCGACCTCGTCATCACCGACGTGGTGATGCCGGATGAGAACGCGTTCGATCTCTTGCCTCGCATCAAGAAGATGCGTCCCGAGCTGCCGGTCATTGTCATGAGCGCGCAGAACACGTTCATGACCGCGATTCGCGCCTCGGAGCGCGGCGCATATGAGTATCTGCCGAAGCCCTTCGATCTGAAGGAGCTGATCACCATCGTCGGGCGCGCGCTGTCCGAGCCGAAAGAGCGTGTGCGCGAGCCCGCCAAGGCGGAAGACCTCGGCGCGATCCCGCTGGTCGGGCGCTCGCCGGCGATGCAGGAGATCTACCGCTTCGTCGCGCGGCTGATGCAGACGGACCTGACGGTGATGATCACCGGGGAATCCGGCACCGGCAAGGAGCTGGTGGCGCGCGCGTTGCACGACTACGGCAAGCGCCGCTCCGGCCCGTTCGTCGCAATCAACATGGCGGCGATCCCGCGCGATCTCGTGGAATCCGAACTGTTCGGTCACGAGAAGGGCGCCTTCACGGGCGCGAACACGCGCGCCTCAGGCCGGTTCGAGCAGGCCGAGGGCGGCACACTGTTTCTCGACGAGATCGGCGACATGCCGATGGAGGCCCAGACCCGGCTCCTGCGCGTGCTGCAACAGGGCGAGTATACGACCGTCGGCGGGCGCACCCCGATCAAGACTGACGTGCGCATTGTTGCCGCAAGCAACAAGGACCTGCGCGTGCTGATCCAGCAAGGCCTGTTCCGCGAGGACCTGTTCTTCCGCCTCAATGTCGTGCCGCTGCGGCTGCCGCCGCTGCGCGAACGGGCCGAGGACGTGCCCGACCTGATGCGCCACTTCTTTGCGCTGGCGGAGCGTGAAGGCCTGCCGGCCAAGCAGGTCGATGCCGCGGCGCTCGAGAAGCTGAAGCGATACCGCTGGCCGGGTAATGTGCGCGAACTCGAAAACCTCGCGCGGCGGCTATCGGCGCTCTATCCGCAGGAGACGATCACTGGCGCGGTGATTGATGCCGAGCTGGTGCAGCCGGCAGTCTCCGCTCCGGACGAGGAGGGGCGATCCGAAGACACGATCACGTCCGCGATGGAGCGGCACCTCTCTCACTACTTCGCCAATTTCGGCGATGGCCTGCCGCCGCCCGGGCTCTATCACCGCATCCTGCGCGAGGTTGAGTACCCGCTGCTGTCCGCGGCGCTGGCCGCAACCCGGGGCAATCAGATTCGCGCAGCGGACCTGCTCGGGGTCAATCGCAACACGCTGCGCAAGAAGATCCGCGACCTCGACATCCAGGTGATCCGCACCAGCGGCTGATTCCCGAAACGTCCACAAAAGCCGATTTGCGCCCCGGTTTTGTCGCAATCGGGCAACATTGTTGTAGAAATACATCAATGAATTCCGACGACCCATCTGATTTGTGTCGTCGGGGACACGGGGCTGTCGACGTTGAGCACTGAAGACATCGCACTCGCCGATCCCGGCGGTGCCTCACCATCCCGGCCGTCCTCGCGCGTTTTTGGCGCAAGCGCCGTCGTGCTCGCGCTGTTGTCGGCGACCGTGACCTTCGTGGTGCTCACGGGCTTCACGCCGATAGCGCCGACACATCGCGTCGTCGTCACGCTGCTCCTCGTCGACCTGTTCGCTTCGCTGCTCCTGGTCGGCGTGATCGGCCGGGAAATCTGGCAGATCCTCGTGGCGCGCCGGCGCGGCCGGGCCGGGGCGCGGCTCCATGTGCGCATCATCTTGCTGTTCTCCTTGATCGCGGCGGCTCCCGCGGTGCTTCTCGCGTTCGTCGCCAGCATCACGCTCGACCGCGGGCTTGCGCCCTGGTTCTCGACCCGCATCCAGAGCGTGATCGAGAACTCGCTCACCGTTTCGCAGATCTATTTCACCGAGCATGCCTCCCTGATCCGCAACGAGCTCGCCGCGATGGCGGTCGACGTCAGCCGGGCGAAGCCGCTGTTCGACGGCGACCGCGAACGCTTCCGCCAGTTCCTGACCGCACAGGCGCGCGTGCGTGGGCTGCCGCTGACCTTGATGGTGCACAACGATCTGACGGTGATCGAAAAGGCCGATATCGAAGGCGTCGGCGATATCGGACCGTCGGCCGCTGCGGGCGCGCTCTCCGCGGTCGGCGACAACGAGCCGCAGGTCGCGATGTTTCTGGAGACGAAGAGCGTCGCCGCGGTCATCAAGCTGCGCGGCTATGACGATACCTACCTCTATGTGGCGCGGCCGCTTGATCCGCGCGTCATCGAACAGCTCGAGGCGACCAAGGAGAGCGTGCAGGAATTCGCGAACCTCGAAGCGCGCCGCGTCGGCGTGCAGATCGCCTTCGCGCTGATGTACACCGTCATTACGCTGATCGTGCTGCTTTCCGCGGTCTGGCTCGGCCTCAATTTTGCGAACCGGCTGGTCGCGCCGATCCGCCGTCTGATCGGCGCCGCCAATCTGGTTTCGACCGGCAATCTCTATGTGCAGGTGCCGGTGCGGCGCGGGGAGGGCGACCTCTCCCAGCTCGGCGAGACCTTCAACAAGATGACGCAGGAGCTGCGCACGCAGCGCGACGACCTGATGCGCGCACGCGACCAGATCGACAGCCGCCGTCGTTTCACCGAAGCGGTGCTCGCCGGCGCCAGCGCCGGCGTCATTGGTGTCGACGCGAACGGCAAGATCAGCATTCTCAACCGCTCGGCCGAGAAGCTGATCGGACAGAGCGAGACCGCTGCCGCCGGTCGCCAATTGATCGAGGTGATGCCTGAACTCGAGCCGCTGTTCACCGACGCGCGATCCGGCGCGCATCGCCTAGTGCAGGGACAGATCACGATCAGCCGCGACATGCGCGAGCGCAATCTGTCGGTGCGGGTCACCACCGAGCAGTCGGCCGATGAGGACCACGGCTATGTGGTGACGCTGGACGACATCACTGATCTTGTCACCGCGCAGCGCACCTCCGCCTGGGCCGACATCGCACGGCGCATCGCGCACGAGATCAAGAATCCGCTGACCCCGATCCAGCTCTCGGCCGAGCGCCTCAAGCGCAAATACTCGAAAGTCATCACCGAAGACAAAGCGGTCTTCGAGCAGTGCACCGACACGATCGTGCGCCAGGTCGACGACATCAAGCGCATGGTGGATGAGTTCTCGCGTTTCGCCCGCATGCCGAAGCCGGTGATGACCGCCGAGGACGTAGCCGACACCGCGCGGCAGGTCGTATTCCTGCAGCGCGTGGGCAATCCGGACATCGACATCGAGATCAAGACCGAGGCCGAGCACATGCCGGCGAAGTTCGACCGGCGGCTGATCAGCCAGGCGCTCACCAACATCGTGAAGAACGCGACGGAAGCGATCGCGGCAGTTCCACCGGAGGAACTCGGACGCGGCCGCATCGATGTTTCGGTCAAGCGCCGGGACGGCGAGATCGTGATCGACGTGATCGACAACGGCACCGGCCTGCCGAAGGAAAATCGCAATCGCCTCCTCGAACCCTACGTCACGACGCGCGAGAAGGGCACCGGACTCGGTCTCGCGATTGTCGGGCGAATTCTGGAGGAACACGGCGGAGACATGGAATTGTCCGACGCGCCGGACGTTGCCTCCGGCGGGCGCGGCGCCTGGGTGCGCCTGCGCTTCGCGGCCGAAAGCGTCACCAGCAACACCGTCGAACCAGCCGAAAAGCAAGCCCTCGAGATGGCGAGTAAATAGTCATGGCGGCCTCTGACATCCTGATCGTGGACGACGAAGCGGATATCCGCGAACTCGTGGCAGGCATTCTGCAGGACGAGGGCTACGAGACGCGCACCGCGCGCGACAGCGATACGGCGCTCAACGCGATCGGCTCGCGCCGGCCGAGCCTGCTGTTCCTCGACATCTGGCTGCAGGGCTCGAAGCTCGACGGGCTCCAACTGCTCGACAACGTGAAGGGGGAGCATCCCGAACTGCCGGTGGTGATGATCTCAGGCCACGGCAACATCGAGACCGCCGTATCGGCGATCAAACGCGGCGCCTACGACTTCATCGAGAAGCCATTCAAGGCCGATCGCCTCGTGCTGGTTGCGAACCGCGCGCTCGAAAATTCTCGCCTCAGGCGCGAGGTCAAGGAACTCAAGCAGCTCTCGCCACAGCCGACGAGCTTGGTCGGCAAGTCGCCCGCGATCAATCAGCTTCGCCACGTGATCGAAAAGGTCGCGCCGACCAACAGCCGCATCATGATCGTTGGCCCATCCGGGGGCGGCAAGGAACTGACCGCGCGCACCATCCATCAGCACTCGGCACGCCGCGATGCGCCGTTCGTGGTGATCAATGCGGCAGCGATCACGCCGGAGCACATGGAATCCGAACTGTTCGGCGTGGAGGCCGCGAACGGCTCGCACGGCCGCAAGGTCGGCGCGCTCGAAGAGGCGCACCACGGCACGCTGTTCATCGACGAGATCAGCGACATGCCGCGCGAGACCCAGAACAAGATCCTGCGCGTGCTCGTCGATCAGACCTTCCAGCGCGTCGGCGGCACCACCAAGGTCAATGTCGATGTGCGCATCGTGTCTTCGACGGCGCGCAATCTCGAAGCCGAGATTGCGGCGGGCAAGTTCCGCGAGGACCTCTATCACCGTCTCTCGGTCGTTCCGATCCGCGTGCCGCCGCTCGCCGAGCGGCGCGAGGATATCCCGCTGCTCGTCGACTACTTCATGGATCAGATTTCGCAGGCGACCGGCCTGCCGAAGCGGACCATCGGCGAGGACGCGATGGCGGTGCTGCAGTCGCACGACTGGCCGGGCAACGTCCGGCAGCTGCGCAACAACGTCGAGCGCCTGATGATCCTGGCTGGCGGCGATGCCGATGCGGTGATCGACGCCTCGATGTTGCCGCAGGACGTCGGCGCCATGGTGCCGAGCCTGCCCAATGGCGCCGGCGGAGAGCACCTGATGGGCCTGCCGTTGCGCGACGCGCGCGAGATGTTCGAGCGGGAGTATCTGCGCGCGCAGATCAACCGGTTCGGCGGCAATATCTCGCGCACCGCCGAGTTCGTCGGCATGGAGCGCTCGGCGTTGCACCGCAAGCTCAAGGCGCTGGGAATCGGGTAAATCTGGACATTGTAGGCCGGGCAAAGGCGCAAAGCGCCGTGCCCACCGTTCGTGTGAATCTCTCCGGTCTGGTGGGCACGCTTCGCTTTGCTCACCCTACGAAAGAGGATCGTCGCCTTGTCACGCACCGCCTATGTGAACGGACGCTACGTGCCGCATCGCACGGCGACGGTGCATGTCGAGGATCGCGGCTATCAGTTCGCCGACGGCGTCTACGAGGTGTGCGAGGTGAGGGGCGGCAAGCTCATCGATGAGCGCCGTCACATGGACCGGCTCGAGCGTTCGCTTTCGGAATTGCGCATCGACATGCCGATGCCGCGGCATGCGCTCTCCGTTGTGTTCCGTGAGACTGTCGCCCGCAACCGCGTGCGCGACGGGATTCTCTACCTGCAGATCACACGCGGCGTCGCGCGACGCGATCATGCGTTTCCGCCGCCCGGCACCAAGCCGAGCATCGTGGTGACGGCGAAGGGCTACGATCTCGAGAAACTGGAGCAGGGGGCGGCCGACGGGGTCGCGGTGATTTCCGTACCCGAGAACCGCTGGCCGCGCGTGGATATCAAGTCCGTATCTCTGCTTCCCAATGTGCTCGCGAAGCAGGCGGCGCGCGAGCAGGGCGCGAAGGAAGCCTGGTTCGTCGATGCCGAGGGCAAGGTCACCGAGGGGTCATCGTCCAACGCCTGGATCGTCACGCGCGACGGCGCGGTGGTCACGCGGCCGGCCGATTTCGGCATCCTGCGCGGGATCACCCGGACGGTCGTGTTGGACGTCATCGCCGAGCATGGACTCAAGCTCGAGGAGCGACCCTTCACCATGGAAGAGGCCTACGCGGCGCGCGAGGCCTTCATCACCTCGGCCACCAATTTCGTGATGCCGGTGGTGCGCCTCGACGGGCGCCCGGTCGGCAATGGCGCGCCGGGACTCATCGCCAGCGCGCTGCGGCGCGATTACCACGGCCACGCCGAAATTGGCTGAATCGGCCGGAATCGGGCCGTTTCGGCCATTTCTGCGCTTGCGCGGGTTCCCGCCCTACCATCTAATGTTTGATGCCACGTCCGCGTGCGGGGGCGACCCGGCTCGCGGGGAAATAACGTGACAAGAAACTCGCGGGAGAGGGAGACCTGCGAATAAAAACGGAACAACGGCAATGGCGGCCGAAAGAGCACAAAACCTACAAGATACCTTCCTCAATCATGTCCGAAAAAGTAAGACGCCGCTGACGATCTTTCTGGTTAACGGCGTTAAGCTGCAGGGGGTCGTGACCTGGTTCGATAATTTCTGCGTGCTGCTGCGGCGGGATGGGCACTCGCAGCTTGTCTACAAACACGCAATATCGACCATCATGCCGGGGCACCCGATCCAACTGTTCGAAGGCGCCGAGGAGGCGCCTGCGGAAAAGGTCTGATTTGGAACTACGACGCCGCGAGGCGACTGCCGGACTGTCGAACGCGCCCGCCGAGGGTGCGACCGGCTGTGCCATGGTCGTCGGCCCCTACCGGCGGCGCCGACTCGCGAAAGGGCAATCGCTTGCCGCGGATGTCGAGCGCGCGCCGGAGGCGCGGCTGGAGGAAGCGGTCGGCCTTGCGGGCGCCATCGACCTCGACGTGATCTCTTCCGGCATCGCCCCTTTGAGCGAAATCCGCCCCGCCACCTACATCGGCAAGGGCAAGGTCGATGAGCTCGCCGGCATCATCAAGAGCGAGGAGATCGGCGTCGTCGTGATGGATTGTGCGCTGTCACCGGTACAGCAGCGCAACTTGGAAAAGGCCTGGGGCGCCAAGGTGCTCGATCGCACCGGGCTGATCCTGGAAATCTTCGGCCGGCGCGCCCGCACCCGCGAGGGAGCGCTGCAGGTCGAGCACGCGCACCTGACCTATCAGAAGGGCCGGCTGGTGCGCACCTGGACGCATCTTGAACGCCAGCGCGGCGGCTTCGGCTTTCTCGGTGGCCCCGGCGAAACCCAGATCGAATCCGACCGGCGCATGATCTCCGAGCGCCTCGCGAAAATCGAGCGCGAGCTCGAGGGCGTGAAGCGCACCCGCAAACTTCATCGCGACAGCCGCAAGCGCGTCCCGTACCCGATCGTCGCGCTGGTCGGCTACACCAATGCCGGCAAGTCGACGCTGTTCAACCGGTTGACGCGCTCCGCCGTGCTCCAAGCCGACATGCTGTTCGCGACGCTTGACCCGACGCTGCGCGCGATCACGCTGCCGCACGGCGCCAAGGCGATCCTCTCCGACACGGTCGGCTTCATCTCGGATCTGCCCACCATGCTGGTCGCGGCGTTCCGCGCGACGCTCGAAGAGGTGATCGAGGCCGACATCATCCTGCACGTGCGTGACGCGACGCATGAGGATACCGCCGCGCAGGCGCATGACGTGGAAGAGGTGTTGCGCGCGCTCGACATCGATCCGAACGATCACGCGCGCATCATCGAAGTGTGGAACAAGATCGACCGTCTCGACGCGCATGCGCGCGCGCAACTCGAGAATGTCGCGTCACGGCGCGGCGAGAACCGCCCGGTGCTGGCCTCGGCGCTGAGCGGGGAGGGGCTCGAAGCCCTGCTGACGGCGATCGAGGCGCGGCTCGCACACACTCGCGTCGTGCTCGATCTCGTGCTCGATCCGGCGGACGGGGCGGGGGTGAGCTGGTTGCATCGGAACGCCGAGGTGATGGCGAAGGAGATGCGTGACGACGGCCGTCTCGGCATGACGGTGCGGGCGGATGCCACCAATGCGGAAAGGATACGGGGGAAGTTTTTGACTCCGGCCTCATCCTGAGGAATTGTGCTCCTTCGCCTTCGCCGCATCCCAGAGCGCGTCCATCTCGGCGAGCGTTGCGTCCTCCGGCTTCTTGCCGGCCGCCGCGAGCCCATCCTCGATCGCCGCAAAGCGCCGCTCGACCTTGAGATTGCACATGCGCAGCGCGGTCTCCGGGTCGACATCGAGATGGCGCGCGAGGTTCACGACCACAAACAGCAGGTCGCCGACTTCGCCCGTGAGCTTCTCGGCGTCGCCGTTAGCAAGCTCGGCTTCGATCTCGTCGGTTTCTTCGCGAATTTTATCAATCACGGCCTTCGCGCTGTTCCAGTCGAAGCCGACTTGGCTCGCCTTCTGCTGCAGCTTGAGCGCACGGGCGAGCGCCGGCAGCCCGGGCGAGACGCCGGCGAGCGCGCCGGTGC
>JBAVXH010000376.1:0-4913 GCA_049698215.1 Xanthobacteraceae bacterium | reverse complement strand
CCTTCGAGACGGCCGCTTCGCGGCCTCCACAGGATGAGGACTGTTGGATATCAGCCAAACCGGCCGTGGCAGTGCTTGTATTTCTTGCCCGAGCCGCAGGGGCACGCCTCGTTGCGGCCGACCTTGCCCCAGGTGCTCGGATCCTTCGGATTGACGTCGCGCGCCGTGCCGTTGCCATTGCCGGCGAACGCGGGCGCAAGCGAGGCGGTCGCGAAGTCGTCCTCGCCGGTGGTCGGATCGATGTGGTGCGCCTCCATGTAGGGGAGGTTCTGCGGCTCCTGCTCGGCCGGCTGCTGCACGATCTCGACGCGCATCAGTTGCGCCGTGACGGCTTCGCGCAATCGCTGGATCATCGCCTCGAACAGATTGAAGGACTCCGACTTGTACTCGTTGAGCGGATCGCGCTGGCCGTAGCCGCGCAGGCCGATCACCTGGCGCAGATGCTCGAGCATCAGCAGGTGTTCGCGCCAGAGATGGTCGAGCGTCTGCAGCAGGATCGATTTTTCGACGTAGCGGATCACGTCCGGTCCCCACTGGGCGACCTTGGCGGCCATGTGCTCGTCGGCGCGTTTCTCGATGCGCGCAATCAGCTCCTCGTCCGCGATGCCCTCTTCCTTGGCCCACTCGTCCACTGGGAGCTCGAGGCCGAGCACGCGGTTCAATTCTTCCTTCAGGCCCGGCGTGTTCCACTGCTCCGGATAGGCGTTCTCCGGCACGTGCTTGGCGACAAGATCGTCGATCACGGCGTGGCGCATGTCGGAGACGGTGCCTGCGACATGCTCGTCCTGCATCAGCTCGATGCGCTGGTCGAAGATGACCTTGCGCTGGTCGTTCATCACGTTGTCGAACTTCAGGATGTTCTTGCGCAGGTCGAAGTTGCGCGCCTCGACTTTCTGCTGCGCCTTCTCCAGCGCCTTGTTGATCCAGGGATGAACGATCGCCTCGTTCTCCTTCAGGCCGAGCTTCTGCAGCATCCCGTCGAGCTTGTCGGAGCCGAAGATGCGCATCAGGTCGTCTTCCAGAGAAAGGAAGAACTTGGACCGGCCCGGATCGCCCTGGCGGCCGGAGCGGCCGCGCAGCTGATTGTCGATGCGCCGGCTCTCGTGCCGCTCGGTGCCGAGCACGAACAGGCCGCCGGCGCCAAGCGCGATCTCCTTCAGCCGCGCCACCTGCTGCCGGATCGCGTCGGCGCGCGGATCGCGCATGCGCTCGGCGTAATCCTCGATATCGGACAATTCCTGACGGATACGCATGTCGGCGTTGCCGCCGAGCTGAATGTCGGTGCCACGGCCCGCCATGTTGGTCGCGATCGTGATCGCGCCCGGCACGCCGGCCTGAGAGACGATGTAGGCTTCCTGCTCGTGGTAGCGTGCGTTCAGCACCGCGAAGACCTTGGCCTTCTTGGCGCCCTCGTCGCCGGTATAGAGCGCCGCGAATGCGTTCGGGTCGGAGAAGTCGTGCTGCTCCCAGCCCTCTTTGCGCAGCATCTCGGCAAGCTGTTCGGACTTCTCGATCGAGGTGGTGCCGACCAGCACCGGCTGACCCTTGGTCTTGCTCTCTTCCAGGAGACCGATGATAGCGCGGTATTTCTCCACGTTGGTGCGATACACCTCGTCGTCCTGATCGTCGCGCGCGAGCGGCATGTTGGTCGGGACTTCGAGCACTTCGAGATTGTAGATGTCCATGAATTCGTCGGCTTCGGTGAGCGCCGTGCCGGTCATGCCCGCGAGCTTCTTGTACATGCGGAAATAGTTCTGGAACGTGATCGAGGCGAGCGTCTGGTTCTCGGGCTGGATCGGTTGGTGCTCTTTCGCCTCCAGCGCCTGATGCAGCCCTTCCGAATAGCGCCGGCCCGGCATCATGCGGCCGGTGAACTCGTCGATGATGACGACCTCGCCGTTGCGCACGATGTAGTCCTTGTCGCGCTGGAACAGCTTATGCGCGCGCAAGGCCTGGTTCACATGATGAACCACTGAGACGTTCTCGACGTCGTAGAGCGAGTCGGATTTGAGCTGCTTCGCGTCGCGCAGCGCCTGCTCCATCTTGCTCATCCCGGCTTCCGAGAGGTTGACGGTGCGCTGCTTCTCGTCGACCTCGTAGTCGCTCTTCTCAAGCGTCGGGATGTAGGTATCGATGGTGTTGTAGAAATCCGAGCGGTCGTCGAGCGGGCCGGAGATGATCAGCGGCGTGCGCGCCTCGTCGATCAGGATCGAGTCGACCTCGTCGACGATCGCGTAGATATGGCCACGCTGCACCATGTCCTCGATCCGGTACTTCATGTTGTCGCGCAGATAGTCGAAACCGAGCTCGTTGTTGGTGCCGTAGGTCACGTCGCAGGCATATGCGGCCTTGCGCTCGGGGTCTTCGAGCCCGTGCACGATCACGCCCACGGTGAGCCCGAGGAAATTGTAGATCTGGCCCATCCACTCGGCGTCGCGCTTGGCGAGGTAGTCGTTGACGGTGACGACGTGCACGCCCTTGCCGGCGAGCGCGTTGAGATAGACCGGGAGCGTTGCCACCAGCGTCTTGCCTTCGCCGGTCTTCATCTCGGAGATACTGCCCTCGTGCAGGATCATGCCGCCGATGAGCTGCACGTCGAAATGGCGCTGGCCGAGCGTGCGCTTGGCGGCCTCGCGGCAGGTGGCGAAAGCCGGGATCAGGATGTCGTCGAGGGTCTTGCCGTCGGCGAGCTGTTTCTTGAAGTCCTCGGTGCGTGCGCGCAGCGCCTCGTCGGAGAGCTTCTCCAGCTCTTTCTCAAGCGCGTTGATCTCATCAACCCGCGGCCGGTAGCTCTTGACGCGCCGATCGTTGGCGGAACCGAACATCTTGCGGGCGAGACCGGCGAACATGAGCGAGAAGATCCTTGTGTTCCGTACTCTGGCAGATGCGACCTGCGCCGATGCGCCTTGCGTGCGACGCATTTCCGGCTGATGCGGCGGCCAACGTAAAGAGCCCCGCCGGAACGGGCCTGCGAGGCGCTGCCCGCAGAGATAGGAGGGGGTCAGAACCTTGTCAATTGGCTCGAATTTGCCGCTTTTTCGCGGGAGACCACCGGTCACGCCGTTGTTAGCCGTGCCCGGCAATCTGGCATTGCAAACACAGAATGATTGGGCGAGTGTCCGCCGCCGATCGCGGGGGCCTGACCCGGATTTGTAAGGATCGCTTCATGAAACTGCTGTCGTATTTTGCCCGCCCGGCGTCGGCCGGCGCTCGTGGAGTCTTGTTGTCATTGGCGCTGGCGGCGCTGGCGGCGCTGGTGGCCTCGCCTGCGCTGGTTCGCGCCCAGGACGACCCGGTGGTCGCGCGCGTCAACGGCACCGATGTGCGCCAGAGCGATCTCGCGATGGCCGAGGAGGATCTCGGCGGCAACATCCCGCAGATGACCCCGGAGGCGAAGCGCGATTACCTGATCACCTTCGTGGGCGACATGCTGCTGGTTGCCAAGGCTGCCGAGGCCAAGAAGATAGCGGACACAAACGAGTTCAAGCAGAAGCTCGCCTACACGCGCACCAAGCTGTTGATGGAAAGCTATCTGCAGTCCGAGGCGAAGGCCGCGGTGACCGAAGCCGAGCTGCGCAAGGTCTACGACGAGGCAATCGGGCAGATAAAGTCCGAGTCCGAGGTGCGGGCCCGTCACATCCTGGTCGAGACCGAGGACGAGGCGAAGGCAATCATCGCCGACCTGAAGAAGGGCACGGACTTCGCCGAGTTGGCCAAGTCGAAGTCGAAAGATCCGGGCTCGGCCGATGGCGGCGATCTCGGCTATTTCACCAAGGACCAGATGGTGCCGGAATTTTCCGAGGTCGCGTTCAAGCTCGACAAAGGCCAGCTGTCCGATCCGGTGAAGTCGCAGTTCGGCTGGCATGTCATCAAGGTCGAGGACAAGCGCAACCGCCAGCCGCCGGAATTCGACAAGGTCAAGGACCAGCTGGAAAGCTACGTGGTGCGCCGCCAGCAGAGCCAGCTGATCACCAAGCTGCGCACCGAAGGCAAGATCGAACGGGTTGGGGCGCCAACTCCCGCTCCCGCTCCCGCTCCCGCTGCGCCGCCGGCCGAACAGAAGAAGTAGAATTGACCGGCCAAACGGTGTAATGTCTCTTCAATGCCCGGCCGCCGCGCCGGGCATTTTCGCGAGTGACAAACATCCAGCCGGTCCCGCCATGTCTCACGCCGTTTCTCCCCTCGCGCCGACGCACGTTCCCGACATGCCGGAGATCGCCGGCGTGGGCATCGCCACGGGCGCGGCAGGCATCAAATACAAGGACCGCACCGACGTGCTGCTGGTGCTGTTCGACAAGGGCACCGCGGTCGCGGGCGTGCTAACGCGTTCGAAATGCCCGTCGGCGCCGGTCGAGTGGTGCCGCGCCAAGCTCAAGGGCGGCAAGGCGCGGGCGCTCGTGGTCAATTCCGGCAACGCCAACGCGTTCACCGGCAAGACCGGACGCGAGGCGACCGCTTTCACCGCGAAGCTCGCAAGCGAGGCCGCGGGCTGCAAGTCCGCCGAGGTCTTTCTCGCTTCCACCGGCGTGATCGGCGAGCCGCTGCCGGCGCAGCGCTTCGACGGCATCATGCAAGGCCTGGCCGAGAGTGTCGCGCCCGGCCGTTTTCTCGACGCCGCAAGAGCCATCATGACCACGGACACGTTTCCGAAGGTCGCGACCGCGCAGGCGAAAATCGACGGCACGTTCGTCACCATCAACGGCATCGCCAAGGGTGCCGGCATGATCGCGCCCGACATGGCGACGATGTTGTCGTTCGTGTTCACCGACGCGCCGATCGCGGCCCCTGCCTTGCAGGCGATCCTGTCGGCCGCGGTTACCGACACATTCAACGCCGTCACCATCGACGGCGACACCTCGACCTCCGACACCCTGCTGGCGTTTGCGACCGGGGCGGCGCGCGCGCCCAAGATC
>JBAVXH010000375.1:0-8260 GCA_049698215.1 Xanthobacteraceae bacterium | reverse complement strand
GCATGCGGCTGGTCCGCTCGGACAGCGCGCTTGCCGCGGCGCTCGATGCGGCGCGCTCGGAAGCCGCGCATGCCTTCGGCGACGGCCGCCTGCTGCTCGAACGCGCCCTGGAAAACGCGCGGCACATCGAGGTGCAGGTCTTCGCCGACCAGCACGGCAACATCATCCATCTCGGCGAGCGCGACTGCTCGGTGCAGCGGCGGCATCAGAAGCTGATCGAGGAAAGCCCCTCGCCGGCCGTCGATCAAGCGCTGCGCGAAAAAATGGGCGCCGCCGCGGTCGCGCTGGCGAAAGCCGTGACCTATGCCGGCGCCGGCACGGTCGAGTTCCTGCTCGATGCGGACGGAAATTTCTACTTCATGGAAATGAACACGCGGCTGCAGGTCGAGCATCCGGTGACCGAGGCGGTCACCGGCATCGATCTGGTCGAATGGCAGCTGCGCGTCGCCATGGGTGAACGGTTCACGCGTGGGCAATCCGATATCCGCTTTCATGGCCACGCCATCGAGACGCGGCTCTGCGCCGAGGATCCGGCGCGGGATTTCCTGCCACAGGCCGGACGGATTGCGCTGTGGCAACCAGCCGAAGGCGTGCGCACCGATCACGCGCTACATTCGGGCGCGGAGATTTCGCCGTTCTACGATTCGATGATCGCCAAGGTGATCGCACATGGGGCAACGCGGGATCAGGCGCGCGAGTGCCTTGCGAGTGCGCTGGACGAGACGATTGCCCTCGGGCTGCCGACCAACAAGACATTCCTCGCGTCGGTGCTGCGCGATGAGGAATTCGCCGCGCGGGGCGCTACCGCGGATTTTCTCAGTCGCCGGCTCTCGCGCTTCGAATCCTCCGGGCCGGACAACACGGCCCTCGCCATGGCGGCCGCGTTGCTTGCGATGAGTGCCGGTTACGGCGAGTGGAATTCCTGGAGCAATTCCGAACGCGCGATGCGCGTGCGCTTCGGCGAAAGCGACGTGTCGCTGGAGCGTTCGCACCACGAATTCCGGGTCCGGGTCGGCGACGCGCAAGTTTCCTTGCGCGTCCTCTCGATCGACGGTGACCGGGCACGCATTGCGATCGATGGCACCGAAGAAAAGATCACCTACGCAATCGACGGCGACACAATCCATCTCGCCCGCACTGGCCAGAGCCACACCCTCACCGACACGATCCATGCCCCGCCCGCGCGCCGCGCGTTGGCGGCTTCCGACGGGCGCCTGATCGCGCCGATGAATGGCCGCGTGGTCGCCGTCAATGCCAAGGCGGGCGAGACCATGGAAGCCGGCAAAGCGCTGGTCGTGCTCGAAGCCATGAAGATGGAGCACGCGCTGAGCGTGCCGCAGGCCGCACGTGTCACTGCCGTGCACGTGGCGGCGGGTGCGCAGGTTTCGCCCGGTCAGTTGCTGGTCGAGCTCGAGCCCGCATGAAGGCGCATCCCGCCCTCACCGACGAGCACGAGGCGCTGCGCGACACCATGCGCCGCTTCGTTGCGCGCGAGGTCGCGCCGCACGCGGCCGCATGGGACGAGGCGGAGGAGTTTCCGCGCGAGCTTTACCGCAAGGCTGCGGCCGCGGGCCTGCTCGGCATCGGCTTTCCCGAGGACTACGGCGGCACGCCCGCCGACCTGTTCACGCACGTGATCCTCGCCGAGGAGATCGCGCTTGCGGGCGTAGGTGGCGTGCATGCCGGCCTGTTCTCGCACCAGATCGGCTCGCCCCCCATTGCAAGCGCAGGAAGCGCGGAGCTGAAGGCGCGCGTGTTGCCGGGAGTACTCGCGGGCGAGAAGATCAGCGCGTTGGCGATCACCGAGCCGGGAGGCGGCTCGGATGTCGCCAATCTGCGCACTGCGGCGCGGCTCGAAGCCGGCAACTACATCGTCAACGGCGAGAAGACCTTCATCACCTCCGGCATGCGTGCGGATTTCTACACCGTCGCGGTGCGCACCGGCGGTCCGGGTGCCTCCGGCGTCTCGCTGCTGCTGATCGAGCGCGAGCGCGAAGGCTTCACGCGTACGCCGCTGAAGAAGATGGGCTGGTGGTGCTCCGACACGGCGACGCTGCACTTCGACAATGTGCGCGTGCCGGCGCAAAACCTGATCGGCGCGGAGAATGCCGGCTTTCGCATCATCATGCGCAACTTCAACGCGGAGCGGCTCGGCATGGCGGCGGGTGCGGTCGGCTTTGCGCAGGCCTGCCTCGACGAGGCGGTCGCCTGGGCGCGCGAGCGCAGGACCTTCGGCAAGCACCTGATCGAGCATCAGGTGGTGCGCCACAAGCTCGTCGAGATGCAGACGCGCATCCATGCGGCGCGCGCACTTGTCTACGACACGTGCTGGAAGCTCGAGCAGGCGCCGCGCGACAAGGCCTTCATCGCGCAGCTTGCGATGACCAAGAATCTTGCCGGCCAGGTGATGCAATTCTGCTCCGGCGAAGCGGTGCAGATCCTGGGCGGCGCGGGCTTCATGCGCGGCACGCGCTCGGAGCGGGTCTACCGCGAGGCGAAGGTGTTCATGATCGGCGGCGGGTCGGAGGAAATCATGAAGGACCTCGCGGCGCGGCAACTTGGATGGTGACCATGCAACCGACCGAAACGATCGAGAACCGGATTCGGCGCCTGTTCGAGACGAGCGTCCCGTTCAACCAGGTGCTTGGCCTCAAGGTGCACTCGATCGATCCTGCGGCGCCGCAATTGCGCTTCGACATGCGTCCCGAGCTGATCGGCAATCCGCGGCGCCAGATCCTGCATGGCGGCGTGATCTCGGCGGCACTCGACGTGGCCGCGGGCTTTGCGATTCATCTCGCTGCAGCCAAGAGCAAGGAGGAGTCGGCGGAGGGACACTTCCCGTCGATCGGCACCATCGACCTGCATGTCGATTATCTGCGCCCGGGCCGCGGCACCTATTTCATCGCGACCGGGCGCGTGGTGCGGCTCGGCAACCGCGTCGCGGTCGCGCACATGGATCTGGTCAACGACACCGGCGAGCTGATCGCAACGGGCGGCGCGGCCTATATGGTGGGGTAGCCGGCGGGGGCCTCGCTACTGCGGCCACACCGCCTTGAGCAACGCGGCGAGGCGCGCGCCGGCGAGAATGATCCGCTCGCGCTGAACCTTGGGAACCATCGCAAGATAGGTGGTGCGGTCCTTGAACTTGATGTCCCAGCCCCGCTGACCCTTCTCGTCGAAAGTGAGGTCGGCGAAGGCGCCCTGCGAGGCGATAAGGCTTTCACTGGCCCAGGCGGCGGCCCAACCGCCGATGTCGCCGCTGGTCGGCGGAACCGCGCGTGCGTCACTAACGAGCGCCGCATTGGCCCTGGTGCCGAGCTCCTTGGGGGTGTCGTCCCAGATCACGTGAAGTGGGACGCGTCCGTCGTACAAAGCGTTTCCGCCAAACGTTTCCTGGTCTTTCTTGACGTCGGCAGGCGTGTCGGGTTCGACCGGCTTGCCTTTCGAGTCAAGATAGACTCCGCCGACATGCAACGGCTGATGCAAGTCGCCGACGAAATGAGCGAGCAGGAACAGCGCCTCCTTCTTGTCCTTGATCGAGAACGGTGGTCGCGGCAATTCGCCCTTGAGAACGGCTATCGCGGCGTTGATCGCCTGCACGATGTCATGCTCGTTGGTGCCGGCATAGCCAAGGTAATAGCGATTGCGATGAATCGGCACGTCGGCGAAGTGGTAGGTTTCATGACATCCTTTTTTCTCGTTCAGTTCGCCCTCGCTATAGGCGCAGTTGTTCCAGTTGCGTGCCACATAGTCTTCCAAGCGTGGCCGCTCGGCCCCCAACAGGAACGGCGGGCAGGGCGCGGTATATTCCGGATGCTCGGGGTCGTAGACGAAGCTGAACGATCCATCCTTCTGCGGCTTGATGCTGCGCGCGCAATCCGGCCACGTCGCCGCGATGCGCAGCTTGAAACCAAGAATCGACTCGAT
Organism: Xanthobacteraceae bacterium; assembly: GCA_049698215.1. Classification (GTDB taxonomy): domain Bacteria; phylum Pseudomonadota; class Alphaproteobacteria; order Rhizobiales; family Xanthobacteraceae; genus PALSA-894. The sequence continues at coordinate 4,333 of JBAVXH010000375.1, read as the reverse complement.
CTGCTTCTCCGCCGGATGGCCCGCCAGCAGCTGGTCGGCGATAGAGCCGACGAGCTGGTGGCCTTCATGATCCCAGCCCCGCGCCGGCACCAAAAATGCAAGTAACAGCAAGGCCACACAGGCCGACAACCGCCTCATTGAAATCCCCTCCCAGCCTCGCCGGCCCGGAGTTAAATCTCGCATGGAATTTAACGTGGATACAACCCGGCTGGGTGTGAGCTGCCTTCCGCCGCCCTCACCCGGCTCGCAGCCATAGCCCGTCGACGACGGGCGTATAACACCCTGATGCTGCTCCCTCTCCCCGTTTTACGGGGAGAGGGAGAGCAGGAGAGACCTGCGCCCCGCCTAGTTCGTCAAATACTCCGACACCGACTTCCACTTGCCGTCCTGGATCTGGCACAGCATCGCGCGCTCCGAGCCGAGGTGCCGCGTGGGCGAAAACTTCTGCTCGTCGCCGCCGAGGAAGTCCGCCGGCACAGTCAGGGTCGAAAGCGATTTCGCGAGCGTGTCGGGATTGAGGTCCTTGCCGGCCTTGGCCGCGGCTTCGACGAACAGCCCGGTGAGCTGATAGCCGTAGGCCGAGAGCACGGTCGGGTCTTCCTTGTACTTGTCCTTGTAGCTCGCGAACCAGGCGCGCACCTTCTCGTTCTTGTCGTCCTCGTAGGGGTAGTTGATGGTGCAGGCCGAGTAGAAGCCGTTCACCGCGGCGCCGCCGAGTTTGTGGATGATGTCGAAGTAGCTCGCCGTGGTGCCGACGAAGGCGGGGTTCCAGTCGAGCTTCTTGCCGGTCGCGATCACGCCGATGGTCTCGCGGATGATCGTGCCCATCACGACGCCGTCGCAGCCCGCTTCCTTCATCTTGGCGACCTGCGAGGCGAAGTCGGTCGCACCGCGCTTGTAGCTTGTCTTCTCGGCATAGGTCATGCCGAGGTCTTTCAGGGCCTGCTCGCCGCCCTGCAGCACCTCCTGGCCGAAGTCGTCGTCCTGGTAGACCGCGCAGACCTTCTTCAGCCCCTTGTCCTTGATCACGCGCTTCATCGCGGAGCGGATCTGCTCGTAGTACGGGGCGGAGAACGAATACTTCAGATCGTGCAGCGGCTCGAACATCTGCCGCGCGCCGGTGAGCGGGAAGAGGTGCGCGACCTTGGAGTCGAGATAGATCGGCATGGCAGCCATCGCGGTCGGGGTGCCGATCGAGCCGATCGCGGCAAAGATCTTGTCCTGCTGCACCATCTTCTGCGCGGCGAGCACAGCCTTCTTCGGGTCGTAGCCGTGGTCCTCAACCACGAGGCGCAGCTTGCGGCCGTTGATGCCGCCCGCGGCATTCACCTCCTCGATCTTCATGCGCATGCCGTTCACGGCGGGCTTCGACAGCGACACGATCGGTCCGGACAAGTCCTGCGCGGTGCCGAGGACGATCTCGTTTGCGGTCACGCCCTGCTGCGCGAGCGCTGGCGTGGCGGCCGCCAAAGCAACGGCTGCGATAGCTAGAGATTTCATACTTTAAGTCCTCCCTTGGATGGTTGTCCCATTAATAGGGCAAAATCAGACCGCCGTCATGCGGCGTCACGCCGCTTCCCGGGCATACATGCTCTCGATCAGTTCGCGGTATTTCTCATTCACCAGCTTGCGCTTGAGCTTCATGGTCGGGGTCAATTCCTCGTCCTCGGCGGTGAGCTTCTGCTCGATCAGGCGGAATTTGCGCACGCTTTCCACCCGGGCGAATTTGGCGTTCACGCGTGCGATCTCGCCCTCGATCAGCTCCTGGATTTCCGGGCGGCGGCAGAGGCTCATGTAATTGGAGAACGGGATCGAATTGTCCTGCGCGAACTTCTCCACGTTCTCGTGGTCGATCATGATCAGCGCCGTGAGAAACGCGCGCCGGTCTCCGATCACCACCGCGTCGGTGATGTAGGGCGAGAACTTCAGCTGGTTTTCGATCTCGGACGGCGTGATGTTCTTGCCGCCCGCCGTGATGATGATGTCCTTCATGCGGTCGGTGATGTAGAAATAGCCTTCGTTGTCCATCCGTCCGACGTCGCCGGTATGCAGCCAGCCGTCGCGCAAGGTCTCGGCGGTTTTCTCCGGCTGGTTCAGATAGCCCATGAAGACCGACGGGCTGCGCACCAGCAGTTCACCTTCCGGTGAAACTTTAACTTCGGTCTCCGGCAGCGGCTTGCCGATCGAGCCCGGCTTGACGCCGCCGAGCGGATTCGAGGTCGCGATGCCGCCGCACTCGGTTTGCCCCCACACCTCGACCATCTCGAGCCCGAGCGCCATGTACCAGCGGATCAGATCCGGCGAGGTCGGCGCCGCACCGGTGATCAGCAGGCGCGAGCGATGCACGCCGATCGCCTTGCGGATGTTGTTGAGCACCAGTACGCGCGCAAGCCAGAACGCGAGGCCAAGATGCGCCGGCACGGGCTTCCCCTCCTCGCGCAGCGCCGCGACCTTGTAGCCGGTGCCGATCGCGAGCTTGTAGGCGAGTTGCGCGAGGCCCGTCGCCTCGCGCACGCGGATCGTCACCACCGAATAGAACTTCTCCCAGATGCGCGGCACCGCGCCGAACACAGTGGGCGCGATCTCGCGCACGTTCTCCGGCACCGTCTCGGGGTTTTCGACAAAGTTGAGCCGCGTGCCGGTGAGAAACGCCGTGTAGACGCCGACGACGCGCTCGGCGACGTGACAGAGCGGCAGGAAGCACATGCGCTCATCGTCCGGCCGCTGGGCATAGGCCTCCGAGTACAGCCGCATCGCAGCGACCAGATTGGCATGCGAGAGCATCGCGCCCTTCGGCTTGCCGGTGGTGCCCGAGGTATAGATCAGCACCGCGAGATCGGACGCCTTGCGCGCGGTGAGGCGTCGCTCCCACAGGCCGGAATGCTTGGTGTCGAACTCGCGGCCGAGCGCGCGCAGCGCCTCGAGGCTGATGACCTGCGGGTCGGAAAAATCGCGCAGGCCGTCCATGTCGAACACGATGATCTTGCGCAGGTTCGGCAGCTGCGCGCGCACTTCGAGCGCCTTGTCGAGCTGCTCGTCGTCCTCGACGAACAGGAACACGGTGCTCGAATCCGCGCAGAGATACTCGACCTGCGCCGGCGCGTCGGTCGGATAGATGCCATTGGAGACGCCACCGGCGCCGAGGATCCCCAAGTCGGCATAAAGCCACTCGCGGTTGGTGTTGGAGAGCACCGAAGCGCACTCGCCCGGCTCGAACCCGAGCGCGACGAGCCCCATGCCGACCTCGCGCGCGATCTGGCCGAATTGCTTCCAGCTGAGGCTCTGCCAGATGCCGAATTGCTTCTGGCGCAACACGATCTCATTGGCGCGCTCCGCAACGCCGCGCCAGAACACGGTCGGGACGGTGTCAGCGGCGCCAGCCGCCGTCAGCGCCAGAGTTTCTTGCGTTTCCATCGCCGCGTCCCTCGCACGCCGCCAGCCTTCATGCCGAGATAGAACTCGCGGATATCTTCCTTTTCGGCCAGCCGCGCGCCGGTATCCTCCATCACGATGCGCCCCACTTCCAGCACATAGCCGAAATCCGCGATCTTCAGCGCCATGTGGGCATTCTGCTCGACCAGCAGGATGGTGACCCCGCGCTCACGATTGATCCGCACCACAATATCAAAGATTTCGCGTGTGAGCTTGGGGGAAAGGCCCAGGCTCGGCTCGTCCATCAGGATCAGCGCGGGTTGCGCCAGCAGGGCGCGGGCGATCGCCAGCATCTGCTGCTGGCCGCCGGAGAGCTGCCCTGCCTCCTGTTTTGCGCGCTCGCGCAGGATCGGGAAATAGCCGAACACCGCTTCGAGGTCGCGCGCGATGCCCTCGGAGTCGCTGCGGGTATAGGCCCCCATGCGCAGGTTGTCCTCGACGGACAGCAGCGGGAAGACCTCGCGTCCTTCCGGCACGTGCACGATGCCGCCGCGCACGATCGCATCCGGCGATCGCCCCTGAATCTCCGCCCCGCGGAATTTCACCTGCCCTTTGAGTGGCGCGATGATGCCGGAGATGGTCTTGAGCGTTGTCGTCTTGCCGGCGCCGTTGGCACCGAGCACCGTGACGATCTTGCCCTCGGTGACGGACAGGCTCACCCCGCGCAGCGCCTGTACCGGGCCGTAGTTCGATTCGACATTGAGGAGTTCGAGGATGGGGGTGGTCATGATCCATCCCCGTGCGCTGCTCTGTTCCCCTCCCCCTTGCGGGGAGGGGTTAGGGGTGGCGGTCATTCAATGGGGCACGATCGTCGCGACAAACTCCGACCCCCACCCCGCCGCGCTCCTCGCTTCGCTCGAAACGCGTCGACCCTCCCCGCAAGGGGGCGGGTAACGGAGAG
>JBAVXH010000374.1:0-2695 GCA_049698215.1 Xanthobacteraceae bacterium | reverse complement strand
CTGTTCGGCGGCAGCGAACGCCAACTCGAAGGCCCGCGGCTCGCCGATCTCGACGTCATGGCCTCGACCGAAGGCGCGCCGATCCCGCGCGTCTACGGCCGCGCGCGGCTCGCCGGCCAGGTGATCTGGGCGACCAAGCTCGAAGAGGTCGTCTCGAACAAGAGCGACACCGACGGCGGCGGCAAGGGCGCGCCGCAGGCGACGACCAGCGCGACGGTCTACAGCTACTTCGCGAACTTCGCGGTGGGCCTGAGCGAAGGGCCGATCGGCCGCGTCGGGCGCATCTGGGCCGACGGCAAGCTGCTCGATCTCGTCGGGCTCAACTATCGCATCTACACCGGCAGCGAGACGCAAACGCCCGACCCGCTGATCGTCGCGCGCGAGGGCGCCGGCAATGCGCCGGCCTATCGCGGGCTCGCCACCATCGTGTTCGAACGGCTCCCGCTCGCCGATTTCGGCAATCGTATTCCGCAGCTCTCGTTCGAGATCGTGCGCCCGATCGGGCGGCTCGAGAAAATGGTGCGCGCCGTCACGCTGATCCCCGGCACCACCGAGTTCGGCTACGAGATGGGAACCGTGATCCGCCTGTTCGGGCCCGGTCAATTCGGGCCCGAGAACCGCCACGCCGCGCATGCGGTGTCCGATGTTCAGGCCGCGCTCGACGATTTGCAGGCCGCATGCCCGAACCTCGAACGCGTCGCGATCGTGGTCGCGTGGTTCGGCAGCGACCTGCGCGCGGAGCATTTCACGCTGACGCCGAAGGTCGACTCCGCGATCAAACAGACGTTCCCGGAAAGCTGGGAGGTTGCCGGCCTGACGCGCAATGTTGCGCCGGTCGTCTCGACGGTCGGCGGCCGTCCGGCGTTTGGCGGCACGCCCTCGGATGAGAGCGTCACGCACCTGATCCAGGAGCTGCGCGCGCGTGGCCTCAAGGTCACGCTCTATCCGTTCGTCATGATGGACATTCCGGCGGGCAATGCGCTCGCCGATCCCTACACCGGCGCTGTCTCGCAGCCGGCCTATCCATGGCGCGGGCGCATCACCTGCGATCCCGCGCCCGGGCGCCCCGGCTCGCCGGACGGCACGGGCGCCGCCGCGACGCAGGTCGATGCATTCTTCGGCGCCGGCGATCCGGATGCCTGGGGCTACCGCCGCATGGTGCTGCACTACGCGCAGCTCGCCGCGGATGCGGGCGGCGTCGATGCGTTTCTCATCGGCTCGGAGCTGCGCGCCCTCACGCGCGTGCGCGCGGCGAGCGGCGTCTATCCGGCGGTCGCGCGGCTCACCGAACTGGCCGCCGACGTGAAGGCGATCCTCGGCGCGGGCACCATCGTCACGTATGGGGCGGACTGGACCGAGTACGGTGCGCATGTCGTCGATCCGAGCGCCAACGAAGTGCGCTTTCCGCTCGATGCGCTGTGGGCCTCATCGTCGATCGATGTGGTCGGCATCGACTACTATGCGCCGCTCGCCGACTGGCGCGATGGCGCCGGGCATCTCGACCGGCAGATCGCAGACTCGATCTACCATCTCGATTATCTCAGCCGTAATCTGCGCGGCGGCGATGCCTATGACTGGTACTACGCCGACGATGCAGCGCGCGTCGCGCAAACGCGCACGCCGATCACAGACGGCCTCGGCAAGTCGTGGGTGTTTCGCGTCAAGGATATCTGGAGCTGGTGGAGCAACACGCACTATGAGCGGGTGGGCGGTGCCGAGTTAGGCTCGCACACCGGCTGGGTGGCGCAGAGCAAGCCGATCTGGCTCACCGAGATCGGCTGCCCGGCGGTCGACAAGGGCGCGAACCAGCCGAGCGTGTTTCCCGATCCGAAGTCTTCGGAATCCGGCTTGCCCTACTTCTCGACCGGCAAGCGCGACGACCTGATCCAGCGCCGCATGCTCGAAGCCGCGTTGCAGACGTTCGATCCCGCGCATGGCGCGACGCTGACCAACAACCCGGTGTCGTCGGTCTATGGCGGCCGCATGCTGGAGCCGTCCGCGATCCATCTGTGGACCTGGGATGCGCGGCCCTATCCGCTGTTTCCCGCAGCGATCGACGTCTGGAGCGATGGGCCGAACTGGGAGACCGGGCACTGGCTCACCGGCCGGCTCGGCGGTGCGCCGCTCGATGCGCTGGTCGGCGCGATCCTCGATGATGCGGGTGTCGGCGATTACGACGTCGCTTCGCTCGGCGAAGGGCCGGACGGCTATGTCATCGACCGCCCGATGTCGCCGCGCGCCGCGATCGAGCCGCTGACGCTCGCCTACGCGTTCGATGCGAGCGAGGAGGGGAGCGTCATCCGCTTCCGTCCGCGCGGCGGTGCGCCGGTCGCGACGCTGAGCGAGGACGATCTGGTGCTGCGGGACGATGCCGCGCCGGTGCGGCTCACGCGCGCGCAGGAAACCGAGCTGCCGCGCGAAGTCTCCATCGGCTACACCGATTCCGAGACCGACTATCGCCGCGCGGCCGTGACCTCGCGCCGCCTCGTCGGCGGCGCCGCGCGCGCGTCGCATGCCGATCTCGCGGTTGTCACCAACGATGCCGCGATGGAGCGTCGTGCCGACATCTGGCTGCAGGATCTGTGGGCCGGGCGCGAGCGCGCGGAGTTTGCGCTGCCGCCGAGCGCGCTTGCGCTGACGCCCGGCGATGTCGTCACGCTCGATGTGGGCGGTCGCGCGCACATGCTCGAGCTGC
>JBAVXH010000373.1:0-3846 GCA_049698215.1 Xanthobacteraceae bacterium | reverse complement strand
CGTCGGACGGAACGCGCCGAGCAGGAGATTCTCCTCGACGGTGAGCTTGGGAAACAGCCGCCGCCCCTAGGGCACCAGCGCGATGCCGAGATCGACGATCTCCTCCGTCGTGCGGCCGACCAGATCGTGCTTCTTGCCATCGATCTCCGCGACGATCGTTCCGGCGCTCGGCCGCACCATGCCCATGATGCATTTCATCAGCGTCGACTTGCCGTTGCCGTTGGTGCCGAGCAGTACGGCGGTCTGACTGTCGCGCACCTCGAGCGACACGTCCTCGATGACGCGGACCGCGCCGTAGCCGGCATGAACGCCGCTTATGGAGATGCTGTTAGCCAAGGTAGGCCTTCTCCACCTCGGGGTTGCGCACGACCTCGTCCGGCTTTCCGTCCGCGATCTTCCTGCCCGACACCAGCACCGCGAGCCGCTGCGAGAAACTCATCACCGCGCTCATGATGTGCTCGATCAGGATGATGGTGATGCCGCGCTCGGAGAGCCGCACCAGGAGCTTTAGGATGTCCTCGATCTCGGAATGCGACAGTCCGGCCATCGCCTCGTCGGCGATCAGGAGCTTCGGCTCGGCCGCCATCGCGCGTGCAAGCTCAAGCTTGCGCATCTCGACCTGCGTCAGGTCGCGCGGCTGCTTGCCCGCCTTGTGGTCGAGCCCGACCAGGCGCAGGTATTCGACGCAGTGCGCATCCAGTTCGGCCGACGAGAAAGCGGGCCCGAGCCGGGCCTTCACGGCATACAGCAATGGAATGCGGAGGTTCTCCGCGACCGAGAGCGAATGGAACGGGCGCGGAAGCTGGAACGAGCGTGCGAGCCCAAGAATAGTGCGTTTGTGGGCCGGCATCCCGTCGACGGCGCGTCCATCGAAGTGCACCGAACCCGTCTCGTTCTGCAACGTGCCGCAGATGCAGTTCACCAGCGTGGACTTGCCCGACCCGTTCGGCCCGATCAGGCCGAGCCGCTCGCCGGGCGTGACGTCGAGATTGATCCCGTCGAGCGCGACGAAACCGCCGAAGCGCTTGCCGACGCCTGAGACATGAAGCAGGGGCTCGGCCATCATCGCCCCTTTCTCAGGCGCTCTTGGACGAGGCCGACGAGCCCGTTCGGCGCGATGATGACAAACAGCACGAGCAAGACGCCGACGATCAGCAGGTTGACGGCGGACGAAATCGTCACGCGCGCATATTCCTGGATCGAGCCGAGCAGGATCGCGCCGACGAGCGGTCCGACCCAGGTGCTGGTGCCGCCGATCATCGGCATGGCGATCGAGTTGACCGCGTAGGCGAGCCCGAATGCCGAGGAGGGTTCGATGTAGGTGATGTAGTAGGGGAACGGCGCGCCGGCCATTCCCATCAGCGCGCCGGAGAGCGTGGTGGCGATCAGCTTCAACCGCAGCGTCGGTACGCCGGAGGCTTCGGCCGCAAGCTCATCGTCCCGGATGGTGGCAAAGCCAAAGCCGAGGCGCGAGCGCTCGATCAGGCGTGCAACAGCAACAGCAGCAGCAGCGAGCAGCAGCATCAGCAGAAACAGGTACTGCATGTAGGGCAGCGTCACCCCGAGGATATCCAGCGCCGCCGGCCGGATCGCGTAAGCGCCGCGCGAGCCGCCGACATATTGCCAGTTCACGATCAGGGTCTGCAGCACGACCGCGAGCGCGAGCGTCGCGATGGCGAAGAAGGCGCCGCGCAGCCGCAGCGTCAGGTACCCCATGCCGAACCCGACGATGCCGGAAATCAGCCCGCCGAGCAGGATCAGCACCGGGACCGGCAGCGGATAGGTCTTGTGGAAGAACACCGAGGTGTAGGCGCCGAGCGCGAAGAAGGCGGCCGAGCCGAAGTTCACATAGCCGCAGTAGCCGCCGAGGATGTTCCAGGCGGTTGCCAGCACGATGAACTGCAGCACCACGTAGCCGGCGAAGAATATGTACTCGCCGAGATCACCGCTTGCGAGCCATCTCGCGATCGCAAACACGAGCGCCGCAACCGCGAGGCAGACGAGGAAGAAAACGCGTGACCGCACGGCCTCCCCCTATCGCCCGAGAATGCCTTGCGGGCGGAACGCCAGCGCCAGCAACAGGAAGCCGAATGCGACGGCCGGCGCCCAGGACGGCCCGTAGAACGTCGCCGTGATGCTCTCCACGATCCCGAGCAGCAGGGCGCCGATCACCGTGCCGGGCAGGCTGCCGAGTCCGCCGAGCACGCAGATCGCGAACACCCGGCCGATGTATTCGCGCCCGACCGAGGGCTCGACCGGCTGGATGATGATCAGGAACGCCCCGGCCATGGCGGCGGTCGCGATCGAGATGCCGAACGCAACGCGCTTGATCCGGATCGGGTTCGCCGCCATCAGGCTGAGCGCCTGCTGGTCCTGCGCCACCGCCATGATGGCGCGCCCCATGAAGGTGCGCGAGAGGTAGAGCTGCAGCACCGCGAACATCACGAGCGAGAGCACGAAAGGAACCAGCATGCGGTAGGGCAGGTCGACGAAGCCGAACCGCAGCGTGGGGCCGATATAGCTCGCATCGACGTAACGGTAGTCGACGCCGAACACGAGGATCAGCCCGACCTCCGTGATGAACAGGATGCCGAAGAAGAACGCGAGGCCGCGCAGCGCTTCCTGCCCGCGCTTCTCGAACGACAGGTAATAGACCTCATAGATCGCGGCGCCGAGCGCATAGAACACCGGCAGCATCAGCAGCCCGACCAGCACGGGATCGAGGCCGTAGCTCTGATTGATGATGTAGGCGAGGTACGAGCCGAGGATGATGAAGGCCGGGTGCGCGATGTTGACGATGTCGAGCATGCCGAACGAGATCGAAATGCCGACCGTCACGGCGACGTAGAAACCGCCGAGCAGGACGCCCGCAATGATGGCGTTGATCAGAAGCTGGATGGGGAAATCCATGCCGCGGCCCGATGCCCGGCTTCAGCCTTGCGGCGCCATGCAGGCGGCAGCATGCTCGATCCGTCCGGTTTCCGACATCGTTTCCCCCGCGGCACTGTTTTCTTGGTTGGTTTGTTCTAGCACGGCCCTGCGGACATGCCAGTGCGCAAATTGGCCCTGACGCGGCCGCATTTTGCGCCGATTTCACCTTGGGGAATTTGCGGGGAATTTGCCCACTGGGGCGGTGTTATCGAATCCGAATGCCGGAAAACGGCGAAGCAGGGAGAAGCGCGATGAGACACATGATTTGGCGGGCGATGATCGCGGGCTGTGTTCTGACGCTGGCCGGTACCGCGATGGCGCAGCAGCCGCCCGCGCCCATGCGCATTCGTGGGCAGATCGAGAAGGTCGACGGCAACGCGCTGACCGTCAAGGCGCGCGACGGGGCGCAGCACATCGTCAATGTGCCGGACAATGTGCGCGTGACGAGCCTGGTCAAGGCTTCGCTCGCCGACATCAAGCCGAACTCCTACATCGGCGTGACCGCGATGCCGGAGGCCGACGGGAGCCAGAAGGCGATCGCGATCCACATCTTCACCGAGGCGCAGCGCGGCACCGGCGAGGGGCATCGTCCGTGGGACCTGCGGCCCGGATCGACCATGACCAATGCGGCGGTCGAGACGACGGCCGCAGGCGTCGACGGGCAGGTGCTGACGGTGAAATACAAGTCGGCCGACAAGACCGAGGAGAAGAAGGTGATCGTGCCGCCCGACGCCACGATCGTTTCCTTCGAGCCGGGGGACAAGAGCGAGCTCAAAGCCGGCGCGCAGGTCATCATCTTCGGCGCGCTGAAGCAGCCGGACGGCACGCTGACCGCGCCCGCGGTGAATGTCGGGCGCGGCGGCGTCACGCCGCCGATGTGACGTGGGTCCCGCGCACGCGGCGCTTCCCTCGCCC
>JBAVXH010000372.1:0-12624 GCA_049698215.1 Xanthobacteraceae bacterium | reverse complement strand
CTGCTGGTGACGGCGGCCGGGTCGGCGCTGCGCGGGGCCGCGCCGGAGATGGTCTCGCTTTACGCTGCCACGATCGTCGCCGGCTTCGGCGTCGCGATCATGCACCCCTCGCTGCCGCCGCTGGTCCGCACGTGGTTGCCGCAGCGCATCGGGTTTGGGGCGGCGGTCTTCACCAACGGGTTGCTGGTCGGCGAAATCCTTCCCGTGGCGCTGACCATCCCGCTGCTGCTGCCGCTGCTGCACGAGAGCTGGCGCGCGAGCTTTGTGGTGTGGGCCGTTCCGGTCGCGCTGATCGCGCTTGTCATCATGGCGCTGGCTCCGCGGTCGCCTGCGCCCGCACAATCCACTTCCGCCGCGCAGCGCTGGTGGCCGAACTGGCGCGACCCACTGATCTGGCGGCTCGGCATCGCGCTCGGCAGCGTGAATGCGATGTACTTTTCCGCCAACGCCTTTCTGCCCGACTATCTGCATCACATCGGGCGCGCCGACCTCGTCAGCGCGGCACTCACCGCGCTCAATGTTGGGCAGATCCCGGCGTCGCTGCTGCTGCTCGCGGTTGCAGGGCGGCTGGAGCGGCAGGTTTGGCCGCATGTCGTGTGCGGCGTGGGCTCGCTCGCCGGGATCATCGGCATCGTGGTGCTGCCGGGTCCGGGCATCGTGATCTGTGCCGGCGCGCTCGGCTTTTTCGCCGCCGCGGTGCTGATCCTGATGCTGGCGCTTCCGCCGCTGCTGGCGCCGCCCGACGATGTCCATCGCGTGTCGGCGGCGATGTTCACCATCAGCTATTCGTGCGCCGTCATTACGCCCGTGCTGAGCGGGCTCGCCTGGGACCTGACCGGTATCGCGCAATCCGCGTTCGTGCCGCTCGGCCTGTGCGCGGTGCTCCTGATGACCATTGCGCCGACCATCCGGCTGCGTCGCGGATGAGCTGCGCCGCCACCCGGAACCATCGTCCCGCGCAGCCGTTTTCCCAGCGACGCGGCGTTGAGCCGCACAGTCGTGAGGAGAGCCATCATGCTCGGTTGGGCTTTGACATTCCTGATCGTTGCGCTGATCGCCGCGGTGCTCGGGTTCGGTGGAATCGCGGGCCTTTCGGTCGAAATCGCAAAGATCATCTTCTTCGTTGCGATCGTGCTGTTCCTGATCTCGGCGATCGTGGGTCTGTTCCGCGGGCGCACGCCAACCGTCTAGCGAAGAACAGCAGACAAAAACCAAATCGCCCGGCCTCGCGCCGGGCGATTTTTTTTGAGTCGTATTTTTCAGAGGAAAGACGGGAGTCTTATCCGCGGCCGCCCGCCGCCATGATGGCCCGGGCCGTTTGATCCGGGCCGAAATCTTCAGAGCCCTCGATCGAGAGGAGATCGGCAAGCCGCGTCCGGGCGCGATTGACGCGACTCTTGATGGTGCCGACCGCGCACCCGCAGATGTTCGCCGCCTCCTCGTAGGAGAAGCCGGAGGCGCCGACCAGGATCAGCGCCTCACGCTGATCCGGCGGGAGCTTGGCGAGCGCGGTGCGGAATTCCTGGAATTCGAGGCGGCTGTTCTGCTCCGGATGCGACTTCAGGCTTTCCGCATAAGAACCGTCGGTATCTTCGACCTCACGGCGGCGCTTGCGGTATTCGGAACGGAACAGGTTGCGCAGGATCGTGAACATCCAGGCCGACATGTTCGTGCCGGGCTGGAACGAATCGATGTTGGCGATCGCGCGCAGGAGCGTCTCCTGCACGAGGTCGTCCGCGCGGTCGATGTTGCCGGACAACGAAATTGCGAAGGCACGCAGGCTTGGAACGGCGGCCAGCATCGCCTCCTTGAGCGATGGGGTGAGCGTCATGCTGCTGACCCCTTTCCTTCGTCACCATTCTTTTGTTCGTCGAGCTTGCGCAGCATGTCGACGAAACGATCCGGTACGCCGTCGTTCACAACGTCGTCATACATGGCGCGCAACTGCTGACCGATCTTGTTCTGGACATCGCGTCCAAGCCGGCCTCGAGGCTTTCTTTGGGTGACTTCGGTCTGCATGTGTCCGAGCCTGCCTGGCTTGTCGTCCTCGTTCATCATTTCTTCCCCGCCCGAATTTTCAGAACCCGATAGCCCCACCCGGTCAGTGGGGTATAACGCCGGGTGCAACCGGCTGTTCCAAATTTCGGGAACTTTTTTTCCGACCCGTGCGTTGGAGGGCCGTGGTGCCCAGGGGGCCGGTTGGACGGGAGGTTTTCTTGCTGAAATCACAAGCGGTTGCGCAATATCTGCCGTTCTTGCGGCGCTATGCCCGGGCGTTGACGGGCAGCCAAATGTCGGGCGACGCCTATGTGAGCGCCACGCTGGAGGCGCTGATCAGCGATCCATCGGTGATCGACCAGGCGGGCGGACCTAGGGTTGCGCTCTATCGTCTTTTCACCAAATTGTGGAATTCGGTCGCGATCAACGGGCAGCAGAGCCCGGCCGACCCGGACATGCCGGCCGACATGCGGCTTGCCCAACTGACCCCGCGTCCGCGCCAAGCCTTTCTGCTGGTCGCGCTCGAAGGCTTTTCCGAGGAGGACGCCGCGCGCGTGCTGGAAACCGACGTAGCGACGCTGCGCTCGCTGGTGGAAGAGTCCGGACGCGAGTTGGCCGCCGAGATCGCGACCGATGTCCTCATCATCGAGGACGAGACTTTCATCGCGATGGACCTCGAGACGCTGATCGAAAGCCTCGGTCATCGCGTGCTCGGGATCGCCCGCACGCACACCGAGGCGCTTGCCATCGCGCGCGAGAAGAAGCCGGGGCTTATCCTCGCCGACATTCAGCTGGCCGACGGCAGTTCGGGGCTCGATGCCGTCAACGAGCTGCTCAAGACGTTCGAGGTGCCGGTGATCTTCATTACGGCCTATCCGGAACGTTTCCTCACCGGCGAGCGGCCGGAACCGGCGTTCCTCATCGCGAAGCCGTTCCAGCCCGCGATGGTGTCAGCCATCGCGAGCCAGGCGCTGTTCTTTTCGCGGAACGCCAGGACCCGGAAGAAGTCGGCGGCCTAACGCCGGGCCAAAAGCCCGGCCGCAAGCGCACCAATCCCGACCGCGATCGCGAGCGTGACCAGCGGACGCTGCTCCACTTCGCGCGCGACCTTGCGCAATGCCTCGTCGCCGAGCTGCATCGCATCGGCACTCCACCGCTCGCTGATGCGGCCGGCATCCTTGCCGACCGCGCGGGCGCGGCTGCCGAACCGGTCCGCGATGTCGTTCAGCGTAGAAGCGATGGTCTCGCTCACGCGATCCGCCTTCGACGCCGCTGCAACCGAAGGCAGCATGTTCGAGAGACGGGAAAGCCGGCCTTCGAGATCATCGAGAAGGCGGCTGACGTCGGCGGCGCGCGCGCGTTGCGCGATCTGCCAAGGCATCGGATATCCTGTTCGCACGGCGGTCACTCCTCAAGCATGCGGCCGGCCCCGGAAGGGCCGGCCGCTTTGCGCTAGTTCATCGTTTTCAGCCAGGTATCGATGTTCTTCTCGGCTTCATCCTTGGCGTAGCCGTAGCGCTCTTGCAGGCGCCCGGCGAGCTCCGTGCGCTTGCCTTCGATAACGTCGAGATCGTCGTCGGTCAGTTTGCCCCACTTCTGCTGCACCTGACCTTTGAGCGTCTTCCAATTACCTTCGATTCGGTCCCAGTTCATCGTGCACTCCGTGTGTGATGGAAATCGCTGCGACAACCCCGACATTGAGACGATTGTTCCGGCCGAAAGCGCGATTTGCGCCAATTTGGCGCGGTTTTTCGGGCCGAACTTGAAAATGGAACACGGCTTGGCGGGCCGCGTTATCAGCGGCACGTCACGGGGAAACTCAATCCCCGGTTAACCGGCCAGCCGGCGTTGCCGGCGATCGCGTCCCCTTGTCCTTCCTCTTGGACGCGAGTGTTGGCTGCGCTATGCCAAGTTGATGGCTCGTCGCCGCCAAGGCCGATCGTAAGTCCAGACATCGCGTGTGCCGGAGCTGGCTCCGGCAGGAGGCGGCATGAACGCAGGTGGTAAGGTTTTGCTGGTCGAGGACGAGGTGCTCGTCGCCGCGCTCGCGGCCGACGCTCTCGAGGAGCTCGGCTATCAGACTTTGGAAGTCACGACCGCCAAGGCCGCGCTGGCAATCGCTGCGGGTCCGGAAAAGCTTGCGTTCGCGGTCGTGGATATCGGGCTGCCCGACGGCCGCGGCGACGCGCTCGCCCTTGAGTTGCGCAAGGCGCGCCCCGGCCTGCCGATCGTGATCGCGACCGGCTATGGCGGCGCGCACCTCGATGACGCCTTGCGCAAGCAGGAGCGCACCGCGGTGCTGAGCAAGCCTTACGACATCGCACAATTGCAGGCCGCGATTCAGGCCATTGTGCGGGCGTGACGGAGCGTTGCGCGTGCAGCGATGCGGAACCATTCAGGTGCGCCAAACTTCGCCCGAATACGCCTTTTCTCCCTGCCGCCTGATGACTAGGTGATGGTCGAGATACTCACCGCGCTTGAGCGAACGGGCTCCGTTGAGACCGAGAAGGCATCCGGATGAACGACGCCGTGCACAGGCCGCACGAGCAGACCGCAGGCGCCTCGGCAACAGCCTCATCGCCCGCCGTGGAATCGATGGGGCTGGCGCTCGAAGCGGGCGGCGTCGGCGTGTGGTCATGGGACATCAAGACCGATGCCGTGACCTGGATGGGAAACCTGGCCGAAATGCACGGCATCAAGACCGCGGATTGGAGCGGCACGTTCTCAACCTTCCAGAAGGTCATTCATCCCGAAGACCAGCCCGAGGTGATGGCCTCGGTGCAGGAGAGCCTGCGCAGCCGCAAGCCTTACCACGTGCTCTATCGCCTCGCCCCGCAGGACGGACACGAGGAGCACTGGATCGAGGCGATGGCCTCGGTGATCGAACAGGATGGCGAGGCGGTGCGGCTCGTCGGCATTTGCCGTGACGTGACGGATCGCCAGAAATTGCTGCGCGAACTGCGCGCGCGCGCCAAGCAGCAGGAGACCGTGGCGCGGCTTGGCGAGCGCGCGCTGACCGAGTCCGATTTGCAGGGCCTGTTCGAGGAGATCGTCACGACGATGGCCGATATCCTCGACGTCGAGTTCGTGAAGATCCTCGAGCTCGAGCCGGGCGACGCCGAGCTGCTGCTGCGCGCCGGCCATGGGTGGCAGCCGGGCGCGGTCGGCGCCGCCCACGAATCGACCGGGAGGCATTCGCAAGCCGGCTACGCGCTCGCATCGGGCGGGCCGGTCATCGTCACGGACCTCAAATCCGAAACGCGGTTCGAGATTCCGGCACTGCTACGCGACCACGGCGTCAACAGCGGCGTGAGTGTGCCGATCGCCGGGCGCGACGGGCGCGCCTACGGCGTGCTCGGCATACACACGGCGCGGCGCCGCCGCTTCGGCGAGCACGAGGTTTCGTTCGTGGTCGCGATCGCGAACCTGATCGCCGGCGCGATCCATCGCCGCCAGGCGGACCAGCGCCACGAACTGATGATCCGCGAGCTGCGTCATCGCTCGGGCAATCTGTTCGCGCAACTGCTCGCGCTGTTCTCGCAGACCTCGCGCACCTCGCGCAGCGTCGCCGATCTCACCGCCAAATACGAGGCGCGCGTGCTCGCGCTCGCCAACGCGCACCGCCTGATCACCGAACGCGGCTGGCAGTCGACCTCATTGCAGGACCTCCTCCGCGTGCTGCTTGCCCCTTACATCGACCGCGTCACGCTTTCCGGCCCGGACGTTTTCCTCGAGCCCGATCCGTCCTTCGCGCTGTCATCGGCGCTGCACGAGCTTGCGACCAACGCCAGCAAGTACGGCAGCCTCTCGTCGGCGGCCGGAAAACTCGACCTGTGCTGGAGCGTGCAGCGCGGTGAGGCGGGGTTGCGGCTCGAGCTCGACTGGAAGGAGCGCGGCGGGCCCCTGCCGAAACGCGTGCGGCGCGCCGGGTTCGGCACGCGCCTGATCGGCATGGTCATCGAGCGCCAGCTCGGCGGCGAGATGCAGCGCACGTTCGGCCCCGAGGGCCTCGACGCGCGGCTCGTCGTGCCGCTGACGCATGAGAGGTGGCCGGAGCCGGTGGGGCAGGAGGGGGGCGAAGCGGAGAGCGCCTCCGCTCACTGCCGTTGACGCCAGCGCTGGTGCTGTCCGCGGTTTGTTCCGATTTCACATCGGACAAGCGAGGTGCTGCCTGGCCTGCTCGTTCTCGGCCTTCACGCGCGCAGCTTCGGCCGGCGTAACGCACACCGTGTCTCCGCTGGTAGCATTTCGTCGAACACGGCCAGTATTACATACCCAACTATGCATTCCGCTCAGTCTCTGCCTCATCGGCGCAGCGTCGCGCTGTTGCGCGCCAGCTACTGAATTCTCTCGCTGGGCAAGCCATCGGGCTGCTTCGGTGACACAAACGAAGTCGTCGTCGGTTGTTTTCCTCCAAACATATCCATCGGCACACGCATTCGGTGCAGAAGCGCACGCAGTAGGATTGCTGACCGTAGACGGCGGAGACGCAGCCTCGGGATTGTCGCAATTGACCCTGTGCGCTTGGAGGGGCGGCTTGCCTTGCTCGGTTACCCCGACCGAAAGCCAGCCGGGTTTGACACAGAAGTCCTTTGTCGGGAGTGTCAGTGCGAAACTGCCGCTTGCGTCGGTGACCTGCGTTGGCTGCGGCAAGCGGCTCGCCGAACTTGAAAATGTGATTGTGACGGAGACGTTTGGGCCGAATCCAGTTCCTTTGACCAGGAACGACGTCTGTCCGCGCGGATCCGTGACGCTGAACTCTGCGGCAGGGGCCAGGCATTCAGCGGACGTGCACGGCGTACAGCTGGTCGTAAAGGCAGATGGTTGCTTCCGGTCCCCCTCGCGCGCCGCAATGGTGACTGGGCCTGTTAGAGCGCAAACCTCGGCGTGCGACAGTGTGAGCGTCAACTTGCCATCCTGATCGGCGATTTTATTGGTGATTGTCTGCGCTCGGGCTGCCGGACCAGAAATTTCGATGACGACACGCGCGTTCTTCTCAAATCCGCTTCCATCCAGCACGAATGCCCCGCTGCTCTCCACCTGCCTGACCGTTAACGTGGACATGCCGTGCGGTATTAAGGCGTCTGTTTTGCATGTTTGATAATCATACTGACGTTGCTCGATCTCGTGTTTTACACGCTCGGGCGAGGCGCCGACGCAAAACTGCACATGATTGTATTTATCGCGGTCCCATCGTGGGCCGATGATCATTTTGGGGTCGCAATGTGCCTCTTCGGCATCTTTCAGGACAGACAAAACATTATCGGCATACCGAAGGCATTCTGTCACCCTGGGCGTGATGACCCTGCAGGCCTCTTTCCGGCATGCACCCGCAAAAGGATCCTGAAGCGGAACGCTCGAATCGCAACGCGACCAATTGTTGCTTCTCAAACCAGATGACAGCGCGGCCAATGCGGCAGCGCATTTTGCGATCAACGGACGGTCCTCGCCGGCGCCACAAACACCGCCTGGCGAAGCTTTCAATACCTCCACTACATGAGCCCGCATAAAACTCTGTGCCGCGGTGCGAAGTCCTGTGGCAAGCGCTACAGTCTGTTTTTCGAATTCATCCCTGAGAGGCTCGCAGTGCTGGCTGATCCGCTCGCTCGTACCGCTGGAGAAAAGTTGTTTCGCGCAAGGCTCGAAAGTCGCGCGGCAAGCGGAATTCAAGGTATCCCTGAATTGTTCCCCGTTTACGGGGGCCGCAATTTCCAGGAAGGCGGACTGTTTCAGGCAAACGGCATAACGATTCGCATAGAAGCTGGCTGTCGTACCGCAACCCGGTCCAAATAGTCCCGTGGGGTTGATGCCGACCGCAGTGAGGACACCGCGGGCAGCGTTCTCGGCGCGTTGCACGACATCGGACGTTGCACCTCCAATTTCCTTGATGGCATCGCCGATCGTGCCGCACAGCGCTTCCGTGATGCTATCGCGGATTTCGCCTGCCGGCATACCACTCAAAAGCGAGCATACGATTTCAACGTGGGCGACCAGATAGAATTCAACGACCAAGGCGGCAATCTTGGGATCATCCGGCTTTTTTATGGCCTCGATCAGGCCGACCACCAAATCGATCCGGCTTTGCACGACCGCATCGACCGCGGGCGCAATCAGCGCGGCCAAAGGCGGCGAAATAACAATTTGCAACACAGCCTTGGCGGCCAATTTATAGACTTCTGCGCCGCCCGCTGTCGAAACCTCGACCCAATCGTCTTTTCGAATGCCCTCCGCCACGCGGATGATATTGCGAACCTGACCGGGGTTGCTCTGGCCCAGCTCGCTGCGTCCATCGGCCCCCAATTTATCGACTAACTCGAGCGCATTTTTTTCGGCACTGTTGGCAGCAGCATGCGAGACACAGTGGCCAAGGTTTTCCTCTTGGGCGACGCACTTTGCGAGCTCCTGTGCTTGAGCAGGAAGGTGCTTTATCACCTCCTCGCGCGCGCAAACCAGGACGGGCGTATTCTTGATCGCACATCGGACAATGGCCTTGACGAGCTGTGTCGCCTCCGGTCCCGGCGACACACCAAGCGCCGTCCCGGCAGCGGCAAATGAATCAACCGCAATATCGACTTCGTCGGCGGAGGCCGCCGTCGGAAGCGCCGACCCGGCAATGAACAACCAGACCGCCGCCCAGAGACGGAAAACTCGCCGTCGTGTCGGAGCCGCAAGAGACATCTGAGTACATTCATTTTTCCAAAGGATTTGATCCATGAAAAGTGGCGCCATCGGGGCGAAACTTTGCGTTGTTGAGGGGCGCCGGCCCGTGCCGTGGCAAAGCTGGGTGATGCCCCATCCCACGAACGGCTGGCGACAGCGTGAATGGCCAGGCAGCAGAAGTTACAGAAGCGCGGCAGTCGTCCTTGCAGATACATCTTGATCGGGACCCCCGCGCTGTTCGACCGGTTTCTCGAGCAAGGCGGCCACGAATTTCAACCGGACGAAGTCGTGGGCCCGCCGGCACCCGAGGAGATCGCACGTCTCCGCGAGGCTTCGCCAGGTTCGGCATCACCTTGCTCTCGGATTGGCCTCCGCCCCGGTGACGGTCCACGGTGGAGCGCGGCGAGTCGGCCGCGGCTGGAGTTCGACTGGTAGGAGCGCTGCGGCGCGCTGCCGAAACGCGCGCGCCATGTCGGCTTCGGCTCGCGCCTGATCGGCATGGTGATCGAGCGCCAACTCGATGGCAGCGTCACGCGCACGTTCGGGCCGAGGGACATGGAGGCGAAAGCCGGTGGTGGCCGCGGCGGGAGGGTCAGGCGGCCACGGCGATCGGTTGCGGTAAGGAACGAAGTGCGAGATGTGGCCGACGCCCGGTCTTCTCAGCACGCAGCTGAGATTCGCGTACGAACTATTGGGACTCGAACGACCAGAACGGCGATTCATGCCAGTCGCCGGGAAATCCCATGAGCTGCAGGACATCCAAGGAGTTCGGACCATCGGAGCTCATGAGCTCGTAAAGTCGCTTGTGCCAACGGGTGTTGCGGGCAATTCTTCTCAGGAGATAGTACATCGCCAAAGCCTGCGCGTAATATCTCTTCTCGTATCCCTTGGTGACACTGCCGAACGTCCCATACCATTCATTGTGGATCGTGGGAGCGACGCGAAACCACATATTCCAGAGTCTGGTGTGATGGGCCGCCGTATTGCGCACAAATCTGAACGAGCTAAACCAACTGACCAGCAGTTCGGCGGACACGTCGGGGAATCGAGCGGCGACGTTCTTTCTGTTTTGCCTGCGCAGACCGGTGAGAATGTTTTCAATCCTCTTGTAGCTCAAGACATCCATAATCCGCTCGCTCGGAAATTCTGAGAGCGGTTTAGGTTTCCCCCGATCGTCCAACATCGCGGGCACTTGAAGCACGTCGTGCTCCAGCTCCTGATAGAGCTTGGGCGCCAATGAATCCACAAAGCGCGCGTCCCTGAACCACTCGACTCCGCGAATGCTCACCAGTTCGCTTTGAACCGCACTCTTGACCGCAACTTCGATCCGTTCGATCGCATCAAGCGACAACAACCTCAGCTTTCTGTCGAACTTGTACAAGCGAAAGACGTTGCTGACGCCGATCGGCGTCTTCCGCCGCTTCATTTCGTTCTTGAACGGGTAGGCATATTCCTCAAAACGCGCGATCCCGATCATCGGGATGTAGTGCTGGAGTTTCTGCAGGCTGTTCTCGCCGCTGTCGCTATCCGAGATGTGAAACCCAAGCTCACGGAGCTTCGCGACATAGCGAGCGGTCTGAGCATCAAGCGGGGCCATGGATCAGGGAAGAGACATGGACAAAAGGAAAGACCCCTCTGGGGTTCGCTAGCCTCTCGATATGAAGCGAGAGACAAGAAGCGCGAGGGGTCGGTAACCTGTAACTAGTGGCGGCGATGACGCGGGTCAACCTCCGAATAAACTCCTGTCCCCCAGCCCACTACCACATATCGTAGCGTCCGTGTGATTCGGTCAAGAACCGGTACATCCCGCCCCACGTCGTTTCGACCAAATTTCGCGAAATGCGGCACGGCGTCGCATCCCGCCGGTCACCGTCCTCTGTGCCTCTTGCGACGACTGTTTCGTTTCAGGGGCGGTCTGCGACCGGCGCTATTAGACGAATTCCGGAGACTTGCGATCGCGTTTTGGAAAGGCGGCGGAAGGCTCGCGACGTCGTCCAGCTTGAACTCAGTCACGTAATATTCCTCCAGCGCGGCGCACAGCGAGCGGCTCACCGAAAAGTGCCGACCATGGGCAGTGACCCCGCAAGCGAACAGTGACTGATCCCCGCTCGCGCCCGCGACGGTCTCGAGCCACACGGCTCCGTCGACCGGCGCAGCTGCAACCCAGGCAAAGCTGCGCGCACGCTCCAGCACCGACAGACTGAGGTGTCTGCCGTTGGTGAAGAACACCACTTGGACGGTGTTGCGCGGGCAACCCGACAGACCGACATGAATTGAAAATTTTCCGCCGTCGCGAGGCGAGATCGGGGCCTGAAAGCGCGCAACGATCTGGGCCGGCGTATACAAAAAATGTTGCTTCGGATCGATTCCGTCCTGACAAACCAGCGTCGAACTGACTGTCTTCTTGTCGATCCCCTCCATGATCATCCGGCCCGTTTCGAATGCGCTGTGAACGGACTTGCCATCGAATATGCGCGCGTAAAAATTCAACGCGGCACCGATAGCGGCAGGATTGCTGATGGGAGCAGTGGTGCCAATCGCTATCGGCACTCGCTTTTTCAGCTGTTGCGCGATCACCCCAGAATCGCAAGCACTGAGATAAACAAGCCGAGGAGGCGGGTTCACGTCCAGGAATGCACAGAGCATCTCACCCGTGACGCTCACCGGTTTGCCTTCGCTGCTCAAAAGCTCCAGGCCTTCCTGCTCTCCGTGTGCGGAAAGATGGAGAATGTCCGGCCTATGCTTGGCAATCTGCCCAGGCAGATCCTCGAAATGTGTGTCCGGCAAGAAGATGATCTCTATTTCTTCTCCCGAGGCCGCCGCTGCATTGACCTGTAGCAGCGTGATCTCGCGCTCAAGCCGCAAGCTCGCGGTATCCTCCGCTTTGGAAGCGATGTAGAGGATCTTCACCCGCGACCTCGAATGGGCACCCGTCAGTCGTTCAAGGTGCACAGGAGGTCTGGGAAAACGTCTCCCGCAGAGGCCGGGATCGCCGCCGAAATTTCAGGATCCTCGAGTGGCCTGTATACGACCTTGCCGTCGATAACGATCGCGTACAGGTAGTGATGCACCTCTCCACCTGTGTGATAGCCCTGATAACCCGTGGAGTGAGTTTCATGCCAGGCGGCCATGATCATGAGCCCCGTCCGTCGATTCTCACCCCTTTGACTGATCTTGAACTGCCTCACCTTGCACAGCAGGTTTCCGCGCGCGAAGCGATGATGTGTTTCGGTTCTTTCCGTGAAGAACACGCACTCGGGCTTGCGTGTTATGATGGTCTCATCGGGATAGCGCTTTATTCTCGCTACCTCGCGGGGAGGATTCCAGAAAATGAGCCGCCCCGTTGTGGGGTCCCGATCGGACAATACCAAGGCCCCGATATATTGACTTCGTTTACGTGTCCGCCTTGACATTATCCGCTCTCTTTCACAACGCGTGCTTGTTATGAGCGGTAAAGTATCGCGTGCTGCGAGATTTACAAGGCGCCGCAAATCCCATTCCAAATGGCGGAATTATCCGCCCGGCTTGTGCGCGACGTCGCGCGGGGCCGATGCAGCCGGTATCGCCAATCTTTGTGAAATGGTGCCCAGGGGCGGGATCGAACCACCGACACCGTGATTTTCAGTCACGTGCTCTACCAACTGAGCTACCTGGGCGCCGAGGCCCGCCGGAACGGCGGGGTTGGTCAAGGCGCGCGGTTATAGAGGCTGCCTTTCCGCCTGTCCAGCAAGGCGAAAGCCCTGATGGCACAAGCGGATGGTCAACCCCTGCCGTCATTCCGGACAGCCCGTAGGGCTGATCCGGGACCCACCTCGCCGCACCTCTGACAAGGCGGTGTTTACTGGGTCCCTGTGTGTTCGAGATGTGGCATGTTGGGTGCGGGCGGGAAGATCGTTGGGTCCCAGGTCTTGTAGACCGTGAGCCGGCTCGATCCCCGCCCGCCCTTGAACACCCAAACCTGAACAG
>JBAVXH010000371.1:0-9531 GCA_049698215.1 Xanthobacteraceae bacterium | reverse complement strand
CGCGCGAGGCGCTTCCGCCGCCGCAGCCGCAGCCGCAGCCGCAGCAGCCGCAGCAGCCGCAGCAGCCGCAGCAGCCGCAGCAGTAGGCCGCGCTCAGTCCGTCGGTGGGCGGGCCGGACTTTCGATCGCCGCGTACACCATGTCGCGCAGCACATGCCGGAATGCGAGACGGTTGCGCGGCGATTGCATCGCGAATACCACGAACATGTTCTCCTTCGGATCGGCCCAGAAGTAGGTGCCGCCCGCGCCGCCCCAGTTGTAGTCGCCGGCAGAGCCTGGCGTCAGCGCCACGCCCGCCTCCTTGCGCACCGCAAAGCCAAGCCCAAAGCCGTAGCCCGGCCCCGGCAGATAGTACGGTCCGGGCACAATGATGCCCGCGAGATGATCCGACGTCATGTAGGCGAGGGTCTTCGGGCCGAGATAGCGCTTGCCGTCGAGCGTGCCGCCATTCGCCAGCATCATCGCGAAACGCGCATAGTCGGCGACCGTGCCGACCATGCCGCCGCCGCCGGATTCCCACTTCTTCGCGACGCGCGGATCGCCGAACTCGGCGCCGGCGCCGATGCGCCGGTCGTCCTTGAACGGCTCGGCGACGCGCGCCTGCTTAGCTGTGTCCGCCACATAGAAGCTCGTGTCGGTCATGCCGAGCGGATCGAGGATGTTCTCCTTCTCGAACTGATAGAGCGGCTTGCCGGACACGACCTCGACCAGGCGGCCGAGAATGTCGGTCGAATAGCCGTAGTCCCAGGTGGTGCCGGGCTGGAACGCGAGCGGCAACTTGGCGATGCGCTCGGCGAATTCGGCGTTGTCGAAATCGCCGTCGTTCACGTTGGCATCCAGATAGGCCTTCTTCGCCAGCATGTCGCCGAAGAAGCCGTAGGTGAGACCCGATGTGTGCCGGAGCAGATCCTGGATGGTGATCGGCTTCTTGGCGTCGACCAGCTCGAGCTTGGCGATGTCGTCTTCTTCCTTCGACTCGACGGCAACCTTCACGTCCTTGAAGGCCGGAATGTATTTGGCGATCGGCTGGTCGAGCGTGATCTTGCCCTGCTCGGCGAGCATCATGACGGCCACGCTGGTGATCGGCTTGCTCATGGAATAGATGCGGAAGATCGCGTCCTTGGTCATCGGCGCCTTGGTTTCAGGGTCGAGCACGCCGACGGCCTCGAAATAGGCGACCTTGCCGTTGCGGACGATCATGGTGACGGCGCCCGGGATCGTGCCCTTGCGGCTCTCATCGCTCAGCCATTGGGTGATGCGGTCGAGCCGCTCGGCCGACAACCCGACCTCGCTCGGCCTTGCGGTGGGCAGGTTTTGCGCCGCGAGAGAACCAAGAAGCGCAAAGACCAGAACAAACGAAAGGGCCAAGGCCTTGAGTGCACGCATTCCGTTTCTCCCATGTGACTGGGGGCGCATCTGTAGGCGCACCTCAGCAGGGGATGATGCTGAGTGGATAGCTTCAAAGTCAACGCAAGAACGAAATTGTGATGAGGCCTAGTGTGGCGGTTCAGAAGTCCGCAACAGAGTTGCGGCGAGTCCATAATGCGGACTTCTGAACCTTAGCCACACTAGAATCAATTAGTTGCTAGTGTCCTTTCGATTCCGAAGTTCGCATACGAGGGTGCTGCACAATGAAACGAACTTCGGAATCGGGACACTAGTCCGGGCCACTATCGGGCAGGCAAGCGGAGGAGAATCGAATGGCAGACGACAGGCGCCGGCCTACGAGCACACGCGACACCGCAGAAGCGGCGTTCAAGAAGGCGACGAGCAAGCCCGTAGACCTGCCGCCCCCACGGCCGGCTATCCCGCTCGCGAAGGAGATGGTCTCGCTGCGCCTCGACCGCGACGTCCTCGATCACTTCCAGGCCGGCGGCCCGGGCTGGCAGGACCGGATCAACGACGCGCTGCGCAAGCTGATCGACAAATAGCGGGAGCATGATCCCGAAAAGCATGTCCTCGACCTCGATCGGGGATGGGTACCGGTTTTCGGAAAAGATCATGCTCAAACAAGAAGCTAGAGCGCAACTCTGATTCAACGAAGAACGATAGTGCGTTAGCCGCGGGGTTTCGGCGGCGCTTGCTTCGCCGGCGCAGGCCCTCCCGCCGCGACATTGCCACGCTCCCCGGCGATGCGGACTTCATCGCCGTTGGCGATGCCATCGGGAGGACTTTCGATGACGCGGTCCTGCGCGGTGAGGCCGGTCGCGATCTCGACTTCGCGGCCGAGGTCGCGCGAGATTGTGATCGGTTTCAGCACCACCTTGTTGTCGAGGCCCACGATCGCAACGCGCAGCCCGCTCTGGTCGAAGATCAGCGCGCTCGCCGGCACGCTCATGGTGGCTTCCGGGTTCGGCAGGTCGAGCCGCACATTGGCGAACGCACCGGTCATGAGCTCGCCGGCCGCATTGTCGACCACGAGCAGCATGCGTGTCGTACCGGACGCAATGTCGACCGACTGCGACGAGGCCTCGACAGTCGCCAGGAATGTTTTTCCCGGATACTCCGGAACCACAAGCTGCGCCTTGGTGCCGAGCTTCACGCTCGGCACGACGTTCTGCGGCACGTTGACATAGGCGCGCAGCCGGCTCGTGTCCGACACCACGAACAGCGCGGGGCCGCCCCCCGAGCCTGCGCTGATCAGCGCGCCGACGTCGGTGGTGCGCGTCGTGACCAGTCCGTCGAACGGCGCAACGATGCGCTTGTATTTCTCGAGCACGCGCAGCCGGTCGAGGTTGGCCTGGGCGGATTTCACCAGCCCCTGCTGGTTCGCCGAGTCCGCGGCACGGCGGTCGAGGTCCTGCTTGGAGACCGCGCCAGTGGTCACCAGCGATTGCCCGCGCTGCAGGGTCTGCGCCGCAAGCTCGGCATTGGCCTGCGCGCTGGAGACGACGGCCTCGGCCTGCATGATCTGCTGGTCGAGGTCGGGCGCCTCGATCTCGGCAAGGAGCTGGCCCGTCTTCACCGGCGTACCGATGTCGGCCTTCCATTCCTTCAGGTAGCCGGAAACACGCGCATAGAGCTGCGCCTGCGAGTAGGCCTCGAGCCGCCCCGGCAGATCGATCGTGGTGCGCCGGCCGCGCGGATCCGGGTTGGCGACGGCGACGGTCGGGATCGCCTGCGTCTCGGCCCATTCGCTCAAGCGCGCGTCGGCGATGCGGCGCGTCATGATGCCGGTGCCGACCACGGTGGCGGCGATCAACACCAGCACCACGCCGGTGACGCGCAACCCCCGGCGCGAAACGACCTGCGGAGCCTGCTCAGGCGGCATGCGGTTCTCCGATCGCAGGCGCGGGGACCTTGGCCTCGCGTCCGTGCAGAAGGCTGAACACCACGGGGACGAACATCAGTGTAGCAACGGTTGCAAAAACAAGGCCACCAACCACGGCGCGGCCAAGTGGCGCATTCTGCTCGCCGCCTTCGCCAAGTCCCAGCGCCATGGGCGCCATCCCAATGATCATGGCGAGCGCGGTCATCAGCACCGGACGGAAGCGCACAAAGCCCGCCTCCATCGCCGCCTGCACCGGGTCGCCGAGCTCGGCGAGGCGCTCGCGCGCAAACGAAATGACCAGCACGCTGTTCGCGGTCGCAACGCCCATGCACATGATTGCGCCGGTCAGCGCCGGCACCGACACTGTCGTCCCGGTCGCAAACAGCATCCAGATGATGCCCGCGAGCGCCGCGGGCAGCGCCGTGATGATGACGAAGGGATCGCTCCAGGACTGGAAGTTCACGACGATGAGCAGATAGATCAGCACGATCGCGCCGAGCAGGCCGAACAGCAGCCCGGCGAACGCATTGTTCATCGTGCGCACCTGTCCGAGCAGCACGACCGACGCGCCGCGCGGCACCTCGCCCTTCATCTCGTCGACGATCTTCTGCACGTCGGCCGCGACCGCGCCGAGATCGCGACCCTGCGTGGTGCCGTAGATCTGCACCACCGGCTGGATGTTGTACTGCGAATAGACCGCGGGCCGCGCCACGCGGCTGATGTTCGCGATCGCGCCGAGCGTCTGCGACGAGGCGCCGGGCGCGGTGATCGGCAGGTTCTTTAGCGCGTTGAGCGAGTCCATCTGGTACTGCGGCGTCTGCATCACGATCGCGTAGGAGACGCCGTTGTCGGGATTGAGCCAGTAGGTCGGGGAGACCTGGCCCGAGCCCGCGAGATTGACCACCATGCTGTTGGTCACGTCACGCGCCGTGACGCCGGCATACTGGGCGCGCGTGCGGTCGATATCGACATTGAAGCCGGGGCCGCCGAGCGACTGCTGGATGCGCGCGTCCGCCAGCCCCGGCACGTGGCGCAGCCGGCGCAGCAGCTCCTGCGCGAAGGCATAGTTCGCCGTCAGATTCGCGCCGCGGATCTGCAGGTCGATCGGGGCGGGCGCGCCGAAATTCAATATCTGGCTGATGATGTCAGCCGGCAGGAACGAGAACTGCACACCGGGAAAGCGCGCCGGAAGCTCCTCGCGCAATGCGCGGACGTATTCGGCGGTCGGGCGGTGACCTTCGCGCAGCTTGATCTGCACGTCGCCGTCCTGCGTGCCGATGGTGCCGGTCGCGTTGTAGGTCATGTTGATGCCGCTGATCGGCATGCCGATGTTGTCGACGATGGTCGCAAGATCCTGCGGCGGGATGATCTGGCGGACCGCCTTGGCGATCTCGGCGAATTGCGCGGCGCTGTCCTCGACGCGGGTGCCGACGCGCAGCCGCGCGTGCATCAGGATCTGGCCGGAGTCGACGGACGGGAAGAAGTCGCGGCCGAGGAACGGCGTCAGCGCGAAGGATGCCGCGACGAACAGCAGGAAGCCGATCACGAACAGGGCGCGGCGCCGCATCGCCATGGTGAGCAACTCGCGATAGCCGAGCCGAAAGCGCTCGAAGCGCGCCTCGAAGCCGCGCTGGAAGCGCACCAGCGGGTTGCGCGAGCGCGGCAGCGGACCGTCGAGGCCGTGCATGTCGGTGTGCGGCGCGTGTTTGCGCAGCAGATAGTTCGCCATGGTCGGCACCAGCGTGCGCGACAGCACGAAGGAGCAGAACATCGCCGCCATCACGGCTTCCGCCATCGGCACGAACAGGAAGCGCGACACGCCGGGCAGGAAGAACATCGGCACGAACACGATGCAGATGCAGAGCAGGGAGACGAACGCGGGCGTCACGATCTGCGCCGCGCCGTCCAGGATGGCGGTCTCGACCTCCTTGCCCTGTTCGAGGTGCCAGTTGATGTTCTCGATCGTCACGGTGGCATCGTCGACCAGGATGCCGACCGCGAGCGCCAGTCCGCCGAGCGTCATGATGTTGAGCGTCTCGCCGAGCGCCGCCAGAATCGCGATCGAGCCGAGCACCGAGAGCGGGATCGAGATCGCGATAATGACGGTCGAGCGCCAGCTTCCGAGGAAAATCAGGATCATCAGGCTGGTCAGGGCGGCCGCGATCACGCCTTCGTGAATGACGCCGCTGATCGCCGCGTTGATGAACAGCGACTGGTCGCCGATCAGGGACATGTCGAGGTTGGACGGAACGACGCCCTTGAGCTCCTCGACCTTGTCCTTGATGCCCTGGATGATCGCGAGCGTCGAAACCGAACCGTTCTTCAACACCTGCATCAGCACCGAACGGCTGCCCTCGACGTGCACGATGTTGGTTTGCGGCGGGTTGCCGTCGCGCACCTGCGCGACGTCGCGCACATAAACCATTGCGCCGTTGACGGTCTTGATCGGCAGATCGCCAAGCTCGGAGATGACGGACGGCGCATTGTTGAGCTGGATCGTGTATTCGAGACTTCCGATCTTCTGCGTCCCGACCGGCGTGATCAGGTTCTGCGCCGCGAGCGCGTTGGCGACGTCCTGGCCGGAGAGGCCGCGCGCCTGCATGGCAGTGGCGTCGAGGTCGATCTGGATCTGACGGACCTTGCCGCCATAGGGGAACGGGATCGCCGCACCCGGCACTGAGACGAGCGGGGTGCGCACCACGTTGAGGCCGAGATCGGCGAGCTGCTGCTCGGACATGCCGGAACCGGACAGCGCGACCTGGATGATCGGAACGGTCGAGGCGTTGTAGTTGAGGATCAGCGGCGGCGTCTGCCCGGGCGGCATCTGCTTCAGCTGCGTCTGCATCACCGCGGTGATCTGCGCGTTGGCGATGCGGATATCGACGTTCGGGTGGAAGAACACCTTGATGATGCCCAGCCCGTTGTAGGACGTGGCCTCGATATGCTCGATGTCGTTGACCGTCGTGGTGAGGCCGCGCTGCGACTGCGTGACGATGCGGCCTGCCATCAGGTCGGGCTGCAATCCGGTGTAGCCCCAGATGATCGCGATCACCGGAATGCGGATATCGGGAAAGATGTCGACCGGCGTGCGCAGCGCCGCGAGCGGGCCGATGATCAGGATGGTGAGGGCGAGGACGACGAACGTATAGGGGCGCCGCAAAGCGATGCGGACTAGCGCAATCATACCTCAGGCGCTCCCCGTTGAGCCGGAGCAGCGCTTATAGCTGTTAGCGGCGCGTGGAGAAAGGCCGCTGCGCTCGGCTCGCCGCTACGAGTCATCCATCGCTGCCGCTGGGCTTCGATCGCCTATGACCCCAGTCGGGATCAACTTGCGGTCACGCACGAGCGTGTGCGCCGGCTTGCAATTTGGCGCACCGCGCCTATGCTAGCAATGCTAGCACGGAGAGTTCCACCATGGGCGCGATCACGATCCGAGGCCTGGATGACGCGATCGTCAGCGCGATCAAGCGCCGTGCGGGCGATCAAGGCGTCTCGATGGAGGAAGAGGTTCGCCGCCTGCTGCAGTCAACCTATGCTGATGATAAGCAGGCGCGCGGACGTGCGTGGGCGAAGCGACAGCTTGAGCGGCTGCGGCGTGGCGAGCTGCCCAAGGCCGATATCAGCTCGGTCGAAGAGATTCGGCGGATGCGCCAGGAACGCACCGATGAGCTCGAGCGCAGATCCCGCAAGACCACCACCACGTGATCGTCGATTCCAATATCGTGGTGAAATGGTTCGTTGCTGAAGATGACAGCGACACGGCGCTTGCACTGCGCCTTCAAGGCGAGCTGTTTGCCCCGGATATCATGCTCATCGAGTACCGCAACGCGCTACTCAATAAGGTGCGGCGGCAAGCAATCTCGCCCGACGAGGCGCAGCGGGCGGAACGCGAAATTCACGGCGTCGGAATCACGATCATTCCCTCGGCACCGCTGCTTAGTGAGGCCTTCCAACTTGCGCTTGACCTCCGTGAGCCGATCTACGACTGCATCTATCTGGCTGCCGCGATCAGCGGTGACCAAATTTTCGTGACCGCCGACGAGAGATTCGCCGCGAAAGTTCAGCGGTCGATGAAGGCGGCCGAGCGGATCAAGCTTCTTGCAAGCCTACGCACTTAAAAGTTCGCGGAACTCGGCTTACGAGACCCCGAGCTTCTTTTGCAGGCTGGTCGAGGACGTCGTGTACTGGAAGATGAGCCGCTTGTCCGGATAGACGTAGCGGTGCGCCTTCTGCGACATCAGTGCGACCTCGTGGAAGCCGGAGAGGATCAGCTTCAGCTTGCCCGGATAGGTGTTGATGTCGCCGACCGCGAAGATACCGGGGATGTTGGTCTCGAATGTCTCGGTGCCGACCGGGATAAGGTTGTCCTTCAGCTCGATGCCCCAGTTCGCCACGGGGCCGAGCTTCATGGTGAGCCCGAAGAACGGCAGGATCGCATCGCAGGCGATCTCGAAGTTCGAGCCTTCGGTGGTCTTCACGATCGCCTTCGACACTTGTCCGTCAGCCCCTTCGAGCGCGGTCACCTGACCGAGCACGAGGTCGATCTTCCCCTCGCCGGCCAGCGCCATCATCTTGTTGACGCTGTCGGGCGCCGCGCGGAATTCGGCGCGCCGATGCAGGAGCGTCAAGTGGCTCGCGAGCGGCGCGAGGTTGAGCGTCCAGTCGAGCGCAGAATCGCCGCCGCCGGCGATCAGCAGCTTCTTGCCACGGAACGCCTCCATCTGGCGCACCGCGTAGTAGACCGACTTCGCCTCATAGGCCTCGATGCCCGGGATCGGCGGGCGCTTCGGCTGGAACGAGCCGCCGCCGGCCGCGATCACGATGATCTTCGCCTCGAACACCTTGCCGGCGTCGGTGGTGACGCGGAACTTGGGATCGCCGATCTTCTCGACGGTCAAGATCATCTCGCCGAGGTGAAAGGTCGCGCCGAATGGCTTGATCTGCTCCATCAGCGCGTCGGTGAGGCCGGCGCCGGTGATGTAGGGAATGCCGGGAATGTCGTAGATCGGTTTCTCGGGATAGAGCTCGGCGCACTGGCCGCCGGGCTTGTCGAGGATGTCGACAAGGTGCGATTTCATGTCGAGCAGGCCGAGCTCGAACACGGCGAACAGCCCCACCGGGCCCGCGCCGATGATGAGCGCGTCGGTGGCAATCACTTCGGTCTTGGTCAGCACAGCAAAAATGCCTTCTCGGAACTCACAGTGTTTTGGGATTGGCGACTGTCTAGCGGCGGAACGGCGCTGGGGAAAGAGAAAACATGCGGCTTAGGGCGTTGTTTTGACGTTTGATAAATTCCGTATACCTCATTGACCTGCATGGAGAATTGCGCAGTGAACGATCCCCGTATGGCTGCCGTGAAGCCGACGCGCGTCTTGCCTGAGTTGAGCCAGTTCCCAGGCCGGACCCATGACATCATCCGGTTCGGCGATCTCGACCCGCAGGGGCACGTCAACAACACGGTGTTCGCGACATTCTTCGAGACCGGGCGAGTCGCGTTCCTGCGCGAGCCGGGCAACGCCCTGAGCCCGCCGGGCACGACCTCGGTGCTGGCGCGGCTCGACATCAATTTCGTCAAGGAGTTGCATTGGCCGGGCGAGGTCGAGATCGGGACCGGCATCTCCGAGATCGGCCGCTCGTCGTTCACGTTCCTGCAGGCGATCTTTCACGAGGGCGCGTGCGCCGCAACCGCGCGCGCCACGATGGTCATGATCGATGGCGAGACGCGCCGCTCGCGGCCGCTGCCGGATGAAGCGCTGGCAAAGCTTGAGGCGATGAAGCTGCGCGCTTGACCTGAGGGTTGGAGTTACGCCTGCCGTTCGGGGATCCGCACTACCAGGCCGTCGAGCGCGTCGGTCACCTTGATCTGGCAGGAAAGCCGCGAGTTCGGCCGCACGTCGTAGCCGAAGTCGAGCATGTCCTCTTCCATCGGCGAGGGGCCGCCGGTCTTCTCGCGCCATTCCTCCTCGACATAGACATGGCACGTCGCGCAGGCGCAGGCGCCGCCGCATTCGGCCTCGATGCCGGGCACGCCGCTCTTGATCGCGGATTCCATGACCGTCGAGCCGACTTCGGCATCGACGGCGTGCTCGGTGCCGTTGGACTCGATGTAGGTGATCTTGGGCATCTGAACCGATTGAGAAACCGCCGCACCGGAACGGCGGGCGGCTCCCTATAACGGCTCAATTCGCCCGGAGCAAACCCGGAAAAGCAGGCGGAATTGGTCAGTTCGCGCGGAGCAATTCGGCAATCACGCTACGCGC
>JBAVXH010000370.1:0-4773 GCA_049698215.1 Xanthobacteraceae bacterium | reverse complement strand
GCTGGGTGGGTAGCGAATGTCAAATCCAAGCTCCACTAGCGACGCGGACGGCGTAAATCGGCTAGATTGCTTGCGAGGAGAACCACGGATGGCCGGAAAAGAACGCACATACTCGGATGCCGAGGTGACGGAGCGGCTCACGCGCGACCTTCCGCACTGGACACTCGACAAGGGCCATATCTGCCGCAAGTACCGCACCGCGGGCTGGAAGGGCACGCTGATGGTGGTGAATACCGTCGGGCATCTCGCCGAAGCCGCCTGGCATCACCCTGACATCAGCGCGTCGTATGCGTCGGTCGAGGTGCGGCTGCAGAACCATTCCGCCAAGGGCATCACGGATAAGGATTTTGAATTGGCGAAAAAGATCGAGGACGTGGTGCACTGGCGACCGGGCAAGAGCGGCGGCGCGCTCGAAGGCACACCGGAAAATGACGAGCGCCATGCCTATATCAAGTACGACAGCTGAGTGCCCCTTCGGCGGCGTGGAATAAAACCGATGACCTTGATGCTCGCCAGCGTGAGCGGTCCGCGTGAAGCTGAGACGGCGATTGCGCACGGCGCCGACATCATCGAGCTGCGCGACCCTGACGCGGCCTTCGCCCCCGTTTCGCCGGACCTTGTGCGCGCCACTGCCGCGGCGGTAAACGGGCGGCGGCGGCGGGTAAGTGCAATCGCCGGGCATGTCTCGATGGAGCCTGCCGCTCTTGCGGCGTCCGCCGAGGCCATGGCCGACGCAGGAGCGGATTACGTTGAGGTCGGCCTGGTGCGAGACGCGAAACTCGCTGAGTGCATCGAGGCGTTGAGGGAGGTGGCGGGCCGCGTCAAGATTTTGGGCGTGATTTTTGCCGATGAAGGCTTCGATCAGGACCTCATTTCGCTGATGGCTAACGCTGGTTTCGCGGGCGTGCTGCTGAACACGCCGCGTCAGGAGAGCCGCGGCCTCCTCGACGTTCTGGATATCCCAGCGCTCGCAAACTTCATCGAAACAGCACGCGCCAAAAATCTGCTGGCCGGCTTCGCGGGCGCGCTCGAGCCTCCCGACATCCCACGCCTGCTGCTGCTCGCGCCGGATATTCTCGGCTGCGGCAGCTTGTGCACGGCTGACTCCGGCCATCCAAGCATCGATGAGATTCGCGGACTGATTTCGGGAGATGCGCAGCAACTGCCGCATGAGGCGGCCGCGCCCGCGAAAGTCGACTACCGGCTACTCGCGACGCGCGCCTATCCCGCCGATGCGCGCAAGGACGAGGGGGCAGACCGCGTCTTCGTGCACGATTTCGTGCTGCCGGTGCGCATCGGAACTTATGCGCGCGAGCGCGACAAGCCGCAGGACGTGCGCTTCAGCGTCGATGCGCGCGTGCTGCGCGCAAGCCATTCGCCCGAGGACATGCGCGACGTGTTCTCCTACGACATCATCACGGACTCGATCCGCATGATCGTCGCACAGGACCACATCCCGCTGGTCGAGATGTTGGCCGAGCGCATTGCCGCCGTGGTGCTGGCGCATCCGCGCGTGGTGAGTGCGACCGTGCGGGTGGAGAAGCTCAACGTTGGCCCGGGCAGCGTGGGGGTCGAGATCACTCGCGAGCGTCCGGCCGAGGCCGCGCAGGTGCATCGCCTGTTTCCGGTTGCCTCGGAAAGCGACAAGGCAACCTAGCTGTCGGCCCTCACAGAGTCGCTCCGGTGCCGGTCACGAGCACGACGCCGCGCACCTTGGCGGTCGGGAAATCGACCGAACGCTGGAAGTCCGCGATCTCACGCGCGCGCGTCACGCCCGCTGTTGCCACCAACACAATCGAGTCGGCCGAGGTGGCCAGCATGGTGCTCAGCGGGTCGAATAGCTCACTCGGTCCGTCGACGACCATCGTGTAACTGCCGCGGATCTGGTCGAGCGCGCGCCGGATGCTGTCCGGGTTCGAAGGCCAGTTGTTTGCGCCACGCCCGGTCTGAAGTACCATCAGGCCGGTGTCGGTTTCGGCGATCAGCGCCTGCTCCAGCTTCGCACCACCACTGGCGACATCGAGGAGCCCAGCGCCGTCGCCGCCGACCACGCGGCCCGAGATATCGCGGCGCTTGAGATCCGCATCGACCAGCAGCACGCGCGACTGGCTCGATGCGGCGGCGAGGCCGAGATTGAGCGAGATATCCGAGCGCGCGCCCGACTTGCCGGGACTGAGCAACAGGATCATCGGCGTGGCGTTCGCGGCCGCAGTCTTCAGCATGTAGCGCAGGCGATGGATGCCGGCTGCGAAATCCGAGCTAGGCGCATCGAGCAGCGTCGCCATGACGGCCGTACCGTGCCGGTAGGCGCGAATCCTGGCACGTAGCCACGGCCAGAGCCCTTTCGCCCCTGACTCGTCGGGCAGGCTGGCGATTTCGGCGAGAATCGGGAAACTGCAAGCCGCCTCGAGGTCGCGCCGGGTGTGAATGCGGTCATCGGTCCAGTCGCGCGCAAGACCGGCGCCTGCACCCGCTGCCGCCCCGAACATGAGCGCCAGCGCAAGCACGATGAGGGTGCGGGGAGGGAACGCGCGCTTGTTCGGGATGTTCGCCTCGGAGAGCACGCGCACGTTGGTGGTGTTGACACGTTCCTGTTCGCTCGTCTCGCGGGAGCGCGTCAGATATGACTGATAGACCGCACGGCTTGCCTCGACTTCGCGTTCAAGCTCGCGCAACCGCACCAGCGCCTGGTTGGTGGTGACGGCTTCCTGCTTCAAGCCGTTCAGCCGTGCGAGCAGCGCCTGGCGCGTCGCCTGCGCCCGCTCGTAGTCGCCGCGCGCGGCCTGGGCGAGACGCCCTACCTCGCGGTCGACCTGTTGCTGCAGATCACGCGCCTGCGCGTTGATGTCGGCGATCGAAGGATGACGTTCGCCGAGCCGCGCGGTGAGCTCGGCCTTGCGACGCAACACCTCGGCATGCTGCGCGCGCAGCGCCGCGACCGTCTGCGACTGCACCGCTTCTGCGATGGCGCCAGCATCCGCCCGGCCATGCCGGAGAATATCGATCTGGTCGAGCCGCGCCTTGGCCTCGTCGGCCTTGGCGCCCGCGACCGTCAGCTGGTTGGTGAGCTCGCTGAGCTGCTGCTCGCTGACGAGCTGGCCGCTCGCGCTGACGAGGTTGTTCTGCGCCTTGAAGGTCTCGGCGCGGTTCTCTGCCTCGCGCACGCGATCCTTGAGCTCCTGCAGCCGCCCGGACAGTGCGTCGGTCGCGCGCCTGGCGGCGGTGGTGCGGGCATTGGCCTGATCCTCGAGGTACGCGGTCACGATCGCGTTTGCGATGAGCGCCGACTTCTCGGGGTCGCGCGTGCTTGCCGTGAGGTCGACCACGTAGGTGCGTTCTTGCCGGCGCGCGCCGATCTTCGGAGCGAGTTCCTGCAGCACGGCGACGACCGGATCGGGGTCGCGGTGCGTGGCAAGACCAAACTTCTGCAAGATTACCGTGAGCGCAGCGCGGAACGCCGATGGCGGCTGGGTAAACTCCGGATCCTTGTCGAGCCCTTGCTGCGCGATGACCTTGCGCAGCACCGTGTCGGAGGTCAGCACCCGCGCCTGGCTTTCCACATAGGCGGTGGTGGCCTCGCTCAGCGTGTTCGAGGGCGTGACGGCGTTGTCCATGACGCGCAGATCATTCGGATCGATCAGGAGCTGGGCGACGGCCATGTAGCGCGGCGTCACCAGTACGAGGAATGCGACGGCTGCGAGCAATCCGGCGAGCATTCCGAGCGCAATCCAGAGCCGGCGGCGCCACAACACTGCGACGATCTCCGCAGGCGAGGTCCGCTCATCGCGCTCGGCGGGCTGCGGCCGCTCCGGCACTACGGCGGACGGGAAACGCGTCACCGCTCCCGTTTCCTGAAACATCACACCCTCACTCACACCACGGCACGTCGCGCCCTCCGCCCCATCGCGGGACCGGGCGGTCGATCTCATCCATGTCATCTGCAAGATCGCGGCCAGCGTGGTGCGCAAAGCCGGCGGCTTGCAAACATCAGATTTAGTTGAAATCGGCAGCCGTTGTGGCGTGCGTTGCCGTCAAGGTTACCGGGGAACCGGCAGAGCCTACGGTTAACGAACGCGGGTTAACCGGCCGCGTGCAGCGCCTGCCAAACCCGCGACGGCGTCGCCGGCATGTCGATGTGGCGCACGCCCTTGTGGTGCAGCGCGTCCACGATCGCATTGATCAGCGCGGGCGGCGCGCCGATCGCGCCGGCTTCGCCCGCGCCCTTGATGCCGAGCGGGTTCGCCGTGCAGCGCACGTTGCGGGTCGAGAACGAGAAGTTCGGCAGGTTGTCGGCGCGCGGCATCGCGTAATCCATGAACGTGCCGGTGAGCAGCTGACCGCTCTCGTCGTACACGGTCTCTTCGAGCAGCGCCTGTCCGATGCCCTGCACCACGCCGCCGTGCACCTGGCCCTCGAGCAGCATCGGGTTGATGACGTCGCCGAAGTCGTCGACGATCGTGTAGCGCAGGATGGTGGTGACGCCGCTGTCCGGATCGACCTCGATCTCGGCGATGTGGCAGCCGTTCGGGAACGTCGCCGCAGCGGGATTCTGCACTTGCGTAGTGTCGAGGCCGGGCTCCATCCCGGGCGGGAGCTTCGCGGGGTCCTGCGCGGCCTTCGCCACATCGAACAGATCGACGTGCCGGTCGGTGCCGACGATGCGGAATTGCCCGTCGCCGAACTCGATGTCGGCGGAGGAGGCCTCGAGTAGGTTCGCGGCGATCTGCTTGCCCTTGTCGATGATCTTCAGCGACGCCTCGTGCAGCGCCGAGC
>JBAVXH010000369.1:0-6034 GCA_049698215.1 Xanthobacteraceae bacterium | reverse complement strand
CCAGTGCGTCGTGCAACTCGCCGGCGGTCGTGTCGGCGCCGATGGGCATGCGCTCCACCATCGCCATCGGTCCGGTATCGAGCCCCTCCTCTATGCGCATGATGGTGACACCGCTCTCCGCATCGCCCGCCATCACGGCGCGGTTGATGGGCGCCGCGCCGCGCCAGCGCGGCAGCAGCGAGGCATGCACGTTGAAGCAGCCGAGCGGCACCGCGCCGAGGATCGGTACAGGCAGGATCAGGCCGTAGGCGACGACCACCGCTGCATCGGCCTCGTGGGTGCGGAACTGCGCGACCGCCTCATCGGTGCGTAGGGTCTTCGGCGTCAGAACCGGGATGCCGAAGCGGCGCGCCTCGCGCTCGACCGGCGTGACTTGTAGGTCCATGCCGCGCCCGGCGGGCTTGGGCGCACGCGTGTAGACCGCAACGACCTCATGGCCGCGCCCGACGATCTCGATCAGCGTCGGCACCGCGAAGTCGGGCGTGCCCATGAAGATGAGGCGCATTACTCATCAGCCCGCTTCGCCGCCTTGGCGAATTTCTTGATCACGCGGTCGCGCTTGAGCTTGGAGATGTGGTCGATGAACAGCACGCCATTGGTGTGGTCGATCTCGTGCTGGAGCACGGTCGCGAGCAGCCCGTTGGCAGCGACCTCCTGGGTCTTGCCGTCGAGATCCATGAAGCGGATCTTCACCTCGCTCGGCCGCTCCACCTCCTCGTAGTATTCGGGGATCGACAGGCAGCCCTCCTCGTAGGTGTTCTTCTCCTCCGAGGTCCACACGACCTCCGGGTTGATGAACACTTGCGGGTTCTTCGGCTCGTCCTTCTTGGCGGTGTCGACGGTGACGATGCGGCGGGGCACGCCGACCTGGATCGCCGCCAACCCGACGCCCGGCGCTTTGTACATCGTCTCGAACATGTCATCGACCAGCGCGCGCACGTCCGCGTCCACGACTTTCACCGGCTCGGATTCTTGTCGCAGTCGCTTGTCGGGAAGAATGATGATGTCGCGCAACGCCATGCGCGGCGATTTAAGCGGCGCTCCGCGCGGGGTCAACCGTCGTGGTCGATCCTCGCGTCAGCGCCGCTCGCCCGTCATTTCAACGGACGACAGGTCGCGCCGGTGCCGATCAGCGCCAGTGATGGCGGTGGTGGTGGCGGTGGTGATGACGATGGTGTTTCCAGTGTCGTCCGCGATGGTGCCAGGACCGGTGGTGCACCTGCTCGGTGGTCGCCAAGCTGTCTGCGGCCGCGCCGAGTCCGGCCGGCGCAAGCGGTACCGCGGAAGCAATCTGCGGCGTCGCGAACGCGAGTGCGGCTCCGGCCAGAGTCATCAGGATCAATTTTCGCATGGGATTTCCCTCTTGCTGCGGCCACCAAGCGAGGCCCGGCACGCCTTGAACCCCCGGTAATGGGGTAGGTTCCCGAGAGCCCCTTGCGTTCCTCACAGAATCTCTGTTCTCTTTTCGTTCTTGTTAAGCGAATCGGGCTACAAGGCAGGCATGACCGAGACCTTCCTCTCCATCGGCGGCGTCAGCGTTTCGGCCGGCGAAGCGCTGGCCGGCTTCGCCTGCGTGGTTCTCGCGCTGCTCGGCGCGATCGCCGTCATGCTGGCGCGGTCGACGCGCGCGCGCGGGATCGAGGCCGCACGCCACGATCTGCACGTCGGCGAGCTTGAGGAGCGCATGGGTGAGATTGTACGCGCGCAGTCCGAGACCTCCGGCCGCGTGCACACCATGGGCGAGGTGCTCTCCGGCCGCCAGGCCGAGCTCGCGCGCGCGGTCTCGGAGCGGCTCGATTCCGTGACGGATCGTCTCGGCCAGTCGATGCAGGTCTCCACCCAAAGCACGATGGAGAACCTTGCGAAGCTGAACGAACGCCTCGCCGTCATCGACAATGCGCAGAAGAATCTGACCGATCTGTCCTCGCAGGTGACCTCGCTGCGTCAGGTGCTCGCCAACAAGCAGGCGCGCGGCGCGTTCGGCCAAGGGCGCATGGAGGCGATCGTCCAGGACGGACTGCCGAAGGATTCCTATGCGTTCCAGCACACGCTTACCAACAACAAGCGCCCGGACTGCGCGATCTTTCTGCCCAATGACAGCCGGCCGCTGATCATCGACGCGAAGTTTCCACTCGAAGCATTCACGGCGCTGCATGACGCGCGCAGCGAGGGTGAGCGCGAGATCGCGGCGCGGCGCGTGCGCCAGGATATCACCCGGCACTTCACCGACATCGCCGAGCGCTATCTCATCCCGGGCGAGACGCAGGACCTCGCGCTGATGTTCGTGCCGTCCGAGTCGGTCTATGCGGAGTTGCACGACGGCTTCGACGACCTGATCCAGAAGGCCTACCGCGCGCAGGTCGTGCTGGTGTCGCCCTCGCTCTTGATGCTCGCGATCCAGGTGATGCAGCAGATCCAGAAGGATGCGCGGATGCGCGAGGCAGCGCACGAGATCCGCACCGAGGTCGGCCACCTGATGCAGGACGTGACCCGCCTGCGCGAGCGCGTGCTGAACCTGCAGAAGCATTTCGGGCAGGCGAACGACGATGTGTCGCAAATCCTGGTTTCGGCCGAAAAGGTCGTGAAGCGCAGCGGGCGGATCGAGTCGCTCGAGTTCGGCGAGGACGACGCGCAAGGCGGGATGTCGATCCCCGCCCCGGTTGGCCGGAAAGCCACAGCCGCTGAATAATGGCCTGCTTAACATTGCGTTAACCCTCACGGCATGAGTATTTTCGTCCGGGGTCTTCGCCGGGAGCGAAGGGGCTGAGACGTGGATTTCGGGGCTTTGTTGCTCCCGGCGGCGCTGGTGTTCGGCGCGCCGGAGAGTCCAGGGAATTACGAGAAGGGACTGTTCTGCGAGACAGTCGAGCTCATCGAGCGCGTCGCGGCGCTCGCCGAGCGCGGCGCCAATCCGACCCGCATCGTCGCCGACCTCAACGCACGGCTCGCCCACACCGCCTGCATCTACGCCACCAAGGCTGACGTGCGCGCCCGCACCGTGCGGTTCGAGAAAAACATCGCGGCGAATCACGACACCTATTCGATCTATCAGGTGCAGGTGACGGCGCACGGCACCCAGAAGACCGAGATCGGCGACATCACCTGGACCTTCTCGCCGCCGCTGACGATGTACACGCTGCGCGCCGCGGCGCCCGCGCAGACGGTCAGTCATTAAGCCACACACTGCCGCAGGCGTGGAATTTCCGGCCAATTCGAAGCGCGTCCGCGTAGCATCGTGCGCGAATCACTTGGGCCGAACGCGATGACGGCTGTGCTGGAAGCCAAGAAAAGTACCTGGGGCGAGACGCTCAGCGTTTACCTGCGCCCGCGCGTGCTGATCGTCATGTTCCTCGGCTTCTCCGCCGGCCTGCCGCTGGCGCTGTCGGGCTCGACGCTGCAAGTGTGGGCGACCGAAGGCGGCGTCAATCTGCGCACCATCGGCCTCTTCGCGATCATCGGAACGCCCTACACGATCAAATTTCTCTGGGCGCCATTCGTCGATGCGCTCGACGTGCCGGTGCTGTCGCGGCTGCTTGGACGGCGGCGCGGATGGCTTGTGTTCTCGCAACTGATGCTGATGGCGGCGATCGTCGTTTTGTCCGTCTGCGATCCGAGCCGGGGGCCTGTGCTCGCCATCCTCGCGGCGATCCTCGTGGCGACCGCCTCGGCCACGCAGGACATTGTGATTGACGCGTTCCGCGTCGAAAGCCTGCCGGAGAACGAGCAGGCTGCCGGCATGGCTTCGTATGTGGCGGCCTATCGTGTCGCGAACCTGCTCTCGACCGCGGGCGCGCTCTACATCGTTACCGGCTTCGAGACGGGGCTTGGCTTTGCGCGCAGCAGCGCATGGACGTTCGGCTACATCGTGATGGCGCTCCTGGTGCTGATCGGGATCGCCGCCTCGATTCTCGCGACCGAGCCGGAGAAATCGGGCGAGGTCGAGGCCGAGCACGCGCGGCGCGCAAACCAGAACAAGCTGACGCGCGTCTACGAGACCGCGCGCGTCGCGCTTGCTGACTTCATGCTGCGCGACATGGCGGTCGTCGTGCTCGCATTCGTGGTGCTGTTCAAATTCACCGACGCGCTGGCGGGCGCGATGACGGCGCCATTCGTCATCCAGCTTGGCTTCACGCGCGTAGACTACGCGAACATCATCAAGGGGCTCGGTTTTGCGGCGACGCTACTCGGCGGCTTTGCGGGCGGCTATGTGGCGCGCGCTTTTCCCCTCGTTACCAGCCTCTGGATCGGCGGCATCCTGCAGGCCATGGCGAATTTCGCGTTCACCTGGCAGGCGCATGTCGGCAAGGACGCGGCGTGGCTCTCGTTCGCCATCACGGTTGAGAACTTCACCAGCGCCATCGGCACGGTGATTTTTGTCGGCTACCTCTCGGCGCTCTGCAAGAACCCGCTGCATACGGCCACGCAGTTCGCGCTACTCACCGCGCTTTCCGCCGTCGGCCGCACATATCTGTCGAGCGGCGCGGGCTACATCGTCGAATGGACCAGTTGGGCCTGGTTCTTCGCAATCTGCGCGTTCGCGGGGATTCCTGGATTGTTGCTGCTCGCCTGGCTGCAGGCGCGCGGGCATTTCGAACAGCTTAAAAAGCCGTCCGCTGCCTGATCGCCGCCGAGAGCGTGCCTTCGTCGAGATAGTCGAGCTCGCCGCCGACCGGCACGCCATGCGCGAGACGCGTCACCTTCACGTCCGCGTCGCGCAACAGGTCGGTGATGTAGTGGGCGGTGGTCTGGCCGTCGACGGTGGCATTGAGCGCCAGGATCACTTCCTTCACGCCGGGCGCATGTGCGCGCGACACCAGCGCGTCGATGCTGAGATCGCCCGGCCCGATGCCGTCGAGCGGCGAAAGCGTGCCGC
Organism: Xanthobacteraceae bacterium; assembly: GCA_049698215.1. GTDB lineage: Bacteria > Pseudomonadota > Alphaproteobacteria > Rhizobiales > Xanthobacteraceae > PALSA-894. Next base: position 1,161 of record JBAVXH010000369.1, on the reverse strand, counting down.
CGAGCACGTGGTAGCAGGCGTTGATCGCGCCGGCGCGCTCCAGCGCCCACAGATCCGCGACATCCGCCACCACCACGATGACCGTGGGATCGCGGCGCGGATCGGTGCACACCGTGCAGGGGTTCTGCGTATCGATGTTACCGCAGGTCGAGCACACGACGATCTTCTCGATCGCGGTCTGCAGCGCGCTCGCGAGCGGCGCCATCAGCTGCTCGCGCTTCTTGATCAGGTGCAGCGCGGCGCGGCGCGCCGAACGCGGCCCCAGCCCCGGCAGGCGGGCCAGCAGCTGGATCAGGCGTTCAATCTCGGGTCCGGCAACGGCGGGCATTAAAACAGCTTCAACCCCGGCGGCAGCGGCAGACCGCCGGTGAGGCTCTTCATTTTCTCGGAGAGCAGCGTCTCAGCCTTGCGGCGCGCATCCGCATGCGCGGCGACGATCAGGTCCTCGATGATCTCCTTCTCACCGGGCCTCACCAGCTGCTCGTCGATTCGCACGCCCTTCAGCTCGCCCTTGGCCGACATCGTCACCGACACCATGCCGCCGCCGGCCGTGCCGTCGACCGTGATCTGGTCGAGCTCGGCCTGCATCTCCTGCATCTTTGTCTGCAGCTGCGCCGCCTGCTTCATCATCCCGAGGAAGTCAGCCATTCGTCACCTGTCGTCGTCATCCGCGCCGTAGTCTTCCGGATTCGGCGGCGGCTCATCAGTAGCGGGCGGCACCTCCGCCGCCGCATCGTCGCGCCGCTTCACGCCGACGATCTCGGCGCCCGGGAATCTGGCGAGCACCGCCTGCACCAAAGGATCCGACCGCACGCCCTGCTCCAGCGCGTCGCGTTTCGCGGCATTCTGCGAATTCACGGTCGGCGCACCCGGCTCGGTCGAGACGACGACCATCCAGCGCCGCCCGGTCCATTCGGAAATCTTGCGCGACAGGTCGTTGACCAGCGTCTTGCGCGCGCTCGGCTCGAGCGCGATCTCGAGCTTGCCGTCCTCGAGGTGCACGAGGCGTACGTCGCGCTGCAGCGCGGTTTTCATCAGGATGTCGCGCTTTTCGTTGGCGAGCGCGAGCAGCGCCGGAAAGGTCGCGATGCTGAGCGCCGGCGCCGCCGCAGGCGCCGCTCGCAGCGTGGCGATATCCGGGACCTGCGCGGTGACGAGTTG
>JBAVXH010000368.1:0-18941 GCA_049698215.1 Xanthobacteraceae bacterium | reverse complement strand
CCGCAAGAACCGTCGAGACCCTCGACATCGCGATCGCAGACGCCTTCCAGGACTTCACGCCGCAGGAATGTGCCAACTACTTCACCAAAGCCGGATATGCTTCAACCTGATCGGAATCTGCTCTAGGGGTGCGGAGTTGGGCGGCCGCACCGCAACGGCGCGCGCGAGTCCGCGCTGCGGTGGGTCGCGGACGCTGCTGAACAATCACAAGGGAACACGATGACGGATAAGCTTCCTGCTCCATGTGAGCATTGCAACGCGTCCGGAATTTTCCACGGAAGCGAATGTGTAGAGTGTCAGGGAAAGGGCTACCGGTTGATGATCGATGGCCGCGTGACGGCGGTGAGGTCAGTATTGGCACCGCGTCGACCATATCGAAATGCTCCCGGCCGATCACGCAACAATCCCTAGCCCCGTGCCCGCGCTCCGAATCTCGCGCGCAATCGCGCGATGCCCGCCGCACCGGGCGCGCGGCGTCGGGGTTGGGCTGATAGTTGGATCACTCTCAAGCGCCGAGATGCGAGGCAAGCTGACGGCCACGCGCCTCGCGCGGCCCGTGCTTTCTTGAATGACAGTGTTCCTGACCATCGTCGGGAAGGACGGCATCGACAGCGCACCCGAATGACGGCGAGGCGCGCACTGTGTCCTGCAAGGTGCGCGTTGTCAAAGCAGGTGGCGGATCGAGAACAGGCGCTGCACCGAGTCCGTCGCGTCGGCAATGTCCTCGCGCCTGCCGCTCTCGGCCGCCTTCAACATATTGCTCGGTTTGCTAATTGCCCTAGCATTGCAATTCGTAACGCTGGTCACTTGTTCACAAGGGAGAGCGGGGCATGGGCAACTTAGTGTTCAATGAGCGGCTTAAATTGCGGGCGACCTTCGCTAATAATCTTGGAATCGCGATGATGATCACCCTCGTGATTGTGCCCATGGTGGCAACCGATCACGGGTTACCACTTTGGCAAGAGGTGCTGTTGATTCTTTTTGGCTTCGCGCTGGCACTCTCGTGTCACATGCTCGGAGCGTCCTTTTTGAAAGGACTTAGGGAGGATTGAGACCAGTTTGCGCACCTTGAGCAGCACGTCGGCAGCGTCCCTCAAGGTGCGTAGCTTGCGCCGCCCTTGAGCACGATCACGCGCGCGAGCTTGCGGCGGCGGCCATACGACGGTCATGGTCGTAATAGGGCTGGTTGTCATAACACCTCCGAGCAAACTGTCGGGGTCAGCGACCATGAAGGTCTGCGGTGGCACCTTCACCTCGAGCCGTTCTGACAAAGCCGTCAGCCTTTCCGGCGTCAAGCACGCCATGAACCGCTTAATCTCGGGTTCCAGCTCGTCGTAGGTCTCAAGGCATTCACCGACAGTAATTTTGTTCCCGCCAACACGTTCTGTGGTCAGATGCGCAATGCGCCTGTTGATCCTGCGTCGCTTCTTCCCCTCAAGGTTGACCGCGCACGTGTAGCCATTCGCGAACTGGTCCGCCTTGAAGTCATCCATCCGTCTCGGACGACTATCGAAGAACTCGATGAGGTTCCGGGCGTGTGCGCAGAACACCTCGATGCAGATGTTGGCGTCGGTGCCCGCTTCCTTGATCTGCCGCAGCCGCATTGCCGCAACACGCAGCATGTCAATCTCGTAGGGCAAGTGATCCTCAAGGCAGTTCTTGTTCTCGTCGTGGGAAGGCATTTGCGTCACCGCCCGATTTGCGACTGCGCGGGCAGCGGGTCCCGCTGTTGACCCACACTTGGTGGAACGTCACCGCGCCATAGGCAGGCGCGGCCGGAGATCAGGCAAGCGGCCCCGGAGTTGGCGGCCTCGGTCATTAAGCCGGCGTCAACACCCGCCGGGCCATCGCCTCGATGCTGTCGCGGTAATCGGGATTGAGCCAGCCGTTATCCATTTGGCCGAGGATGCTGGCGAGAACGAACAGCCGCGCGACCTTTCCGGAGGGCGTCGCCAGAACATCGGCGAAGGCACGCTCGAGCCGTGTCACGAGCGCCGGACTGGCGCATGAAAAGGCCACGAGCTTGGCCGCGTCGAACCCATGCGGCGCCAGACCCCAACTCTCCCAATCGAGCAATTCCAGATCGGGCGTCGTGATATTGCTCCAACTCAGATCGCCATGCGCGACCGTCCATCGATCCGCCGTTTGCGGGACATCTGGGCCGAACTGTCGGCGGATGGTTTCCGCGACCGCATCCGGCGTGACAAGCCGACGTTGCGTCCTCAAGCCGGCGACGGCGGCAAGCGCCATCCTGAGTTGGGTTATCCACGGATCGCCGACCCTCGACGCCCGGGTTCCGGCCCAGTGGCTGTGCTCAACGACGGGCGATTTGGATAGCGTTGTCTGCAGGGCGAGCCATTGCCGGTCATCCGTGACCCATGCGCGATGCGCGATCAGCCTCGGCCTTGGGACGCCGACCACGACCGGCGACAGCTCGCACTCGCGCTCCCAATGCGACGGCGTTCCACGCAAAGCCGATACCTTGACCCAGCTTCTTGTGCCGTCCGGCGCGACCGTGACCGCACCGATTGCCTTGCGGGTGTAGCTCAAGAGCGGATCGCCAAATGCCGTCACCCCAAGCCGGCGACATCCTTCATGCAAATCCTCGCCCCCGATGGTCGTATCGAATCCATTCGACACCGCCGGGATATTGCGGGGACGCCACGCCTGCGGGTCCGATCCTGGCCGACGCGGCCCGGCGGGCGGTCTCAGATCGTACTCGGCGCGTGCGGTCTCCATTCCGCGCGACTCTGGAACCAAATAGCTAACAAGAGCACTCATTGCACAACTCGGCTCACGCGACAGAAAGGTGATGATATGGCCGGGGGCGGATCATTTGCCAAGAGCGCCGCATCGTGCCCGCAACAGCAGCGCGACAACGCAATCCAGCAAGCGTATGACCGCTCAGACCGACGCGGCGCAGCGCGATCCGCCACATGATCGCCTGACTTGCGCGAGGGCCGTTGGACGCAGTGCGCTTCGCTTACTGCGTTCTACTCTAGCGATCCTATTAATTTGACAAAAATCATATTGTGGACAAAATTCCGCCCTTCGCTCGCCGCACCCGCCATCCATGTTGCATGCGCCTCGCTCTCTAAAGGGGTGTCAACCGGTGACGCGGCTTGATGGAGCGGGCGGGATGCGCGGGCGGAAATCAGCCAAGGCGGTCCCGGGGCGAGTGAAGGCGGTTGAGCCAACATTCGCTTGTGCGGCGCCCGCGCGGTGAGCCTCGTCAGCTCGCCACCCGGGCGGCTTCGGGACCCGTCCTTGGGGCACTATGACCCCTGCGCGAGGTGCTCGCTGCAAGCCCGGTCTGATCGCCGGGGGAAGCACGGCCCGGAGCTGAGGCAGAACCGAAAGGATCTGCCGAGAGCCGCAGCGGAGCGCCGAGAGGCGCGACGGCCGGCGTATCCGGCCGTCATCTCCGGCGATCCGGAGATGGGCGCGACCGCGAGGCGCGCCACGGGTGCGGCGTTCCGCACCAGCGCCTGCCGGCGCTCTGCTCCCCTTAAGGGGAGCAGAAAAGAGACAAAGGGCGCCCGCCCCCTCCGTAAACGGGCGGCGAAGCGTTGGCTGTTTGACAATCGAAGATGCAAAGGCGCGCGCCGGATGCTCCCTCGCCGCGCGACGCGAGGAGGAGACCCGCGCGCCCGAGACCTTCGCCGCGCACCCTCTGCGACATTGGTAGCACGCGCAGCCCCTGCCCCCGGCGTTGACCGTCCCGCGCCAAACTGTTCTCCTTGGCGCCAAACCGGCCTGGCCCGCGGCTTGCACGCGGGCCCTGCAAACCGCCGGATCAATCGAGGGGTCTTACACATGGACGAGCAAGGACTGCGTGGTCTGATCGCTGACGTTAAGCGCGGCAAGCTCTCGCGCCGCGCCTTCATCAATCAAATGATCGCCTACGGGCTGACCGCGCCCTTCGCGACGCAGATGCTCAGCTATTCGGGCGTCGCGCAGGCGCAGACCAAGCCCGACCCGTACAAGCCGACCAAGCGCGGCGGCGGCGGGCCGCTCAAGACGCTGTGGTGGCAGGGCGCGACGCTGCTCAATCCGCACTTCGCGGTCGGCACCAAGGACCAGGACGGCAGCCGCATCTTCTACGAGCCGCTCGCCACCTGGGATGTGGACGGCGCGCTCTCGCCCATCCTTGCGGCCGAGATCCCGGATCTCGAGAACGGCGGCCTCGCCAAGGACGGCAAGTCGGTCACCTGGAGGCTCAAGCAGGGCGTGAAATGGCACGACGGCAAGCCGTTCACCGCCGACGACGTGGTGTTCAACTGGCAATACGCCTCCGACCCCGCCACCGCCGCCACCACCATCGGCAGCTACAAGGACTGCAAGGTCGAGAAGGTCGACAGCCACACCGTGCGCGTCCTGTTCGACAAGCCGACGCCGTTCTGGGCGGATGCCTTCGTCGGCGTGCGCGGCATGATCATCCCGAAGCACCTGTACGCCGACTACATCGGCGGCAAGTCGCGCGACGCCCCGGCGAACCTGAAGCCGGTCGGCACCGGCCCCTACAAGTTCGTCGACTTCAAGCCCGGCGACATGGTGCGCGGCGAGATCAACAACGACTACCACATGCCGAACCGGCCCTATTTCGACTCGATCGAGATGAAGGGCGGCGGCGACGCGATCTCGGCGGCGCGTGCCGTGCTGCAGACCGGCGAATTCGACTTCGCCTGGAACCTGCAGGTCGAGGACGAGATTCTGCTGCGCCTCGAAAAGGGCGGCAAGGGCACGACCCAGATGGCGTTCGGCGGCAACATCGAGCACATCCAGCTCAACACCACCGATCCATGGACCGAAGTGGACGGCGAACGCGCGAGCCTGAAGACCAAGCACCCGACCTTGACCGACAAGGCCGTGCGGCAGGCGCTGGCCCTGCTCATCGATCGCCAGTCGGTGGAGGACCACATCTACGGCCGCACCGGACTCGCGACCGGAAACTTCGTCAATAACCCCAAGAAGTTTGCCTCGACGAACACCAAGTGGGAATTCAACGTCGACAAGGCGAACGATATTCTCGAGAAGGCCGACTGGAAAAAAGGTGCCGACGGCATCCGCGCCAAGGACGGCAAGAAACTCAAGTTCGTCTACCAGACCTCGATCAACACGCCGCGCCAGAAGACCCAGGCGATCGTCAAACAGGCCTGCCAGAAGGCCGGCATCGACATCGAGGTCAAGGCGGTGACGGCGTCGGTGTTCTTCTCGTCCGACGTCGTCAATCCGGATACCTACCCGCACTTCTACTGCGATCTGCAAATGTACACGACGACGATGACGCAACCGGACCCGGAGACATTCCTGCTCCAGTTCGTCTCATGGGAGGTCGCCACCAAGGAGAACAAGTGGCAGGGCCGCAACATCACGCGCTGGACCAGCAAGGAGGCGGACGACGCCTTCAAGGCCTCGCAGACCGAGCTCGACCCCGTGAAGCGGGCGGCGCACTTCATCAAGATCAACGATCTTGCCTGCAACGACCACGCGGTCGTCCCCGTCGTCTACCGTCCGACCGTGCAGGCGCTCTCGAACAGGCTGCGCGGCGCGACCGCCAGCGGCTGGGACAGCAATTTCTGGGACCTGCACAACTGGTATAAAGAGGGATAAGGGCAGGTCGCGCGGCCTGATCGCGCCGGAACGGGATGACGGTTGATGGGACGCTATCTGGCGAAGCGCCTCCTGATCGCCATCCCGAGCCTTCTCGGCATCAGCGTCATCCTGTTCACGGTGCTCGCACTCGCGCCGGGCGATCCGTTCGGCGAGCTCGCGACCAACCCCGCCGTGCCGCCCGAGGTCCGCGCCGCGTTGCGCGTGAAATTCGGCATCGATGATCCGGTCGTGGTGCGCTACTTCCGCTGGCTGGCCGCGATGGTCCAGGGCGACTGGGGTTTCTCGTTCGCAAGCCGCATCAACGTCGACACGCTGATCCTGCAGCGCCTCCCCGCCACGCTGTTCGTCATCGGCTCGGCGCAGTTCCTCGCGCTCATGATTGCTCTGCCGGTCGGCGTGCTCGCCGCGATGCGCCCTTATTCGATCTTCGACCAGATCACCTCGACGCTCGCCTTTGTCGGCTTCTCGCTTCCGACCTTCTTCACCGGGCTGCTGTTCATCCTGGTCTTTTCCGTGCAGCTCGACTGGCTGCCGTTCGTCTATCGCGACATCGACGCGACCGGCTGGCGCTGGCTCGTCGAGCAACTGCGCCAGTCGATCATGCCGATCTGCGTGCTCGGCCTGTTCCAGGCCGCCTCGATGACGCGCTACGTACGTTCGGCAACGCTCGACGTGATCCGGCTCGACTATGTCACCACCGCGCGCGCCAAGGGCCTCGGCGAGCGCATCGTCATCATCAAGCATGTGGTGCGTAACGCCCTGATCCCGGTCGTGACGCTCATCGCGCTGCAGATGCCGGCGATCTTCGGCGGCGCCATCGTCACGGAACAGATCTTCCGCATTCCCGGCATCGGCTCGCTGCTGATCAGCGCGATCCTCGCCAACGACACGCCGGTGATCATGGCCGTCACGTTCGTATTCGCCTGTCTCGTGGTCCTGTTCAACCTCATCGCGGACGTCCTCTATGGATGGCTCGACCCTCGCATCACCCTCGGCTGAGATCGCCGCAGCCCCGCGCAAGGCGCGGCCGTTCTCGCCGTGGCGGGACGCCTGGCGGCGTTTCCGGCGCCATCGGCTTGCGTTCGCCAGCGTCATCATCCTGCTCACGATGATCGTCGCCATCGCGTTCGGCCCGTTCGTGTGGCGGGTGGCGATCAACGACATCGATTTTTCCGCCCGCATGCAGCCGCCGTCATGGGCCCATCCGTTCGGCACCGACGACCTCGGGCAGGACCTGCTCGCGCGCATGCTCTACGGCGGACGCATCTCGCTGGCGGTCGGCCTCTCGGCGATGATGGTCGCAATGATCGTCGGCACCGCGATCGGCGCCACTGCCGGTATGTCACGGCGTTGGGTCGGGCCAGCGCTGATGTGGCTCACCGATTTGTTCCTGTCGCTCCCGGCGCTGCCGCTGCTGCTGCTGGTGATCTACCTGTTCCGCGACTCGTTGAAAGCCGCCTTCGGCGTCGAGGGCGGCGTGTTCATCATGATCGTCATCGTGATCGGGGGCTTGCGCTGGATGCCGGTTGCGCGGCTGGTGCGCGCGCAGTTCCTTTCGCTGCGCGAGAAGGAATTCGTCGAGGCCGCACGCGCGCTCGGCGCCAGCAAGGCGCGGCAGGTCGTGCGCCACATCCTGCCGAACGCGCTCGGGCCGGTGATCGTCGCGGCGACGATCGATGTCGCGGCCGCTATCATCGCGGAATCCACCCTCTCCTTCCTTGGCCTCGGCTTCCCGCCCGACATTCCGACCTGGGGCCGCATCCTCTACGACGCCAAGGACTATCTCGACATCGCACCGCACTGGGCGCTCTTCCCCGGCGCCGCGATTTTCCTGACCGTGCTCACCATCAACTTCATCGGCGACGGGCTGCGTGACGCGCTCGACCCGCGCAAGGTGATGTGATGGCGCCGCCGCTGCTCGAAATCCGCGGGTTGAGGACTCACTTCGCGACCGACGACGGCGTGGTGCAGGCGATCGATGGTGTCGATCTCTCGATCGAACGCGGCGAGACGCTTGGCGTGGTCGGCGAGTCCGGCTGCGGCAAGACGGTCACGGCGATGTCGGTGCTGAAGCTCATCCCGATGCCACCAGGAAAAATTGTCGCCGGGAAAATCCTCTATCAGGGCCGTGACCTCGTGCCGCTCGACTCAGGCGAGATGGACCGCATCCGCGCCAAAGACATTGCGATGGTGTTCCAGGAGCCGATGACCTCGCTCAATCCGGTCTATTCCATCGGCGAGCAAATCGCCGAGGTCGTGCGCAAGCACGAGGGGTTTGGCCGCAAAGCCGCAATAGACAAGACCGTCGAGATGCTGCGGCTTGTGCAGATCCCCAATCCCGAGAAGCGCTTCAACGACTTTCCGCACCAGTTTTCCGGCGGCATGCGCCAGCGCGTGATGATCGCCATGGCGCTCTCCTGCAATCCCAAGCTCCTGATCGCCGACGAGCCGACCACCGCGCTCGACGTCACCATCCAGGCGCAGATCCTCGAACTGCTGCAGGACATGAAGCAGCGCTTCGGCATGGCGATCATGCTGATCACCCATGCGATGGGCGTGGTGGCCGAGACGGCGCAGCGCGTCGTCGTGATGTATGCCGGCAAGGTGATCGAGGAAGCGCCGGTCGAGGCGCTGTTCGCCAATCCGCGCCACCCTTACACGCAAGGCCTGATCCGCTCGATCCCGCGCATCGACACCGCCGCAACGCACAAGGCGCGGCTCGAGGCCATCCCGGGCGTGGTGCCGAGCCTCTTACGGCCACCACCGGGATGCCGCTTCGCCGCGCGATGCCGTTACGCGATGGCGAAGTGCCGCGAGGCGGTGCCGCCGCTGATCGACATCGGCGGCGGGCACAAGGTCGCGTGCGTGCTGGTCCAGGACGAACTGGTGGCCGCGCAATGACCGAGCCGTTGCTGCGCGTCAAAGGACTGGTGAAGAACTTCGCGATCGGCGGCGGATTCCTCGGCCGCAACGCCGAAACCGTGCATGCGGTCGATCATGTCAGCTTCGAGATCGGCGCCGGCGAGACGCTCGGGCTGGTCGGCGAGTCCGGCTCGGGCAAATCGACCACCGGCCGCTGCATCCTGCGCCTGATCGAACCGAGCGCGGGCGAAGTCTGGTTCGAGGGGCGCAATGTGACCGCGCTCGACATCGCGGACTTCCGCTCGCTCTGCCGCGACATGCAGATCATCTTCCAGGACCCGTTCGCCTCGCTCAATCCGCGCATGACGGTCGGCGCCATCATCGGCGAGGCGCTGACCATCCACAATCTCGCGCCGAGCCGCCAGGCCTTCACCGAGCGTGTGGTCGACCTGCTGGAAACCGTCGGCCTGCAGCCGGATCACATGCGCCGCTATCCGCATGAATTCTCCGGCGGGCAGCGCCAGCGCATCGGCATTGCACGCGCGCTTGCGGTCGAGCCGAAGCTGATCGTGTGTGACGAGCCGGTCTCGGCGCTCGATGTGTCGATCCAGGCGCAGGTCATCAACCTGCTGGAAGACCTGCAGCAGAAATTCGGCCTGACCTACCTGTTCATCGCGCACGACCTCTCGGTGGTCGAGCACATCAGCATGCGCGTCGCAGTGATGTATCTCGGACGCATCGTCGAGATCGCCTCGGCGCGCGATCTCTATTCGACGCCGCTGCATCCCTACACCGAGGCGCTCTTGTCCGCCGTGCCGGTCACCGACCCGAAGGCGCGGCGCAAGCGCATCGTGCTGCAAGGCGAGGTGCCGAGCCCGATGCGGCCGCCAACCGGCTGCCACTTCCACACGCGCTGCCCGATCCGCAAGCTGCCGCTGTGCGCGACCGAAGTGCCGCCGCTGGAGAAGAAGCGCGACGGCCACTGGGCCGCGTGTCATTTACGGAGTTGAGCCAACTCGTAGCTGTCATCCCGGCCGAGCACAGCGAGAGCCGGGACCCATTTCGCCCAAGCTCCCTTTGACGGATTGACGAAAAATGCGTCCCGGATAGCCGCCTGCGGCGGCTTCCGGGATGACAGCTGTGTTCTTACTGCCGCGCCGCCGTTCCGCCGCGATTCCAGCCGCGGCCGCCCTCGCCGAAAATCTCGAAGCCGGTGTCGGTGACGGCGATCGTGTCTTCGAGCTTGATGAAGCCGCGCGAAGGGTGCTTCAGCGTGGTCTCGACCGAGATGACCATGCCGGCCTCGAGCGGCCGGTGCGCATCCTCGTCGGTGTACGGCACCGGCCCCGTGTTGGTCAGATGCGGCGCCTCGTGGCTGACGAGACCCATTCCGTGCGCCAGGAATTCCAGATTGTTGTGCTGCTTCGATTTGGCGACCAGGGCCTCGCCCGCTGCGTAGATCTCGCCGCCCATCGCGCCGGCCTTGATCGGCTTGAACGCAGCGCGCTGGATCGTCTCGATTTCGCCGAGCAGGTCTTCAAGCTCCGCATCCGGCTCTCCCAACACTGCCATGCGGGCAAGATCGCCGATGTAACCGTGATAGTTGGCGCCGGAATCGACCGAGAGAACGTCGCCCTTCTCCCAGCGTTGCGGCGAGGGTGCGCGGTTGTGGCTGTTGCCTGCCGCGATCAGGCAATATTCGAAGGTGAGCCCGCGGTTCACCTCCTCGCGGCGCAGCGTCTCGGTGATCTCGGCCTTGGTCGAACCGGGGCCGTGCTGCGCGATCGTCGCCAGCATCGCGTCGATGACCTTCTCGGATGCGTCTTTCAGCATCGCCAGTTCCTGCGGCGATTTGTGCAGTCGCTGACGCTCCAGCACCACCAGTGCATCCTTGATCTCGCTGTCCGGCATCGCGCTTTTCAAGGTCGCGCCGGCATCCATCGGCATGAAGGTGGTTTCGATACCGATCCGCTTCGCCGGCACGCCGGCGCGTTTGAGGTAGTCGGTCGCCTTCTTCATCGTGTCGAGCGCGCCGGAGGAGTTCGCCTGCACCTCAGAGACCCAAAGCGGCTTCACCTGCTGCTGAAAATTCTCCAGGCGGTGGCCGAAATAGGCGGCCTTGTCGGGCTTACCCTTCGGATAGACCATGATGGGCAGGTAACGGCTCAAGCCCATCGCATCCATGTAGTCGAAGAAGATCGAGCGGTGACCGCCGAGCAGGTACTGCACGTTGTGCTTCGAGGTCGCGAGCAGCACATCCATGCCCGCCTCGTCCATCAGACGGTCAAGACGCTTGGCGTCGAATGGGAGTGCTTGCGTGCTCATGCGGGTTCCTCGCTCGGCTTCTTGTGTGTCAATCGATTATAGCCGGTAATACGGCCCCGAAAACCCGAGAAACCTGCCGGCTGCTCATGCATCAAGCGGAAAGAAATGCCGGCCAAGCAGAGCTCTTCGGCCATCCGAAGGGGCTCACCGTTCTCTTCGCCACCGAAATGTGGGAGCGCTTTTCATACTACGGAATGGCGTCGCTGCTCGTTCTCTATCTGGTGAAATATCTGCTGCTGCCCGGCCAGGTCGAGGCCGTCATCGGATATCAGGCGGTCAAAGGCGCCCTTGAGAGCATCTTCGGGCCCCTCGCGCCACAGCCCTTCGCCTCGCAGATCTACGGGTTCTATGCGGGCTTTGCCTACCTGTTGCCGATCCTGGGCGGCTACCTCGCCGACCGCCTCTTCGGCCAGCGCGCGATGGCCATCATCGGTGCGCTGCTGATGGCCGCCGGACATTTCCTGATGGCGGTCGAATCCATGCTGTTTGTCGCGCTTGGCCTGCTCGTCCTTGGCATGGGCGCGTTCAAGCCTAACGTCTCGACGCAAGTCGGTTCGTTGTACGCCCCGAACGACCCGCGCCGCGTCCCCGCCTATTCGATCTACTATGTGGGCATCAACATCGGCGCTCTGCTGGCGCCGCTCGTCGCCGGCACGCTCGGCGGTGAGGTCGGCTGGCACTACGGCTTTGCGGCGGCCGGCGTCGGGATGCTGATCAGTCTTTCGATCTATCTTTCCGGGCTGCGGCACCTTCCGCCCGACGAACGGCGTCTCTCACAAGAGCCGCGATTGGCGGTGCGACCGTTCGACCCCCGCGAGCGCCTCCTGATCGGCGGATTGGTGGCGGTCTTTCTGCTGACCGGGCTGTTCTGGGCGAGTTACGAGCAACAGGGCAATACGCTGATGCTCTGGGCCGAAGATTTCACCGACCGGCGCATCGATCTCGGCGTCTGGCAAGGCTACATCCCGACGACCTGGTTTCTCGCGCTCAATCCATTGATGATCTTCGTGCTGACGCCCGTGTTGATCAGGCTCTGGGAGCGGCAAGCGCTGCTTGGAACCGGAATGTCGACCATCGCCAAGCTGGCGCTTGGATTCTTCCTCGTCGGTGCCGCCAATTTGGTCATGGCGGCCGCTGCCTTGACGCTCGATGCCGGCGGCAAGGCGAGCCCGCTCTGGCTGGTCGCCTATTTCGTCGTCGTAACCCTCGGCGAGTTGCATGTCGGGCCGGTTGGGCTGGCGCTCGTCTCCCGGATGGCCCCCGCGCGCGTCCTCTCGCTGATGATGGGCCTGTGGCTTGCGGCAAGCTTTCCAGGCGAGATTCTCGGCGGCTGGCTCGGCGGCTTCTGGAGCAGCATGGAGAAGATGAGCTTCTTTCTCATGATTGGAGCGGTCGCGGCCGTCGGCGGCGCGGCCATGCTCGTGCTCAACCCGGTACTAGGTTCGGTATTCGACGAAAGACCCGCCGCGCCGCAATGACGTCAGCCGGCGCGGCGCGCCTTGCGCGGCGCTTTCGCACGCTCCGTCACGAGTGCGCGCGCCCGCGCGATCACATCCGGGATCACGGATTCGTGGTTCGGCGCCATCACGTGCGCGCCGGCAACGCCAGGGACGGTCGCGAGTTGCTCGATGAAATCGACGCAGATCTGGCGCCCTTCGGCTGCGGCATCGCCCGAATACTCAAGCCGGTCCACCATGTGGTCGGGAATGATCGCGCCGTAGAGGTGCTCCTTGATCCAGCGCGCCGCGCGCCCAGACTTGAGCGGCACCACGCCGATGAGCAGCGCGATGCGGTCGGTCAGGCCGTCCTCCGCAAGCCGCGCCACATAGCGGCGCACCACCTCGATATCCATGCAGAACTGCGTCTGCGCAAACTGCGCGCCGGCCACGATCTTTCCCTTCAGGCTTTTCGGCTGCCAGTCTTTTGGCGGGTCGATAGGCATGTCGGCCGCGCCGATGAAGAATGCGGCCTTGCCGGTCACCTTGCGGCCGGACGGCAGCTCGCCACGATCGCGAATGCCGACGGCGGTCTGGATCAACGCGCCGGAGTCGAGATCGAATACCGGCTTTGCATCTGGCTGATCGCCGGCGGTCGGATCGTCCCCGCGCAGCACCAGGAGATTGCGAATGCCGAGCGCCGCGGCGCCGAGCAGGTCGCTCTGCAGTGCGAGCCGGTTGCGGTCGCGGCAAGTGAGCTGCAGCACCGGCTCGATGTCGTTCGCAAGAAGGATCGTCGCGGCGGCCTGCGCGCCCAGATGCGCGCGCGCGCCCGCGCCGTCGGTGACATTCACGGCATCCGCGAGGCCTTTGAGCGGCAAGCCTTTCGCGAGTACGTCCTCGCGATTGCACGAGACCGGCGGCGTGATCTCGGCCGTGATGACGAACCGGCCGGATGCAATCGCGCGCTGAAGCTGGCTGCCAGTATTTGCCGCACTCATGAAGGGACTTTCCGCCTCACAACACACGTTCCTTAGCAGAACGCGCAACGGCGGATAAGCACCCTCAAGAATTCACGGTAGCAGCCCACCGTGGTCGATCCCACGGTGGGCGGCGGCCTTACTTCGCGAGATAACTGCGATGCACCAATGCGCCACTCGCGCGCCGCGTCTCGAAATAGAACGCCTTGTCGGCGTCTCGCACTTCGAGCTGGACCTGCGCCGGAAGCGACCTCTCGGTGGCCTTTCCCTTCGCAGCCTCGGTGAGGAAGGCAAGCGCCACCTCGCCGGCCGGCGCCGGCTCCTTGTCTCCATTGCGGTGGCTGATGGCCTCGGTGATGCTCGCCTGCAGGAGCTTGCCCCACATCTTCCGGAATAGCCCATTCGACGGATAGATCTCGGCGCTGTTGAGCTTGCCGTTCACGGCGAACACATAGCCCACGACATCGTCGTCTTTCTCTCCGGCACTCTTCACTGCGTTGAGATAGGCAGCCTGTGCGTCCTTGAGCTTTTCACTTTCCAGAGCAAGCTGGAGGCTGGTCTGCGAGGCCGCCGAATAGACCGGTGCCCCGACGCTCTTCGAAAGCTTCTCCTGCACGTTTCGCACCCTGCTCCAGACTTCCTGTTGCCGCGTGCCGGTATCTTCGCCCCGGTAGGCGCGCGCCGCCGTGCGTCGCGTCGCGACTCCCGTCAACGGCTCGACCGGGTCCGCGCTCGCGGTGACCGGCGCCTTCATGGCGATCTTCGCCTCGCGTGACGGGATTGCGGCGGACGCCGTTGCGAACGTCTTCACGTCCTCCTTGCCACGCGCGGACCAGCGGCCCTGCTCGACGCAGAACGATGCGATCGGGATGCGGCCGGACTTCTGCGGCAGCAGCAGGCTGACGGTCAGCACACGGTCCTGCTGCCCGCCCTTCACGATGTCGCCGGATTGCACGAACACCTCGCCAACACCGAGATTCTCGATCTGCAATTCATTCACATTGCCGGTCTCATGCACCTTCACGGCGCCCTTCGCGAGTGCTTCTTCAAGCGTGAGCGGCACAGGACCGGGCGCGGAT
Organism: Xanthobacteraceae bacterium; assembly: GCA_049698215.1. Classification (GTDB taxonomy): domain Bacteria; phylum Pseudomonadota; class Alphaproteobacteria; order Rhizobiales; family Xanthobacteraceae; genus PALSA-894. The sequence goes on along the minus strand of JBAVXH010000368.1, from coordinate 4,643 downwards.
TTGCCGTGCACCAGATAAATCGCCAGATTTTCATGAACGACCGGGCCGGTGACGCGGTACTCGTTCGCAAGCGCCGGGTAATACGTCAGGGACGCCAGCGACGAAGCCGCTAGCGCAAGCAATGCTCTGCGATGCATGGGAGGTGTCCTCCGACGACGCCCTTGGATCGCAGCCTGACCTTCCTCTACGGCAGTGTTTAGGAATGGAACCGGCGGAGTTCCGGCGCAATCATGGCTTCATTCGGCTGGAGCGGGCGTCAAATCAGGCAACCCGTCAAAATTGTAAAATTGCGAGGGGCTGGCCTTCGGCGACCTGCTGGCCTTCATTGACCAGGATCGTCTGCACCGTGCCGGCGCACGGGGCCGCGACCGGGATTTCCATCTTCATGGCTTCCAGAATGATGAGGGTGTCGCCGGCATTCACCGCAGCGCCAGCCGCCACCTCGATCTTCCAGACGACAGCATTCAGCTCCGACTTGACCTTGATGTCCGCCATGTCCCCCGCCCGCCTTCGCGCTGCGACCGGAATGCTATAGTCGGGAGTTCGGGCGGTCGAGGCGGGCATGGGCTGGGAATCCGAAATCGAGGAATTGCGCCGCCGCGAGGCGCTGGCGCGGCACATGGGCGGGCCCGACAAGGTCAAGCGCCAGCATGACGCGGGCCGCCTCACCGTGCGCGAGCGCATCGATCTGTTGCTCGATCCCGCCAGCTTCCACGAGATCGGTGCCCTCGCGGGCCGCGCCAAATACGGCGCCGATGGCGAAATCGAAGCATTCCAGCCGGCCAATTTCGTATTCGGGCGCGGCCGCATCGAAGGCCGCCCGGTCGTGGTCGGCGGCGACGATTTCACCGTGCGCGGCGGCGCGGCCGATGCCTCGATCCGCGGCAAACAGGTGCAGTCCGAGCAGATGGCGAACGAGCTGCGCTTGCCCCTGGTGCGTCTGATCGACGGCACCGGCGGGGGCGGGTCGGTCAAGACCATCGAGACCGAGGGCTACACCTACGTGCCCGCCAATCCGGCCTGGGACTGGGTGGTGAAGAACATGGGCACCGTGCCGGTCGTGGCGCTGGGGCTCGGCTCGGTCGCGGGCCTCGGCGCCGCTCGGCTTGCCACCAGCCACTACTCGCTGATGGTCGAGGGCATCTCGCACATGTTCATTGCGGGCCCGCCGGTCGTGGCGCGGCTCAGCGGGCCAATCACCAAGGACGAGCTTGGCGCGGCCGACATTCACGCGCGCGCCGGCGCCGTGGATGACGTGGTGGCGAGCGAGGCGGAGGCGTTCGCGCGGGCTCGGCGCTTTCTTTCGTATCTGCCCTCATCGGTGTACGAGCTGCCGGCCCGCACCGCGCCCTCGGACGAGCCGGCGCGGCGCGATCCATGGCTGATCGAGGCAGTGCCGCACGACCGCCGCAAGGTCTATGACATGCGCCACATTCTCAATGCGGTTGTCGACAAGGACTCGCTGTTCGAGATGAGCCGCAAGTTCGGCGGCTCGGTCATCACCGCGCTCGCCCGGCTCGATGGCTGGCCAGTCGCAGTGCTCGCGAGCGACCCCTATTTCTACGGCGGCGGCTGGACCGCCGACGCCTCTCAGAAGGTCGCGCGCTTCGTCGACCTCGCGAACACGTTCCATCTGCCGATCGTGCATCTGGTCGACGTGCCGGGGTTCGTCATCGGCGTCGAGGCCGAGAAGGCCGGCACGATCCGCCAGGGCGCGCGAGCCCTCGCCGCGATCTATCAGGCGCGCGTGCCGTTTTGCTCGATCATCATCCGCAAGGTGTTCGGCGTGGCGGGCGCCGGGCATACGCCGCATCACAAGCTGCACTATCGCTACGCATGGCCGTCCGGCGACTGGGGCTCGCTGCCGGTCGAAGGCGGCATCGAGGCCGCCTACCGTGCCGAGCTCGACGCCGCGCCGGATCGCGACAAGCTGCGCGCCGAGATCGAGGAGCGGCTCAACCGCTATCGTTCGCCGTTCCGCACCGCCGAGACGTTTTTGATCGAGGAGATCATCGATCCGCGCGACACCCGGCCGTTGCTGTGCGAGTTCGCGAATCTGGTCGCGAAGCTGCGCGAGCCGGGTCCGGTCGCGACCCCGATGCGGCCGTGAAGCGGTTCTCGCCTGCCTCAAGGCCAGCTCGTGGAATATTGCTGTCGCACCAGCCCGATATCGGGTGACATTCTTCTTCCCGGACGGCCTTTCAGCACTCGCGACGATGGTTACATGCTAGAGAGCTTGTTCGCTCCGTGACCCTCTTCTAGGGTCGCTCACGTCCACCGGGTTCTCTCCAATGCAACTTCGCGACGGCATCGTTGAAGCAATCGGCAACACACCGCTGATCAAGCTCAAGCGTGTTTCGGACGAGACCGGCTGCACCATCCTCGGCAAGGCCGAATTCATGAACCCGGGACAGTCGGTGAAGGACCGCGCCGGACGCACGATGATCTTGCAGGCCGAGAAGCGCGGCGAACTGCGGCCCGGCGGGCTGGTGGTCGAGAGTACCGCCGGCAATACCGGCATCGGTCTCGCGCTGGTCGCGAACGCGCGCGGCTATCGCACGCTGATCGTTATCCCGGAGACGCAGAGCCAGGAGAAGAAAGACATGCTCACGCTCTGCAGCGCGGAGCTGGTGCAGGTGCCGGCCGTTCCGTACAGCAATCCGAACAACTACCAGCATGTGGGCCGGCGGCTCGCCGAAGAGCTGAAGAAGACCGAGCCGAACGGCTGCATTTTCGCCGACCAGTGGAACAATCTCGACAACCGGCTCGCGCACTACACCTCGACGGGCCCGGAAATCTGGCAGCAGACCGACGGCAAGGTCGATGCCTTCGTCTCGACCGTCGGCACCGGTGGGACGCTCGCCGGCGCGTCGACCTTCCTGCGCGAGATGAAGAAGGACATCGTGATCGGCTGTGCAGACCCGCGCGGCGCCGCGATGTACAATCTGTTCGCACACGGTGAAGCGAAACCGAGCGAAGGCGGCTCGATCACCGAGGGTATCGGGCTCGGCCGCGTGACGCCGATCATCGAAGATATCAAATGCGAGAAGGCGTATCTGATCCCCGACGAGGAAGCGATCCCGTACATTTTCGACCTGCTCGAGCACGAGGGCCTGTGCCTCGGCGGCTCGTCGGCCATCAACATTGCGGGCGCGGTGCGTCTCGCGAAAGATCTTGGCCCCGGCAAGGTGATCGTGACGCTCTTGTGCGACTCCGGTACGCGCTATCAGTCGAAGCTGTACAATTCGGATTTCCTGCGCTCGAAGAAGCTGCCCGCGCCGGAATGGCTGGAGCGAAAATCGAAGATCAAGCCACCATTCGTGTAAACGCCGCCGTCGTCATCCGCGAAGGCAGATGACCCAGTAAACGCAGACACCTCGACTCATTTGCTGGTCCGTGTTTACTGGATGCCCCGCCTTCGCGGGGCATGACGCGAGAGAGTTAGAGAACCGCATGCCCACCGACTGCCTGTTCCGCGAAGACGCATACCTCACCTCGACGCCCGCGACCGTGCTCGGCCTCACCGAGAAGGGCGGCATCGTTGTCGATCGCACGTGCTTTTACGCGACCTCGGGCGGGCAGCCGGGAGACAGCGGTGTTCTTGTGACATCGGCCGGCGAATTTCCGCTCGCGACCGCCGTCTACAACGATCAGCTCAAGACCGAGATCGCGCATGTTCCGGCGGACAGCGTGAGCGAGCGCCCCGCGGTTGGCGAGAATGTGTCACTCAAGCTCAACTGGGGCCCGCGCTACCGGCGCATGCGCATGCACACCGCGCTGCATCTGCTCTCGGCCGTGCTCCCCTATCCGGTGACGGGCGGCGCGGTGAACGAGGACGACAGCCGGCTCGACTTCGACATTCCGGAAGCAGGCCTCGACAAGGACGAGATCACCGCCAAGGTCAACGAGATGATCAAGGCGGACGCCGAGGTGCGCTCGCGCTGGATCACCGACGACGAGCTTGAAGGCAATCCGGGCCTTGTGAAGACCATGTCGGTGAAACCGCCGATGGGCACCGGCCGCGTGCGGCTGATCGAGATCGTTGGCTATGACCTGCAACCGTGTGGGGGCACGCATGTGCGCCGCACCGGCGAGATTGGTGCCGTGCGCGTGACCCAGATTGAGAAAAAGGGCAAACAGAATCGCCGCGTGCGGATTTCGTTTGCCTGAATTCGAGGACACAATGCCGGAAGAAAAGCTTGCCAGCCGCTGGTCAGTCTCGACCGATTGGCTCGCCGCACATTTAAGCGATCCGGACGTGATCGTGCTGGACAGCTCCTATTATCTGGCGAACCACAAGCGCGACGCTGGCGCCGAGTTTCTCGCCGGCCATATCCCGGGCGCGCAGCGCTTCGACATCGACGCGATCTCAGACAAGTCCAATCCCCTGCCCCACATGCTGCCGTCGCCGGAGCAGTTCGCTGCCCAGGTGGGCGCGCTCGGCGTCGGCGACGGCATGACCATCGTGCTTTATGACGGTATCGGCCTCTATGGGGCGGCGCGGGTGTGGTGGACGTTCCGCGCGTTCGGCTCGGATAGCGTCCGTGTGCTCGACGGCGGCATGCCGAAGTGGAAGGCCCAGAACCGCCGGCTCGAGACCGGGCCCGCGACGCCGCGCGCGGCGAAGACCTTCACGGCGAAAC
>JBAVXH010000367.1:0-13538 GCA_049698215.1 Xanthobacteraceae bacterium | reverse complement strand
GCGCCGATCCGGCGACGCAGGCGCTGCACGGTTACGTGCGCACGCTGTTCGACCAGTACGCGTCGCGGTTCGACCGCGCGCTCGCGGACTTGTCCTATTCGGCGCCCGAGAAGCTGCGCGAGGCGGTGACGAAGCACGACACGCGCTTCGGCACCATGTTCGATCTCGGCTGCGGCACCGGGCTCGCGGGCGCGGCGTTCCGTCCGCACGTCGACTGGCTCGTGGGCGTCGACCTGTCGCCGAAGATGATCGAGGAGGCGCGCAAGAAAGGCGTTTACGACCGGCTCGTGGTTGGGGACATCGTGCCGTTCCTTGCCGGAGAGGCGGAGCGAAGCGCGCATCTGGTCATTGCGGCGGATGTGTTCGCCTACATCGCGGATCTTGCGGACGTGTGCGGTGCCGTGGCTCGGGTGCTCAAAGAGGGCGGCCTGTTCGGCTTCACGGTCGAGACGCACCAAGGCGAGGGCGCCATCGTCGGGCCGAAAATGCGCTATGCGCACAGCGCGGATTTCGTGCGCGGCGCGATTGCGGAGGCGGGGCTGACGCTCACCGAGCTGACGCAAGCGTCCTCGCGCACGGAAAATCGCGTGCCGGTTCCGGGGCTGCTGGTACTTGCGCGTAAATAGCGATCGTCATGCCCCGCGAAAGCGGGGCACCCAGTAAACACCGACAGTACTGAGATTACTGGGTCGCCTGCCTTCGCGGGCGATGACAACTGATAGGTATGACACTACGTAGCTTCTGTGCTCGATCGTCCCGCCGAATTGCCCGAAATCTTCATGCGCTGGTTCGCCATGCGCGGCTGGTCGCCGCGCGCGCATCAGCTCGAATTGCTGCGCCTCGCGCGCGCCGGCCGCTCGGCACTGCTGATCGCGCCGACCGGCGCCGGCAAGACACTGGCGGGGTTTCTGCCGACGCTGGTGGAGTTGAGTCCGGCAAAAGCCACAGTGCCCACGGTCAAAAACCTCATCTCCGCCGGCCGCGGCATCCGTCGCGCGGGCGGCCTGCACACCCTCTACATATCTCCCCTGAAAGCCCTTGCGGTCGACATCGCGCGCAACCTCGAACGCCCGGTCGCCGAGATGGGCCTCCCGGTCCGCCTTGAGACCCGCACCGGCGACACGCCCGTGTCGAAGCGCCAGCGCCAGCGACGCGATCCGCCCGACATCCTGCTCACCACGCCGGAGCAGCTTGCGCTGCTGCTCGCCTCCGACGATGCGCCGTACCTGTTCGGCTCGCTCAAGCGAGTCGTCCTCGACGAACTGCACTCGCTGGTGATGTCGAAGCGCGGCGATCTCTTGTCGCTCGGGCTCGCGCGCCTGTTCACGATCGCGCCGCAACTCGCGACCGTGGGGCTTTCCGCCACCGTCGCCGAGCCGGACGACCTGCGCCGCTATCTGGTGCCGCAGCAGGGCGGCGATGCGGCGCTCGCCGATCTCGTGCTCGCCGAGCCCGGCGCTGCGCCCGACATCACCATGCTCGATACGGCCGAGAAGCTGCCCTGGGCCGGCCATTCGGCGCGCCATGCGCTGAAGGAAATCTACGAGCTAATCAAGCGCTATACGATGACGCTCGTGTTCGTGAACACGCGCAGCCAGGCCGAGTCGATCTTCCAGCAGCTCTGGGGCATGAACGACGACAATCTGCCGATCGCGCTGCATCATGGCTCGCTCGATGTCGGACAGCGCCGCCGCGTCGAGGATGCGATGGCGGCGGGCCGGCTGCGCGCCGTGGTCGCAACCTCCTCGCTCGATCTCGGTATCGACTGGGGCGAGGTCGATCTCGTGATCAACGTCGGTGCGCCGAAGGGCGCCTCGCGCCTTCTTCAACGAATAGGTCGCGCCAATCACCGCATGGACGAGCCTTCGCGCGGCGTGCTGGTGCCGGCGAACCGCTTCGAGGTGCTGGAATGCCGCGCTGCGATCGATGCGGTCGCCGAGAACGCGCAGGACACGCCGCCGCTGCGCATCGGCGCGCTGGATGTGCTGGCGCAGCATGTGCTCGGCTGCGCCTGCGGCGTGCCGTTCGATGCGGACGCGCTCTACGCCGAGGTGAAGACGGCGGCGCCCTATGCGGCGCTGACGCGCGCCGATTTCGACGCCACCATCGACTTCGTCGCGACCGGCGGCTACGCACTTAAATCCTACGAACGCTTCGCCAAGATCAGGCAAACCAAGGACGGCACGTGGCGCATCGCGCATCCGCGCGTTGCGCAGCAATACCGCATGAACGTCGGCACCATCGTGGAGGCCGATATGGTGAAGGTGCGCCTCGTGCGCTCGCGCGCCTCGAAGGTGATCCCGCGCGGCGGCCGGCTGCTCGGCCAAGTCGAGGAATATTTCATCGAAACGCTCACGCCGGGCGATACCTTCGTGTTCGCCGGCGAAGTTTTGAAATACGAGGCGCTGGTCGAGGACGAGGCTTACGTCTCGCGCTCCAGCGATCCCGACCCGAAGGTGCCCTCCTACGAGGGCGGCAAGTTTCCGCTCTCGACCTATCTGGCCGGTCGCGTACGCGACATCCTCGCTGACCATCACACCTGGCGCGCGCTGCCTGATCAGGTGCGTGAATGGCTCGAGGTGCAGGAATATCGCTCGCGCCTGCCCGGCATGCGCGAGCTGCTGGTCGAGACGTTTCCGCGCGCCGCGAAATACTACCTCATCTGCTATCCGTTCGAGGGGCGGCTCGCGCACCAGACGCTCGGCATGCTGCTGACGCGCCGGCTGGAGCGCTTAGCGATGCGCCCGCTCGGTTTCGTGGCGAACGAATATGCGCTCGCGGTCTGGGGCCTGCGCGACGTCGCCTTTGCGGTCGGGCGTGGCGAGCTCTCGCTCGATGCGCTGTTCGATCAGGACATGCTCGGCGACGATCTTGAAGCCTGGCTCGCCGAATCCGCGCTGATGAAACGCACCTTCCGCAATTGCGCGATCATCGCCGGGCTGATCGAGCGGCGCTATCCGGGCGAGGAGAAGAGCCGCCGCCAGATGACGATCTCGACCGACCTCGTCTACGACGTGCTGCGCAAGCACCAGCCCGACCACCTGCTGCTGCGCGCCGCTTATGCGGACGCGGCCTCGGGCCTGCTCGACGTGCGCCGCGTCAGCGAAATGCTGGCGCGCGTGAAGGGGCGGATCACCCACAATCCGCTCGATCACGTCTCGCCGCTGGCGGTGCCGGTGATGCTCGAGATCGGCCGCGAGATGGTCTATGGCGAGGCGTCCGACGCGCTGCTCGCCGAGGCGGAAGCCGAACTGATCAAGGAGGCGATGAGTTGAGGCACCCTGTTTTTCACTGTGATTGTGCGTTGATTTGGAGTTTAGTTTTGGTTGTCCAGCCATCGAGCCTCAAATAGGATCGGAAAGCCTGAAACGAGCTTGGGGGCTATCCCGTGAACCGTCTCACATGCTTTGGCGCATCGGTGCTTGCGGCCGCGTTTCTCGCGGGACCCGCATTCGGTCAGCCAGTGCCGCTTCCCCCCTTCTGCGGCGCCACCGGCACCTTGCCGGTCATCAAACCGATCATCCGAGGTGCCGTCGTCAATCGCGATGATCCGAATTTCGGCTGTCACCTGTGGCAGACCTTCGTTTACCTCAATTGGCCGGCCAAAGCCGGGCGGCGCGGCGTGCCCGATCCGAGCAAGCAATTCGGCGCGCCCGGAACGACCGTGTGGGAAACCTATCCGACGGTCGAGCAGACGTTCTTGCCCGGGGCTCAGGATCCCGGCCCATGGGAGGGGCGCCGTGTCGTTGGCGCGGCCGTGCCGCAGGGTTTCGCCGAGCGCGTCGTAGACGGGTCGTTGCGCGCGTTGTCGCGCGAGTCAAAAATTTCGCGCGAAGTGATCGCCAATCTCGGCTCAGCCGCGACAGACCCGGACATCCTGAGCCGCATCACGCAGGCTTTCGGCGGCGTACTGTACGATCAGAACCGGAAGCCGGTTTATTACGAAATCGCGATGAATGAAGACCAGTACAACTACATTCGGCAGAACGGTCTCTACAACGCTGACACGCAGCTTGCCTTCGCCATCAAACAGACGATCGCGCTGCCGATGGGTGACGGCGACGGCACGCCCGGCGCGATCGAGCTCAAGGCGGCCTGGAAGATTCTCGGACCCAAGGACGACAAGTCGAAATTCCACACCGCCCAGGCCATCGTGGTCAGGACGTGGGCCCAGCCCCAGCCGATCACAGTCGGCTTGGTCGGCCTGCACATCGTGCAGACGGTGCGCAACATGCCCCAGGCGGTCTGGGGCACGTTCGCGCATGTCGACAATGCGCCTTTGGACGGTCAGTTCGGCAAGGGGCCTTACAACTTCTACAATCCTGGCTGCAGACCGTTGGTGTGTCCACCCAACAGCAAGATCACGATTCCAACGCAGGTCGTCCAGCTCTATCCGGACGCCGCCGACATCGTGAACCAGAACATGAAGACCCTGATCCTGAAGCACAACCCGGCCTCGGTCTGGCAGCACTACAAGCTGCTCGCCGTGCAATGGCCGCGGGATCCGGTGGCGCTCAAAGTTCCAGCCTTGCGGCCGCTTCCCGACGGCAATCCTGGACTCCCGATACTGACGAATCCGGTGCTGGAGACGTTCGTGCAATCCAACGGGAACTGCCTGGGTTGTCACATCTTCGCGCGTGTCGCAGATCCTCGACCGAACGTCTCCGATCTGGTCGCGCCACAGAATGGGTCGAGCTACAGCTTCATGTTCAGCTACGCCGACGTGCCGCGGAAGTAGTCGCGCGCCGCTGCGCGAGACGCTTTGCTCGGCGCGTCGTGATGGCGTACGCAGGGGCGGACACTGATTCCGGAACATGGGCCAGCCCTCGCCAGCACCTCAATCGCCTGACGCTGCCGCCCACGGCCGCGTGACGGTCTGCGGCATCGCGCTCGCCGCCGACTGCCTCGGCGCGCTCTACTGGCCCGAGGAAGGCGCGCTGATCGTTGCCGACCTGCATCTGGAAAAAGGCTCGAGCTTCGCGCGGCGCGGGCAATTGCTGCCGCCTTACGATACGACCGAGACGCAGGCGCGCCTCGCGCGCCTGATCGCGCATTACGCGCCGCGCACCGTGATCGCGCTCGGCGACAACTTCCATGATGGTGGCGGACCCGCGCGCCTCTCGGCCGAGAATCGCGCCTCGCTCATCGCGCTGCAGCGCGGGCGTGACTGGATCTGGATCGCCGGCAATCATGATCCCGATCCGGCGCAAGGTATCGGCGGAACCTTCGCGACCACGATCGCCATCGGCGCGCTCACGTTCCGCCATCTGCCCTCGCGCAATGCGCCGGATGGCGAGATCGCCGGTCACCTGCATCCCGTCGCGCGCGTTGCGCAGCGTGGCCGCGCGGTCTCGCGCCGCTGTTTTGCCTGCGACGGCAAGGCCCTCGTGATGCCCGCATTCGGCGCCTACACGGGCGGGCTCAACATCCGCGACCGCGCGTTCGCGGCCGTGTTCGGAGCGCGAAAGGTCACGGCGCACATGCTGGGCGAAGACCGCCTCTACGCATTTGCAGCCTCGCGCTGTCTTCCGGACTGATCGCGCCCGCGCCATAATGCGCGCGACCGATCATCAGGGAGACCGTTCATGACACTTCACCGCCGCCGATTCCTGCGCCTTGCCGGCGCCGCCGTCGCTATGCCCGCCGTTTCGCGTGGCGCGTTCGCGCAGGCCTACCCGGCGCGGCAGTTGCGGCTCATCATCGGCTATCCGCCGGGCGGCTCAGCCGACATCACGGCGCGGCTCAGCGCCCAGTTCCTCGGCGAGAAGCTCGGCCAGCCGGTCATCGTCGAAAGCCGGCCCGGCGGCGGCACCAATATCGCGACCGAGGCTGTCATCAACGCGCCCGCCGACGGCTACACACTGCTCCTCGTCGCGCCCGCGAACGCCATCAACGCGACGCTCTACGAGAAGCTCAATCACAACTATCTGCGCGACACGACGCAGATCGCCGGGCTGATCCGCTTCCCGAACGTGATCGTGGTGAACCCGTCGGTCCCGGCCACCACCGTTCCGGAGCTGATCGCGCATCTCAAGGCCAATCCCGGCAAGCTCAACATGGCGTCGTCCGGCAACGGCTCGACCATCCACATGTCGGGCGAGCTGTTCAAGATGATGACCGGGACCGACATGACCCACGTGCCGTATCGCGGCGGCGCGCTCGCGCTCACCGACATGGTCGGCGGACAGGTGCAGGTGATGTTCGACAACGTGCCGACCGCGGCCGAGTTCATCAAGTCGGGCAAGCTGCGCGGGCTCGCCGTGACCTCGACCGAGCGCTCGCATGTGCTGCCGGAACTTCCGACGGTGGCGCAGTATGTGCCGGGCTACGAGGCAAGCGCGTGGTACGGCCTCGGCGCGCCGAAGGGGACGCCACCCGAGATCATCGAGACGCTGAACAAGGCGGTGAATGCGATGCTCGCCGACGACAAGGCGAAGGCGCGCTTCCACGAGATGGGCGCCTCGCTGCTGCCCGGCACGGCCGCCGAGTTCACCAAGCTCGTCGCCGACGAGACCGAGAAGTGGGGCAAGGTGGTGAAGTTCGCGGGCGCGAAGGTGACGTGAGGGTTCTCTTTCTTCCCTCTCCCCGTGAAACGGGGAGAGGGTGCCAAACCGTCGGAGCGGAGCGAAGACGGTGAGGCGGGTGAGGGGCAAGTGCGGAATTGCAAAGTGCCCCATAAGCCCTCGTACCACCTACTTCAGGGGAATTGCCACTTCTCGGATACGATCTGCGTCGTCCCGTGCACGACTCGCCGCCTTAGGCACGTATCACAACCATCACAGATATAGGTGATTTCGTCCGGCGCTTCCGGCTGTCCTGTTAGCGACGCGGTCTCTATGAGCATCATCTCCCCGCCGCACTTTCGGCACAACACGTCGGGAGGCTTTTTCCTGGCCATCTGTCGCTCCCAATCACATTAATTCCCTCAGCCTCACAGCTCATCTCTTTTGAGATCATCTTCGTTCGGCTTGCCACTAATGATCCGTTTCCGACGCTCGTCCCTTTGCTTGATGCCGTCACGTAATAGGTACAGTAGCTCAATTGCCCCGTGGGGCCGGGGTCCAGGCGTATCGAACATCATGTCGGCATCAAGATAGTGCGAGTGCACCGCTTTCATCACGCTCTCGATCGCGTCCAGCGCGTCGTTCATCTTGAGTACGGTCACTCCTTCTACGGCTCTCGCCTTCTTGTCTCCTAGCGCAAGCGCCAAGTCGTCATGAGCAATCCGCCGATCACGCCACGCGCGGCAGAACTTAGTCTTGTCTCGCACCGTCCCGATCAGCTGCTCGACGGCCGCCCTTAGCGGCTCGTCCTTTATCAGCGGAAGCAGATTGTAGATCGTGAGATTCTTCTGGCCCTTTATTTCGGGCTTGTCCGTCAAACGCGCCATGCGAAGCAATACGGTGTCCCACAACTCATGCTGAAGCATCTGAAAGAATGCCGGGGCGGCTTGGTTCATCAAGTCAACGCGAGAGGATTTCTTACCGAAGAGTTCAACATACTCGTTCCAATAGATGCGGATCGTCACCACTCGTTGCCAGAGTTCGGAATACTGCGCGCCGAGCACCGGCCCCATCGTGTCGATGTTTCGTGCCTTAGCTTGCTCTGCAGTTTGAGATGTTGCCATCCGCTGTTACTTTCCTTCCTTCCGGCAGTAGATCGCCCCGGGTTCCGCTCCGCTCAACCCGGGCTACGGGCTGAAGCTGGAAGATGGCTTCGCCAGCCCCTCACCCGCCTCGCTACGCTCGGCACCCTCTCCCCGTTTCACGGGGAGAGGGAAAGAGGCCCTCAATCCTTCCGGAACACCGCGCTCGCCAGCCATCCCGTCAGCATCGCCATCAGCGCGGTCGCGAGCCCATAGAGCAAACCGTAATCGCGCGCCGCGTTGGCGACGAACTGTTCGAAGCCGACCTTGACGATCTCCAGCGCGGTCTGCTGGCGCGCCAGCAAGGCGCCGTCGGCGAACAGCTTGACGTCGACGTCGTAATTGCCGGTCGGCGCATTGTCGGGGATCGGGATCGCGGCGCGGTAGAGCGCCGGGGTGAGGAACGTCACGCCGTTCTGGATCTCGCGATGGTGCATGAATTTTCAATGAAAAAACTTGCATTTCTGGCCTCATAGGCCTATATTAGGACCCCCATGACAAGGCTCCAACAAGTCAAGAAACATCTGCGCCCCGGCCGGGTGTACCGGCGTCAGGAACTGGCGCATTGGTCGAACGCGGTTGACCGTCATCTGCGGCAGCTCGTGGAGGAGGGCACTCTCACCAAACTGGCCGGCGGGCTTTACGCCTATCCGCGTCAGACCGTTTTCGGCAAGGCACCCGCAAGCGATGACGAACTGGTCTCGACCTTCCTTAAGGACGAGCGGTTTCTGCTTGCCTCACCCAATGCCTACAACAGCCTTGGCGTCGGGACGACCCAGCTCTACGACAAGACGGTGGTCTACAATCACAAGCGCCATGGCGAGTACGCGCTGGGTGGACGCAAATTCGAATTCCGGGTGAAGCCCGCCTTCCCGAAAAAGCTCAGCCGAGAATTCCTGCTGGTGGATCTTGTTAACAATCTTGATCGGCTTGCGGAAAGCAAAGGAGAGGTTCTGCAGCGCGTTCAGAAGCAAGCTACTATGCTCGACCGGCCCCGCCTGCTGCGTGCGGCGCGCCACTTTGGCAACGTGCGAACGAAGAAGTTTTTTGCACAAGCCTTGAATGCGCCCGAGGCGCTCCATGCCCGTTGATTACCTACACAATCATCCGCAATTTGCTGACCTCATCCGGATCGTCGCGGCCGAGAAGGGGATCGATCCCGCGCTCGTCGAAAAAGACTACTGGATCATGCATTGCCTCTACGGCCTGCAGCAGCTTGGGCTTGCTTTCCAACTGAAAGGCGGTACTTCGCTTTCGAAGGGTCACAAGACGATCGCCCGTTTCTCAGAAGACATCGACATTCTGATCGAGCCGCCGCCGGGCATGGACGTGAAAACGGGGCGCAATCAGGACAGCCTCGCGCATATCGAAAGCCGGAGGGTTTTCTACGACTGGCTGGCGAACGAGAAAATCCGCATCGACGGCATCACCAAGGTCGAGCGCGATAACGAGTTCGATGATGACAAGCTGCGAAGCGCGGGCATTCGGCTAAGCTACGCGACCAAGGTACCGGCCCTGGCGGACTTGAGGGAAGGTGTCTTGCTCGAATTAGGCTTCGACACCGTCGCGCCTAATGAGCCAAGAGATATCAGCTCATGGCTCTACGACCATGCGGCCGGCAAAGTGCCGATCATCGACAACTGTGCCAAAGGAGTGCCGTGCTACGATCCGCGCTACACCTTCGTCGAGAAGCTTCAGACCATCTCCACGAAGTACCGGAAGCAGCGCGAGTCCGGCGAGTCTCCCATCGAGTTCATGCGGCACTACTACGATGTCTATGGCTTGCTGGAGCGTCCCGACGTGCAGGCGTTTATCGGCACCGAGCTCTACAATGCGCACAAGCAGGCGCGTTTTCGCCAGCAAGACAATCAGATCATCGCGCAGAACGAGGGTTTTATCCTCAGTGATCCAAAGACACGCGCGCTGTATGCAGAAGCGTTCGAGCGCAGCACAGCGCTCTACTATGGGAAGAAGCCGAGCTTCGAGCAGGTGCTCAATCGGATCGGAAGCTGGATCAATCGGATGTAGCTCAATCCTTCCGGAACACCACGCTCGCCAGCCACCCGGTCAGCATCGCCATCAGCGCGGTCGCCAGCCCATAGAGCAAACCGTAATCCCGCGCCGCATTCGCGACGAACTGCTCGAAGCCGACCTTGACGATCTCCAGCGCGGTCTGCTGGCGCGCCAGCAAGGCGCCGTCGGCGAACAGCTTCACGTCGACGTCGTAATTGCCGGTCGGCGCATTGTCGGGGATCGGGATCGCGGCGCGGTAGAGCGCAGGCGTCAGGAACGTCACGCCGTTCTGGATCTCGCGATAGAGGTTGCGCTCGATCGCGAGCCGCAGGAAGGCCTGGCGGAACGGGTCGTCGCGGATCGAGTCCGCGATGTCGCCGGAGATCTCCTGCGGCAGCAGGGTGCGGGCAAGTCCGGTCTGCGTGCGCCGCAGCGTGTTGATGTCGGCGATGTCGGTGATGGTGCGGTTCGACAGCACGGTGAGATAGGACGGCGCCTTCACGAAGGTGCGCGAGTCGGCGTTCACCCAGATGCCGAACACGCGTTCCTTGCGGAAGGTGAGGATGTTCTCGCGCGGGCCGGTGACGGTGACGACGATGTCGTAGCCGCCACGCCGCGCCACAGTCTGTGCGTCGCGCTCGACCGAGCCGAACAGCACCACGTCGGCTCCGGTGAAGTTGGAGTAGACCAGCACGCGCGAGGTCGAGAGCGTGGTGACCAGCCGCTCGGCTTCCGCCGGCGCGACGGCCGCAAGCGTGATGGCCAGTGCGAGAAGCCGCGCGGTCATCGCTGCTCCTCCACCGACCGCACGGTGAACAGCTCATGCGGCTGCACCACCAGATCGAACGCGAAGCGCAGGCCGACCATCATGACCAGGACGCCGAGCAGCAGGCGAAGCTGCTCGCCGGAGAAGCGCTGCCCGGTGCGCGCGCCGAACTGCGCACCGATCACGCCGCCGAGCATCAGGATGAGCGCGAGCAGCGCGTCGACGAGGTGGTTGGTCGCCGCATGGATGACGGTCGCATAGGTCATGGTCACGAGGGTCAGCACCATCGAGGTGCCGATGACGACGCCGGTCGGCACGCGGATCAGGTAGATCAGCGCCGGCACCAGCAGGAAGCCGCCGCCGATGCCCATGATGGCGCCGATGAACCCGATGATGAATCCGATCACCCAGATCGGGATCACCGAGACGTAGATCTTCGAGACCTTGAAGCGCATCTTCAGCGGCAGGCCGTGGATCCACATGTGGCTGCCGGGGCGGCGGATCTCGGCGGGGCGGCCGCCACGTGCGCGCAGGATCGCGCGCACGCTCTCCACGATCATCATGCCGCCGACCGTGCAGAGCAGGATCAAGTAGGAGAGCGAGATCGTGAGATCGAGCTGGCCGAGCCGGCGCAAAACGGTGAACAGCCAGACGCCCGCCGTGGTACCGATCAGGCCGCCGATCAGCAGCATCATGGCAAGCGTCACATCGAGCGCGCGCCGCCGCCAGTAGTTGAGGGCGCCCGAGAAGGAGGACGCCGCGACGTGGCTCGCGACGCTGGCGACCGCGACCGCGGGGTTGATCCCGATGAAGATCAGCAGCGGAGTCATCAGGAAGCCGCCGCCGATCCCGAACATGCCCGAGATGAAGCCGACCGCGAGCCCCATCACCAGGACGAGCAGGACGTTGACGGGCAGTTCGGCGATCGGAAGGTAGATTTGCACGTGACTTCAAGTCCGCCGATGCGAGAAACCTGCGAATGCGCAAGCGGGCCGGGGAAATGCTGAAAGCGAATTCTCCGGCCGTAACGCGCCAAGACCTTAACGCAACAAGATACGTGGAGCGCTGCTGAAGGTTCTCTGAATGGCCCAGCCACGTTATGGCCGCAAGCGTGAAACACGCCGCAGGCAGGCCGTATTCCCGACATGATGAAGGCGCGCGCCGCCAGGGCGCGGGCCGGAGGGGCCCTTTCTGAGTTGGGGGCTCTTTCTCCAGCGGGAAATCGGCGGTGGTTGCGCGGCCTTTCCTCCTCAGCCGCACGCCGGGCACGTCGCCGTTGGCGAACTCGATGCCGGCGAGCCGGTGGTCGCCGTCGCGCACGCGGGCGGCGGAGCGGCTGGAAGCGCTGCGGGAGCTGTTAGTCGAGCTTGCTGCGCAGATCGGGAAGGGCGAGTTCGTCGCCCATAGAAAGACGCCGCTCGATGATTGCGGCCGTACTCATCCAGGTTTTGGCGACCCGGATCATGAGATCGCGATGGCTGGCGTTGTCGGTTTGATCGGACCAGCGCAGGCATTCTGCCGCGAACTTGCGCATCTCTTCGGGCGTGACCATGGCGGCCTCCATCCGCTCGGCGACAGTAACGCAACTCGGTTTTTGTGGTTCCCCACTGGTAGTGGACCTAACCAAATTCAAAAGGGGTTCCCGCAATCCACAAGAAATGGACCAGTTGGCTCGAAAGGGACCATTACCGCTCACTCCGGAAAAGCAGGCCACTGGCATCTGGCGATCGGAAGCGCGAAAGTCGGCGCTATGGCCGACCTGTCCAATCTTGAGCGCTATCAGCGAATTGCTTGGGCCTATGACCTGCTCGACTTTCCGTTCGAGTACGGTCGCTATCGCAAGATCAGGCCGCAGATGTTTCGCGGCATGTCCGGCCGCATCTTGGATGCCGGTGTCGGCACCGGCCGAAACTTTCCCTTCTATCCGCCCGGTTCGCAGGTCGTCGGTATCGACCTGAGCCCCGCGATGCTGGCGCGCGCGGAGCGCCGGCGCTCCACGGCGGCAGCGCCCGTTGAATTGCGGCAGATGGACGTGACGCGCCTCGACTTCCCGGACGGACATTTTGATGCCGCTGTGGCGACATTCCTGTTTTGCGTCCTGCCCGACGAATTGCAGATCGCCGGGATGCGGGAATTGGCGCGCGTGATGAAGCCGGGCGGCATCATCCGATGCCTCGAATACACCCGGCCAAGCGGCGGCTTCCGTCGCGCGATGACGCAGCTATGGGAGCCGTGGGTTCATTGGGCCTACGGCGCGGGCTTTGACCGCAGGACCGAACAGCGCGCACCGGAAGCGGGATTACAGCTGTTTGAGTCCCGCTTCGTCCATGACGAGTTGATCAAGTTGCTTGGCGCACGGGCCTGATGGTGCACTCAATCGAACAGGTCGCCTTGGCAAGAGACGCTGTCGCCGAATCCGTCCGCATGATGATCTAGATCGCGTGCGGCTTCTTGCGGACCGTGGGCTTCGCAGGCCCCGTCGCCTGTGCGTTGTCCCAGCCGCCGGGCGGGGCTTTGACGTTCATCGCCTCGTCGGGCGGCGCGTCGGCGGCCCAGGTCTGGACCGCAAGCTTCGCGGCAACGAGCGACTGCTGATCGAGCCGTGCCGCCACATCCTCGCGCTTCTTGGCGGCATCCTGGTCGCCCTGCTGCGCCGCGAGCGCGAACCACTTGTAGGATTCGGCAAGGTTCTGATCGACGCCGATCCCGCGGGCATAGAGGATGCCGAGATTGTACTGGCTGTCCGCGACGCCCTTGTCGGCCGCCTTGCGGAACCACTGCGAGGCGGTGCGATAGTCGGGCTTGCCGTCGATGCCTTCGGCATAGAGCACCGCGAGATTGTGGACCGCCTTGGCGTTCCCCTTGTCGGCGCCCGCGATGTAGAGCTGGCGCGCCTTCTCGAGGTCCTTCTTTACGCCAATGCCCTTCTCGTAGAGGCTGCCGAGCCGATACATGGCGGGAGCGAGCCCCTTGGCGGCGGCGCGCTCGAACCATTGCACCGCGGTCTCAAGATTGGCCGGAACGCCCCGGCCTTCCGAGTAGCGCATCCCGATCTCGAATTCGGCCGCCGGGTTGCCGGCGGCAGCGGCTGCACGCAATGCGGGACCGCCGATC
>JBAVXH010000366.1:0-37541 GCA_049698215.1 Xanthobacteraceae bacterium | reverse complement strand
GCGCTGCTCACCGGCACGCGCGATGCGATCGCGGCCCCGGTCAACGACGCGCTGTTCATTTCCGGTCTCGGCCACGTGCTGTCGATCTCCGGCTACCACATGGCGGTGGTCGCGGGCGTCGTGTTCTTTGCGGTGCGGAGCTTGCTCGCGCTCGTACCCGTGCTGGCGCTGCGCTATTCGATCAAGAAATGGGCGGCGCTCGCGGCGCTCGGCGCAGCCCTCTTCTATCTGCTGCTGTCCGGCGCGGAGGTCGCGACGCAACGTTCCTTCATCATGACCGCAATCGTGCTCATCGGCGTGATGATCGATCGCGCGGCGCTCACCTTGCGCAATCTGGCGCTTGCCGCGTTCGCGGTGCTCGTTTTCATCCCCGAAGCGGTCGTGCATCCGAGCTTCCAGATGTCATTCGCCGCCACGATGGCGCTGATCGCCGCCTACGAGCGTGGCATCCCCTGGATGCAGGCGGGCGCCGAGACGCCGCGCGGCGCGCGCATCGCGCTCTGGGGCGGGCGCGAGATCGCAACGCTGATCGTGATGTCGCTTGCGGCCGGCTGCGCCACGATGCCCTACGTCGGCTATCACTTCCACCGGCTCGGGCCTTACGGCGTGATCGCCAACGTGCTGGCGATGCCGGTCGTCTCGGTGCTGGTGATGCCGGCGGGGCTGCTCGCGATCCTGGCCATTCCGTTCGGGCTCGACGGGCCGTTGTGGCGGCTGATGGGGCTCGGCATCGACTGGATGATCTGGGTTGCGCAGTTCGTGGCCGGTCTGCCGGGTGCGGTCGGCCGCATTGTGGCGTTCGGCACGGGGCCGCTGCTCTTGTGCACCGCCGGTCTGCTGCTGCTGTGTCTGCTGCGCTCGCACTTGCGCTGGGCCGGCGCCGCCGTGCTCGCCGCGGCGGCGTTCTGGGCGTTCCTTGCGCCAGTGCCGGACGTCTATGTCGGCAATCGGGGCGACGTGGTCGCGGTGCGCGGGGATTCGGGCAAGCTCTCCGTGATGCGCACCGCCAACGGCGACACCTTCCCGGTGCGTGAATGGCTCGCGGCGGATGCCGATGCGCGGACAGCGAATGACCGGTCGCTCAAGGACGGGGTGAGCTGCGACGAAATCGGTTGCATCGCCCGTTTGCGCGATGGCGCGGTCGTGGCGCTTTCGTTCGCCGCGGAAGCCTTCGAGGAGGATTGCCGCCGTGCGGCTCTCGTCGTGAGCCAGCGCACCGCGCCGCCCTTATGCGCCGCGACCGCGATCGATCGCACGGTCTGGCTGCGCACCGGAGCGTCGGCGCTTTATCGAGCCGGAGGCGGGTGGGAGAGGGTCGTGGCGTATCCGCCGGGCTATGACCGGCCTTGGGCACGCGCGAACCCCGCCAGAGGCGAGGGTGAGGCGGTGCCAACCGCTGCGCCACGCGATGCGACACCGCGGGGCGAGGATCTCAGCGCGGACGATTGACCCCGCGCTCAATACTTCCGGAACAGCCCCACCAGCTTGCCCTGCACGCGCACACGGTTGGGCGGCAGGATGCGCACCTCATAGGCGCTGTTCGCAGGCTCCAGCGCGATCGAGGCGCCGCGGCGGCGGAAGCGCTTCAGCGTCGCCTCCTCCTCGTCGATGAGTGCGACCACAATGTCGCCGGTGTCCGCCATGTCGCCCTTGCGGATCAGCACGGTGTCGCCCTCGAGGATGCCGGCGTCGACCATCGAATCGCCGCGCACTTCGAGCGCAAAGTGGTCGCCCGTTGCGAGCAGGTCGGGCGGGACCTGGATGGTGTGGCTCCTGGTCTGGATCGCCTCGATTGGGGTGCCGGCGGCGATGCGCCCCATGACCGGGATCGTGACCGGCCGGCCGCCCTCATCATCGGCGCCCGCGCGCACGCGCCCGAGATCGCCCTCGATCACCGAAGGCGTGAAGCCGCGCCGCGTCCCGAGCCCTTGCGCGAGTGACTCGGGCAGCTTGATCACCTCGATGGCGCGCGCGCGGTTCGGCAGGCGGCGGATGAAGCCGCGCTCTTCGAGCGCCGTGATCAGGCGATGAATGCCGGACTTGGAGCGCAGATCGAGCGCATCCTTCATCTCATCGAAGGAGGGCGGGATACCGGCTTCCTTGAGCCGCTCGTGGATGAAGCGCAGCAGTTCGGACTGCTTCCGGGTCAGCATCGAAGCCCCTTGGGTTGACGGCAGGTTAGCTTTTGTCGAGACTCACTCGAAACAAATCATGAACGGACACTATATGTTCGATACTTGTTCCGCAACCCTTTAATTTGGGGTGAACAAGTCGAGGGATCGCACAAGGCGGGGCTTAATCGTCCAGCTTAACGAATTGGCAGGGCGAGCCGGCCTTGGCGGCCGCCGCGTGCCGCTCGCGGATCACGAGGCAATCGGCGGCGGCGAGCGGAACCAGCAGGGACGAGTCCTGGTTCGGGAACGGGGTCGCGACCCAGGTGCCGTCCCGAAGAGCGAGGGTGGCGCGCATGTACTCCTCGCGCTCGTCGTTTTGCGGCAGGTCGCGGCCGAGAATGCCTTGCTCGAGGGGCGGCGTCAGGTCGCTGCGGCCGGTAAGCTTGCGGATCAGCGGGGCGACGAACAGCACCGAACAGACGTAGGCGGAGACCGGGTTGCCGGGCAGGCCGAGCACGCGCATGCCCTTGAGCAGCCCGAACATCATCGGCTTGCCCGGACGCATCGCGATCTTCCAGAAAGAGAGCGCGACGCCTTCCGCGGCGAGCGCCGGCTGGACCAGGTCGTAGTCGCCGACCGAGGCCCCGCCCGCGGTGACCAGCACGTCGGCGCCGAGATCGCGGGCACGCCGGAAGCCGGCAATCGTCTCTTCCAGCCGATCCGGGAGGATTCCGAGATCGATGACTTCGGCGCCTTCGCGCCGCGCGATCGCGGCCATCGTGAAGGCGTTCGAGTGAACGATCTGGCCGGGCCCGGGCTCGGTTCCGGGAGGCACCAGCTCGTCGCCCGTCGCCACCACGGCGACCTTCGGGCGCCGATACACAGCAAGCGTCGCGTGGTTCATGGCGGCGGCAAGCGAGACGTGGCGGCCGGTCAATCGGCGACCCGTCTTGAGCCGCACGTCTCCTTGGCGGAAATCGAGCCCGGCGACGCGCACGTTGCGGCCGCGCGCCGCCACCGTGTTCACGATCACGGTATCGCCCTCGCGCCCGGTGTTTTCCTGGATCACCACGGTGTCCGTCCCGGGCGGCAGCACGCCGCCGGTGAAGATGCGCGCGGCTTCGCCCGCCTTGAGCGTCGTGGTCAGCGGCCGGCCAGCCGCCACCTCACCGACAAGCCGCAACCTCGTGGGCGCAGTGGCGACGTCCTCGCCGCGCACCGCGTAGCCGTCCATGGCGGACACATCGTCAGGCGGCTGCGTGCGCCGCGCGCTCAGGTCCTCGGCGAGCACGCGGCCTTCGGCCGCGGCGAGTGGCACGCGCTCAACCGGCAGCGGCTCCGCCCCTTCGAGCACCCGCGCCAGCGCATCGGGGACGGGGAGGAGCGCCATCTCATGCTCCCTTTTTGCGATCAGATTTGGCGCGGTAGGTGCCCGACTTGCCGCCGCGCTTTTCGAGGAGATGAACGCCCTCGATGCGCATGCCGCGCTCGGCTGCCTTCACCATGTCGTAAATCGTGAGGCAGGCGACCGACACGGCGGTGAGCGCTTCCATCTCGACGCCGGTCTGGCCTTTCAGCTTGGTGGTCGCACGCACGATGACGCCCGGCAGGTTCTTGTCCGGGACGATGTCCACCTCGACCTTGGTGAGCGCGAGCGGATGGCAGAGCGGGATCAGCTCATGCGTCTTCTTCGCCGCCATGATGCCGGCGATGCGCGCGGCACCGAGCACGTCGCCCTTTTTTGCGTCGCCTTTGAGCACGAGGTCGAGCGTCTTAGCGCTCATCACCACGCGGCCTTCCGCGACCGCGACGCGCTCCGTCGCGGACTTGTCGGACACATCGACCATGCGGGCTTGCCCGCGCTTCCCTAGATGGGTGAGTTTCGCCACTAGTGCTCCGTTTCCGAAGTTCGCCCGAGGTTGCCGCGCGCGTAGTGCGAACTTCGGAAACAAAGGAGCACTAGCAAATATTCGAGTCTAGTGCGGCTTTGAATTTGAAGTTTCTGAACGGACTCGCGGCAACCTCTGCAGAAACTTCAAATTCGCCGCACTAGTCATTCGGCGGCCGATATATGGGCGGGGTGACGCGCGAGCAGCGCTTTGGTGGCGGCGGAAACATCTTTCTGCCGCATCAGGCTTTCGCCGATCAGGAACGTCGTGACGCCGGCCTTGTCAAGGCGGGCGAGATCGGCGGGCGTGAAGAGCCCGCTCTCGCCAACCACGATACGGCGGCTCGGGATCAATGGCGCGAGGCGCTCGGTGGTCTCAAGCGTCGTCTCGAAGGTCTTCAGGTTGCGGTTATTGATGCCGATCAGGCGCGACTTGAGCCGCAGCGCGCGGTCAAGCTCCATCTCGTCGTGCACCTCGACCAGCACGTCCATGCCGTAGCCGAACGCGGCCTCTTCCAGCGCGCGCGCCGTCGCATCGTCGACCGAGGCCATGATGATCAGGATGCAGTCGGCGCCCCAGGCGCGCGCCTCGGCCACCTGATAAGGCTCGAACATGAAATCCTTGCGCAGCGCGGGAAGCGCCGTCGCGGCGCGCGCGGCGATGAGGTAGTCGGGCTTGCCCTGAAACGATGGCGCGTCAGTCAGCACCGAGAGGCACGCCGCGCCGCCCGCCTCGTAGGCGCGCGCCAGCGCCGGCGGATCGAAATCGGTGCGGATCAGGCCCTTCGACGGACTTGCCTTCTTGATCTCGGCAATGAGCGCGTACTCACCGGCGGCATGCTTGCGCTCGATCGCGGCCAGAAAGCTGCGCGGGGCAGGGGCAGCTGTCGCGGCTTTCTCGATCTCGGCAAGCGGGCGTGTGCGCTTGGCGGCTGCGATCTCCTCGCGCTTGTAGGCTTCGATTTTCGCGAGGATATCGGTCATGTGGCGTTCGAAACCTGGATCAGCCGGTCGAGCCGCCCTTCGGCCTCGGCCGAGTCGAGGGATTTCGCCGCGACCACGAGACCTTCCTTCAGGTCCCTGGCCTTTCCCGCCACCACAATAGCGGCGGCGGCATTCAGCAACGCCACATCGCGGAACGGCCCTTTCTTGCCCTTGAGTACATCCCTCAACGCGGCCGCGTTGGAGTCCGCATCGCCGCCGCGCAACTGCTCCGGCTTTGCCGGCGCGAGCCCAAGCTCTTCCGGCTTGATCTCGAACGTCGACACCTTGCCGGCATCAAGCGCCGCGACACTCGTCGGCCCGGAGGTCGTGATCTCGTCGAGCCCATCCGAGCCGTGCACCACATAGGCGCGCTCGCTGCCCAAATTCTTCAGCACATTCGCTAGCGGCTCGACCCACTGCCGCGAGAACACGCCGACCATCTGTCGCTTCACGCCGGCCGGGTTTGAAAGCGGACCGAGCAGATTGAAGATCGTGCGCGTGCCAAGCTCAACGCGCGTCGGGCCGACATGCTTCATCGCCGGATGATGCGCGGGCGCGAACATGAAGCCGATGCCGGCCTCGTAGATGCAGCGCGTGATCTCGTCCGGCCGCAGGTCGATCTTGACGCCGAGCGCGCCGAGCACGTCGGCTGCGCCCGAGCGCGACGAGAGCGCGCGGTTGCCGTGCTTCGCCACCGGAATGCCGGCGCCCGCGACGATGAACGCCGCGCAGGTCGAAATGTTGTACGAGCCGGACGCGTCGCCGCCGGTGCCGACCACGTCGATCGCGTCGGGCGGGGCGGCAACCCGCTGCATCTTGGCGCGCATGGTTGAGACCGCGCCGGTGATCTCGTCGACCGTTTCGCCACGCAGGCGCAGGCCCATCAGGAAGCCGCCCATCTGCGAAGGCGTCGCCTCGCCGGACATCATGTAGTCGAACGCCTTGGCGGATTCGTCGCGCGTGAGTGTTGCGCCGGTCGCCACCTTGCCGATGAGCGTCTTGAAATCGTCCATGGGTCAATGCGCCTTGCGCCGGCCGGTCGCCGCGTTCCACGCAGCAGCAAGTTCGAGAAAATTCTTCAGGATCAGGTGCCCGTTTTCGGAGGCGATGCTTTCCGGGTGAAACTGCACGCCGTGCGTCGGGTAGGTCTTGTGTGCGGCGCCCATCACGAGGCCGTCGGTCTCGGCCGTCACCGCGAGCTCGCCGGGCAGCGTCGTGCGATCGACCACCAGCGAATGATAGCGCGTCGCCTTGAACGGGCCGTTGATGCCGCGGAACACGCCTTGGCCCTGATGGGTGATCTCGGAGAGCTTGCCGTGCACCGGCGCGGGTGCGCGCACGACATTCCCGCCGAACGCCTGGCCGATCGACTGCAGCCCGAGGCACACGCCAAACACCGGGATGGTGGGGGCGGCCTCTCCGACCAAGTCGAGGCAGATGCCGGCCTCGTTCGGCGTGCAGGGGCCGGGCGAGAGCACGATCGCATCGGGATCGGAGTCCACCACCTCTCGCGCCGAAACCTTGTCGTTGCGATGCACGGCGACCTCCGCCCCCAACTCGCCGAGATAATGGACGAGATTGAAGGTGAAGCTGTCGTAATTGTCGATCAGGACAATCATGCGGTAGGCCAAAGGTTTAGATGGGTCTTACGGTCCGACGGGGAGGGGGTCAAGCAGGCGGAGGAAGGCGCGTCTCTGCCGTCACGCGTAACGGCGGAAACGTCACACAATCGATCACATCGAAGATCGCCTCCACGCCACCACGGAAGGTTTGGGCAAACGCCATGGCGTCAGCACGCCGATCCTGGCGAATGTTCATGCCCAGCGTGCAGTGCGGCACCCAAAAACCCGGCCGGTAATACGGCCGGCAAAGCGTCGGATCGATGACATCGTGAATCGCCTTGTGCATTTGAAGCAGAGAGTTCTGCGCTCCGGGATCCGCCCAGAGCACGAGCGGCGGTCCTTCGAATACGCGGATGCGATCGAAGGTCAGGCGCAATTCGGTTGCTCCCCGGGCGGCGCGTTCGATGGCATTCTCTCTCTCCGCTTTACTGGCGTGGTCCGCGTCGTAGATCGCGAACGTGAAATGAGGCGCGTAGTTGAGCGCGCGCATCGAAGGGGTTTCCTCGAATGCGCCGACGGCGTCCCACAGCCTGGTCAAAGCGAGCGCCGATGAATTGTTGGCTTTGAGGTTGAGCGAGAATCCCATCGCAACACAGCCGTTACCTAGCAGGTGGCGCAGGTCCAGGCATTTCCGTCATGCCGCCAATGATACGGCACATGCTTGGGCTCCAGTCGCGTCGCGAAGGTCATTTCGTGGAGCGCGTCGAACAACCCGCTATGCGTCACGAATAGGAGTGTCTGATCCGGGTGATTGGTGAGCCATTTACCGATGACGCGCACGGCCCGCGCACGGGTCTCATGCCACTGCTCGGCATCCGGCGGCAGATGCTTGACCAGCCGCTGGTGCGGCTGAAGCCCGAGCTTTGCCTTCACCTCGTTGACGACGAGGCCCTCGAAAGCCCCGAAATGCCGTTCCTTCAGTTCGTCATCGAATAGCAGGGGCTTGCCCAACTGCTCCGACACGATCTCCGCGGTTCGGCGTGCGCGAATGAGCGGGCTCGCGACGATCAGGTCGACGGGGAAACGCGCGAGGATCCTTGCCGCGTCGTGCGCCTGCGCCAGCCCCAATTCGTTCAGCGGAATGTCGGTGTGCCCCTGAAAGCGGCCGTCCACGTTCCATGCGGTCTGGCCGTGCCGCAGGAAATAGAAATTTCGCCTGGGAAGCTCCGACGTCATTTCGGCAGCTCGAGGTCCGGGATGGGGGTGAGCATGTCCTGCATGCGGCGGTTGATTTCCTCGGTCGAGAGGTTTGGGGTGATGCGCTTGGTTTCCTTCTCGCCGAAGTGGGCAAGCTGCGGCACCAGCAGCACGACGCCAAGCACCAGCCATTGCGCAACGAGAAACGGAAACAGCGCGCGCATCAGCGCGGCCAGCGATCCGGCATAGCGCAAGGTGCCGCGCACCATCATCAGCGCATAGCCGACCGGCGGCAGCAGGAAGCTCGTCTGCAGAGTCAGCAGCAGCAGCACCGCGACCCAGCGCGCATCGGCGACGCGGATCAAGAGCGGCGGTACCACGATCGGGACGATCACGAAGATGATCTCGAAGGCATCGAGCACGAAGGCGCAAAGGCCGATCGCGCCGAGCACGATCGCGACGACGGTCGACTCGCTGCCTGGCAGCGCCGTAACCCACGCGGCAACGAGCTTGTCGGTGCCGATGATGCGCAGCATCAATGTCAGCGTCGTGGCGGCAATCAGCAGCGCGAACAGCGCGCCGGTCATCGCCATCGCCTGGGTCAGCACGTCACGCAAGACGCCGCCGCGCAGGCGTCCGCTCAAGAGGCCGCCCGCGAACAGCACGAAGGCGCCAAGCGCCGCCGCCTCGACTGCGTAGAAAAATCCGAGCGTGACCGCGCCGAGCAGGACGAGCAGGAATGTCACTGTGAGGATCGCGAGCAGCACCTCGTTGCGGGTCGGCTTTGCTTCGGGCGCGCGGTCCGCAGCGGGCAGGCGGCGGCCGGCGAACCATGCGGCGATCAGGCAGAGCACGAGAAACAGTCCGGCAGGCGCAAGCGCGCCGTGGAAGAGGTCCTGCGTGTTGATGACGCGGTCGTTTCGTCCGGTCGTGGTGACCGCAATGGTGTGGGCGCCGAGCATGGCGTCACCGAGCAGGATCAGCACCAGCGAGGGCGGGATCACCACACCGAGCGTGCTTGCGACCGCGACCAGCGCGGCGCGCGTCGGCTCGGGCACGCCATGCCGTTCCAGCCGCGGCGCCACCACGCGCGAGAGCGCCAGCACGCTGGCGCCGACCGAGCCGTTCATCGGCCCGAGCAGCGCGCCGAGGAGCGTCCCCGACATGAGCTGCCCGGATGGTCCGCGGGGCAGGATCGCAAGGCAGGTGCGGTAGAGCGCTTCGGCGACCGGCAGGCGGTCGAGCAGCAGGCCCATGAACACATAAAGCGGTAGCGCCTGGAGCAGATCGTTCTCCAGCAGGTTCACGAGGCGGCCGGGGAGGGCGGAGAGAAGCGCGAGCGGGACGATGCCGATCACGACAGCGAAGAACGCGCCCAGGCTCGCAACACCGATCAGCACGAACGCCGCCGGCAGGCCGGTGAACAGGATCCCAAGCCCGACCAGCAGAAGGAGCACGAGGCCGAGTTCAGGCATCGTGTGCTCCCGCGCGCGGACGCACGATGTCGATGATCGCCTGCAGGAGGATGAGTCCGGCGAGCAGCCAGAGCGCGAGCTTGATGATGAAGTAGCCCGGGTTATAGGTGTCCGGGAACGCCTCGAGCGAGCGCACCGACCACATCACGAGGTTCGCGCCTCCGATGATGACGAAGAGCGACCAGGGCAGCAGAGCGAGCAGTGCGCCGAAGCGGGTCAGGAAGGCTCGCGTGCGCTCGGAATAGCGGCGCGCGAACGCGTCGGCGGCGAGATGGGTGCCTGCCCGCGTCGCCGCGGTGAATGCCATCGCGACATAGAGCGCAAACAGCCATTGACCGAGGTCGTTGGCGTCACGCGACCAGGCGCGGACAATGTCGCGCAGCGGCCACTGCAGGAATAATAGCAGGACGACGGGCAACAGCAGCCAGCGCCCGCCGGACAGGATCGCGGCGACGAACCGGTCGAGACCGCCGATCAGGCGTGTCATGTGGATGATTGGCCCTGCGTTCCCCGCCGAGATGATCGGCCAGCACCGAAGCAGAGTCTATGATTTATCTGGCGCGGGGATGCTCGCGGTCGCTTCTGACAACCCACCAATAGACAAGCCAGCCCAACGCCGCCAATCCGAGAGGGGCGACAAGTAGGTAGATCTCAAGGCCGGTCATTCCTTAAGTCTCCCGAGCATGAACTGCGCGCTGATATGTAGGCTTATCCCGCCCAGAAACCAAGCCAGCGCGAACAGGGGCCACCAGCCACCGGAAGGCACGGCTGACCCATACAAGAATCCGGCTATCGGAGCGACAATCGCGGTGACGATCGTTGCAACGCCCGTGTTGCTCGTAGCGGAAGCGAGAAGCTTCATTCTTTCGTTGTGAACGAGGCTCACGGTTTGATCCTCACTGCCCCCGCTTCGCGGCGCTGGCAAACCGGCGCGCCTCCTCGGCGGCACGGAACAGGGCCTTGGCCTTGTTGACGCATTCCTGCTGCTCGGAGTCCGGGTTCGAATCCGCCACGATGCCGGCGCCGGCCTGAGCGTACATCACGCCGTCCTTCACCAGCGCGGTACGCAGCACGATGCAGGTGTCCATCTCGCCGGTGGCCGAGAAGTAGCCGACCGAGCCCGCATAGAGCCCGCGCTTTTCCTTCTCCAACTCGTCAATGATCTCCATCGCACGCACCTTCGGGGCGCCCGAGACGGTTCCGGCCGGAAATCCGGCGGCGAGCGCATCGACGGCGTCGTGCTTTGCCGACAGCTTGCCCTCAACGTTCGACACGATGTGCATCACGTGGCTGTAGCGCTCGATGAAGAACTGGTCGGTGACCTTGACGGTGCCGATCTCGGCGACGCGTCCGACATCGTTGCGGCCGAGATCGAGCAGCATCAGGTGCTCGGCGCGCTCTTTCGGATCGGCGAGCAGGCGATCTTCGTAGGCCTTGTCCTCGTGCGGGGTCTCGCCGCGCGGCATGGTGCCGGCGAGCGGCCGCACCGTGACGGCGCCGTCGCGCACGCGCACCAGGATTTCAGGACTCGAGCCGGCGACTGAAAAGTCGCCGAAGTCGAGGAAGAACAGGAACGGCGCCGGATTGACCCGCCGCAGCGCGCGGTAGAGCGAGAACGGCGGCAGCGAGAACGGCGCCTCGAAGCGCTGGGAGACCACGACCTGGAAGACGTCGCCCGCCGCGATGTATTCCTTGGCGCGCGCGACCATCGCCTTGAAGTCCTCCGGCGTAGTGTTCGAGCTCGGCGGCACAGCGAGCGGGCCCGCCGGCGCGCCGGCAGCCTCCTTGTCGAGCGGGCGGTCGAGTGCGTCGACGATCGCCGACAGCCGCTCCGAGGCGCGGCTGAATGCGGCGCCCGCGGTGACATTCGGCTCCGGGCGGACTGGCGTCACCACGATGATCGAATCCAGCACGGCGTCGAACACAATGACGACGGTTGGGCGCAGCATGATGGCATCCGCCAAGCCAACCGGATCCGGATTGGGCTGTGGCAACTCCTCCATCAGCCGCACCATGTCGTAGCCGAGATAGCCGAACAGGCCCGCAACCATGGAGGGCAGCTTTTCGGGCAAGGCGATGCGGCTCTCGGCGATCAGCGCGCGCAAGGCCTGGAGTGGCGGCTCGGCGCATGGCGCAAAGGCATCGGGCTTCGCTCGCACCGAGCGATTGATCTCGGCGCGGGTGCCGAGGGTGCGCCAGATCACGTCCGGGTCGAGCCCGATGATCGAATAGCGTCCGCGCACCGCGCCGCCTTCAACCGACTCGAACAGGAAGCTGTTGGCGCGGGAGCCCGCGACCTTGAGAAACGCCGAGACCGGCGTTTCGAGATCGCCGACCAGGGTGGTCCACACCACCTGCGGCTCGCCGCGCGCATAGCGTGCCGCGAACGCCTCGGCGGCCGGCTCGATCTGCATCAGTTCTGGTCGCTGCCGCTGCCTGAAACGCTCCGGCGCACCGCATCCATGTTGATGGTCGCGCCGAGATCGGTCTGCAGCCGCGAAACATATTGTGCGAGCAAATCTTCCGTGATCGAGCGGCGCATCGTGTCACTGATCTTGCGGCTGTCCGGCGAATTCGCGTCGAATGCCGGCACCGAGATATCGGTCACCTGGAAAATGATGCGCTCGGTTCCGTCCTTACCCTCCGCACTGCCGACGCCGTCCTTCGGCGTCGCGAACACGGCGTTCACCACCGCAGGCGGCATCGAGCCTGCATTGCCGGATCGCTTGAGGCCGAAGGTGGTCTGCACATTGAGACCCTCGGCGGATGCGGCATCATTGAGCGAGGTGCCGGCCTTCACCTTGCCGATGATTTCGTTTGCCTTGGCCTGAAGCCGCTCGCTGACCTGAGCCTCGCGCCAACGCGCCTCGACTTGCGCGCGCACCTCGTCGAGCGTGCGCTCGCGGGAGGGCTTCACGCCCAGCACCTCGAACCAGAGATAGCCGCCGCCCGCCGTTTGCAGTGGCTCGTTCTCGACACCGACATCCGAGTTGAATGCACTGGAAATGACATTCGTGGACGGCAGGTCACTGATCGGCTTGCCCTCAGGATCGCGGCCCTGACGATCGACCGCCTCGATCGTGCGCGCCTTGAGGTTGAGCTTCTGCGCGATCTCGGTGAGCCGCGAGCCGCCGGCGCGCTCGTCCTCGACCTTGTCGTGGATCGCGGCGATTTCGCCCCGCGCGCGCTCGGTCGCGAGCGCCTGCTTGATCTCGGGCGCGACCTGATCGAACGGCTTGACGTTCTCCGGCTCGACCTTGACCATGTGCACCAGCATGGTGCCGAACATGCCTTTGATCGGAGCGCTGGTCCCGCCTTCCTTCAGCGCAAATGCGGCGTCTGCCACCGCCTTGTCGATGATGCCCGCCTTGGTCACCAGGCCAATGTCGATGTCCTTTTCGGAGAGACCGCGTTCTTTGGCGAGTGCCTCGAATGTCAGTTCCGATTTTTCCAGGCGCGTCGCCGCCGCTTGAGCCTCCTCGAGTGTCGGAAATGAAATCTGTTCGATCTGACGCCGCTCGGGCGTGCCGAAGCGGGCGGTGTTTGCATCGTAGAAGCGCTTGGCGTCCGGGTCGCTGATATCGTCAGGTTTCGCGAGGTCTGTGGCGGCAACCGAGAGCACCGCGATGCTGCGGTATTCGGGCGTGCGGAATTCGCTTTTGCGCTCGTCGTAGTATTTCGCGATCTGCTCAGGCGTCGGCGCCGGTACCTCGCCGGCCTTGGCGAGATCCAGCACCACATAGTCGATGGCGCGCTGCTCGTTGTCGTAGCGGTTCTGCGCATCCGCCATGGCCTTGGGCGGCGCGAGTTCGGCGGAGACCGTGTCGGCGACCTCGCGCCGCATGGTGAGGCGCTTTTGCTCGGCGGTGAAGCGCTGCTCGGTGAAGCCCGCGCCACGGATGATCTGCTCGAAACGAGCGCGGTCGAACTGGCCGTTCAGCCCCTTGAAGGTCGGATCGGTCATGATCTGCCGCGCGACCTCCGCGTCCGAGACGTTGAGGCGAAGCTGGCGTGCGCGCTGGTCGAGCGCCGCCTCGGCGACGAGCTGCCCCACGAGTTGCTGGTCGAGGCGCAACAGCTTGGCCTGATCCGGCGTGATCGGGCGGCCGAGTTCGCGGCTGAGCTGCTGGATGCGGTCGTTGTAGATCTGGCGGAACTGGGTGACCGTGATCTCGGTGGAGCCGATCTTTGCGACGGTGGACTGGCCGAAACCGCGGAAGATGTCGCCGATTCCCCAGATGGCGAAGCTCACGGCGATCAGGCCGAGAACGATCCCCATCACGATCCGCCCGAGCCAATTGGCGGAGGCCTTGCGCATACCGCGAAGCATGAAAGTCCTTTAGTTCATAAGGGGATGCCGGCCGGCAACCGACCGGTTCCCGCAAGGGCGCGCATCATAGGGATGGCGGCCTTGGGTCGCAACTTATCGCTACTGGCGGCAGTCACACCGGTTTGCTAACGCCCTACACGGGCCTATCGGGGCGAATTCATGACGGTGCAACGGCGTCCGCTGGTCGCAGGCAACTGGAAGATGAACGGGCTGCGGCCTGCGGCGGCCGAGCTCGGCAAGATCGTGCAGGGCGCGGCCGACCTTTCCAAGGTCGACTTGCTCGTGTGTCCGCCAGCGACGTTGGTGATGATGTTTGCCTCGGCGACACACGGGTCGAAAGTCGCGATCGGCGCGCAGGATTGCCACGCAGAGCCGTCGGGCGCATTCACCGGCGACATTTCGGCGGAGATGCTGGCCGATGCGGGCGCGACTGCGGTCATCGTGGGCCATTCGGAACGCCGCACCTATCATGCCGAAACGGACTCGATGGTGCGGGCCAAGGCGCTCGCCGCCTGGCGCGCCGGGCTCACCGCCATTGTCTGCATCGGCGAAACCAAAGATCAGCGAGCCGCGAAGCAAACGCTCGACGTGGTCGGCGCGCAGCTTGCTGGCTCGCTGCCCGGTTCGGTGATCTCCGACGGCCTGGTGATCGCCTACGAGCCGGTGTGGGCCATCGGCACGGGCCTCACGCCGACCCCGGCGGACGTTGCGGAAGTGCATGGCTTCATCCGCGAAAGGCTGACAAAGCGATTTGGCGAGACCGGAGCCGAGGTCCGGGTTCTCTATGGCGGCTCGGTGAAGCCGAGCAACGCCAAGGAGCTTCTGAGTGTACCGAACGTCGACGGCGCGCTGGTCGGCGGGGCGAGCCTCAAGGCCGATGATTTCCTCGGGATCGCTGGGGCTTATCGCTGATTTTGACGCAGGGTGGAATTGCCCGAGGGGATCGTGTAGAGACGCCCGCGAATTCCTATATGACCGGCTTGGAGCGCTTACGCCCTTCGCCTTTGGACCCACTGAATGCAGACCGTCATTATCGTCATCCACCTCATGATCGTTTCGGCCATGATCGGCCTCGTTCTCCTGCAGAAATCGGAGGGCGGCGGCCTCGGCATGGGCGGCGGCGGAGGTGGCTTCCTGACCAGCCGGGGCACGTCCAATGTGCTGACCCGGACCACCGCAATCCTTGCGGCAACATTCTTCGCGACCAGCCTCGTCCTCTCGATCCTGGCTGGATGGGACCGCAAGCCGCGGTCGATCCTGCAGGAGACGGCACCGGGCGCGCCGGTTTCGCAACCGGCCAATCCAGGCGGAACCGCACCACTTGCGCCGGGCGGTGTGCTCGACCGGCTTCGCCAAGGGGTGCCGGCCGCCCCTGCCGAGCCGCAGGCGCCGCAGTCGAGGTAGAAGTTTCCACAGAAGAGGCCGGCAAACCCGGCCTCTTCGGTTTTTGGTGTGTTGGAAGACTCGTCGAATCGAATCCCGGGGGTTAGAGGTTAGGTCCCATGGCGCGGTACGTTTTCATCACCGGCGGCGTGGTTTCCTCCCTCGGCAAGGGTCTCGCATCCGCCGCGCTCGGCGCGCTGCTGCAGGCGCGCGGTTACAAGGTGCGTCTGCGCAAGCTCGACCCCTATCTCAACGTCGATCCCGGCACGATGTCGCCCTATCAGCACGGCGAGGTCTTCGTCACCGACGACGGCGCTGAAACCGACCTCGACCTCGGCCATTACGAGCGATTCACCGGCAATCCCGCGAGCAAGCGCGACAACATCACGACGGGGCGCATCTATCAGGACATCCTCGCCAAGGAGCGGCGCGGCGACTATCTCGGCGCGACCATTCAGGTGATCCCGCACGTCACCAACGCCATCAAGGACTTCATTCGCGACGGCAACGAGGACTGCGACTTCGTGCTGATGGAAATTGGCGGCACGGTCGGCGACATCGAGAGCCTGCCGTTCCTCGAGGCGATCCGGCAGTTCGGCAACGATCTGCCGCGCGGCGATGCGATCTACATTCACCTCACGCTGATGCCGTACATCCCGAGTGCGGGCGAGCTGAAGACCAAGCCGACCCAGCATTCGGTGAAGGAACTGCTCTCGATCGGTATCCAGCCGGACATCCTCCTGTGCCGCACTGACCGGCCGATCCCGGCGGAGGAACGGCGCAAGCTCGCGCTGTTCTGCAACGTGCGCGCCAGCGCGGTGATCGAGGCGCGCGACGTCGACAACATCTATGCCGTGCCGGAGGCCTATTCGGCCGAGGGGCTCGACCGCGAGGTGCTGGTCGCGTTCAACATGGAGGCGGGCAGCGCGCCCGACATGTCGCGCTGGCGGCTGATCAACGAGCGCGTCCGCAATCCGGAAGGCGACGTCACCATTGCGATTGTCGGCAAATACACCGGCATGAAGGACGCCTACAAATCGCTGATCGAGGCGCTCTCCCACGGCGGCATCGCCAACAAGGTGAAGGTGAAGCTCGACTGGATCGAGTCGGAGGTGTTCGAGGAGAAAGACCCCACGCCGTTCCTCGAACACGTCAACGGCATCCTGGTGCCGGGCGGCTTCGGCCAGCGTGGTGCGGAAGGCAAGATCAAGGCGGCGCAGTTCGCACGCGAGCGCGACGTGCCTTACTTCGGCATCTGCTTCGGCATGCAGATGGCCGTGATCGAGGCGGCGCGCAATCTCGCCGGCATCGAGGACGCGAACTCGACCGAATTCGGCGCGACCAAGCAGCCGGTGGTCGGACTGATGACCGAATGGCTCAAGGGCAACGCCTTGGAGAAGCGCCAGGCCAACGGCGATCTCGGCGGCACGATGCGGCTCGGCGCCTATCCGGCGGTGCTCAATCGCGGCAGCAAGGTGGCGGAAATCTACGGCGCGACCGAAATCTCCGAGCGGCACCGCCATCGCTACGAGGTCAACACCGCCTACAAGGGTCGGCTGGAGCAGCACGGTATGCGCTTCTGCGGCATGTCGCCGGACGGCGTGCTGCCCGAGATCATCGAATACGCCGACCACCCGTGGTTCATCGGCGTGCAGTTTCACCCCGAGCTGAAATCGCGCCCCTTCGCGCCGCACCCGCTGTTCGCCTCGTTCGTCGAGGCGGCGGTGGAGCAGAGCCGGCTGGTATAGAGACGGCCGATTTCCCAAGGTATTCGTAGCGCTTGGCAGACCCGCGGATTCCGCTTGTCCTAGTCTATCGAAAAAGGTAAGGAAAAAAGAAACGAGCTACTCACAGGAATGGCATATGAATAAGAATGTACCAAAAGCGCGAATTGCGCGCAACATGTACACGCGGACCGAAGGCGCGACGATGCGCGAGATCATCGCTGCAACCGGCGGGCCGCACTACAACGAGCTCAAGCGTCTCGAAGCGCAGGGCTACAAGCTCCGCAAGGTCAAGCACGGCAACGAAACGCGATATTTTGCGCGAGAGCCGGATTCACGGTCGTTTGAGGCGACCGTCACCGACAAGGGACAGGTCACGATTCCGGCCGAGGTGCGCGAGCGGTTGCGCTTGCGCCGGGGGCACAAGGTCCGGTTTACCATCGAGAATGGAAGCCTGGCCAGGATGGCGCCGATGGAGACGCGACTGAGCGACCTAGCCGGCCTGCTGGGAAAACCGAAGCGGTCCGTGACC
Organism: Xanthobacteraceae bacterium; assembly: GCA_049698215.1. Classification (GTDB taxonomy): domain Bacteria; phylum Pseudomonadota; class Alphaproteobacteria; order Rhizobiales; family Xanthobacteraceae; genus PALSA-894. Next base: position 20,352 of record JBAVXH010000366.1, on the reverse strand, counting down.
CTTGAGGAAATGGATGAGGCGGTCCGTCAGGGCGCCGTTGATCGGTATCTTCGCGCCGTCGGCAAAAAGCGATGATCGGGCTCGATACCAACATTCTCGTCCGGTTGCTGGTGGAAGACGACCCGGTCCAAACGGCGCAAGCGAAACGGTTCATCGAGCGTCGCTGTACTCCGGAATCGCCGGGATTCATCAATTGTGTGGTGCTTGCCGAGTTCGTCTGGGTTCTTGACAGCGTCTATCAGTTCGAGCGGACCGAGATCGCCGCCGCAATCGAAACGCTTCTGGCTGGCCGCGATCGACGTATCGAATATCACGAGCATGTACAGGCGGCCGTGGCTGAATACAGGACGGGCAGCATCGGCTTCACCGATGCCATGATCGCCCGCATCAATCTCGCCCGCGGCTGCGAGGCGACGGTAACGTTTGATCGCCGGGCAACGAAACTGAAGGGATTTGTTCGCGTCTCTTGATCTCCCTCAGCCCGCTTGTGCCAGCCTCGGCGTTTGCGTCAAATGGCGGCCCTTCATCGCCGCGACGCGCGGCCATCACGAGAAAGCGGGAGGACTTGAATGATCTACGAGATGCGCAGCTATCGCGCGATGCCGGGGCGGATGCCGGACCTGCTCAAGCGCTTCGACACCATCACGCTGAAGCTGTTCGACAAGCACGGGATCAAGCAGGCGGGCTTCTGGACCACCGAGGTCGGCGAGTCGAACCACAACCTGATCTATCTGTGCGCCTACGAGTCGATGGCGGAGCGCGAGCAGAAGTGGGGCGCGTTCTCGACCGACCCGGAATGGATCGCCAAGCGCGCCGAGACCGAGAAGAACGGCCCGCTGGTGATGACCTTCTCCAACCAGTTCCTCAAGCCGACGAGCTTTTCGTCAGTGAAATAGCCCGACTCGCAGAACCGCTCGTCCCCGCGAAAGCGGGGACCCAGTTCTTGATTCTGGATTCCCGCTTTCGCGGGAATGAGCGGGCGAGCACCGACCGTGCGGCTAAGCCGCCGCCTTGCTCCCAGCGAGCGAGCGATAAACGCCACGCTCGAACGCCGCGTAGAGCGGCATCACCTTCGGATCGATGAAGGGCAGGATCTGTGTGAGGATCACGCCGCCGACATTGCGCGATGGATCGAGCCAATAATAGGTGTTCGCCAGGCCCGCCCAGGCGAGGCTTCCCGGGCTGCGGCCTTCCGGCGTGCGCTGCGTGTTGATCATGAAGCTCAGGCCCCATTTCTTGTCCTGATCGGGCCAGGGATCGAAGTCGTTCGACGCCTCCGGAATGGCGGTCCGCAGCGGCGTGACATTGAGATCGCCGATGTGGTTTTGGCTCATCAGCTTGACCGTCTCGGCCTTGAGCACGCGGTTGCCGCCGAACGTGCCGCCGTTGAGCAGCATCTGGATGAAGCGGATGTAGTCTCCGGCGGTTGAGTAGAGCCCGCCGCCGCCCATGTGGAATTCCGGCTCCTGCGCCATCTCGAACGGCACGGGCGTGAGCGAGCCGTCGGTGCCGCGCGCATGCATCCCGACAAGCCGCGCGCGCATGTCGGGTGTCAGCTTGAAGCCGGTGCTGGCCATACCGAGCGGCGTGAAGATGTGATCCTTCAGATAGGCATCGAGCTTCTTGCCGCTGATCGCCTCCACAGCCTTGCCGGCCCAATCGATGTTGATGCCGTACTCCCAGCGTTCGCCTGGATCGAAAGAAAGTGGCGTCGAGAGCGCCTTGTTCTCGCACGTGGTCACGCCCGGAATGCCGGCGTGCTCCATGTATTTGCCCATGGCGCCGTTCCAGATGTTGTAGCAATAGCCGGCGGTGTGGGTGAGCAGGTGCTTGAGCGTGATCGGCCGCTTCGCGGGACGCAGCTTTGGCTTGCCGCTCGCGTCAAAGCCCTCGAACACCTGCATCGAGGCGATGTCGGGCAGCACGTCGCCGATCGGTCCGTCGAGCGTCAGCTTACCCTGCTCGACGAGTTGCATCGCCACCGCGCCGGTGATCGCCTTCGTCATCGAGGCGATCCAGAACACGGTGTCCGCGGTCATCGCCTCCGGTTTGCCGAGGTCGCGCTTGCCGAACGCGCCCTGATAGATGACCTCGCTGCCAGTCGCCGCCATCGCGACGACACCCGGGACCTGTCCGGCATCCGCCGCCTCGCGCAAGGCCCGATCCACGTCGGTCAGTTGCTTCATGGCGCGTCCTCCTGTTTGTTTGGCTTGAAGGTAGAGCAAACCAGCAGGAGCAGCGAGGGTGGCGCGCGGTCTCGACCATATCGTGCATGCGGTGCACGACCTCGATGCGGCGGGCGAGGCCTACGCGCGGCTCGGCTTCACGGTGGGCGCGCGCAATCGCCATCCTTGGGGCACGCATAACCGCATCGTGCAGTTTCCCGGCGTGTTCATCGAATTGCTGGCGCTGGGTGAGATGGAGCGCATCCCGCCGCCGCGCCCGCGCTCGCTCTCCTTCGGCGCCTTCACGCGCGACTTTCTGGCGAAAGGCGAGGGCCTTTCGATGCTGGTACTGGAAGGCAAGGGTGCGGCGGACGCGGAGGCGTTCCGCGCGGCGGGCATCGGCGATTTTGATGTGTTCGACTTTGCGCGCGAAGGGAAGAGGCCGGATGGCTCGGTCGTGAAGGTCGCGTTCTCGCTGGCGTTTGCCGAGGACAAGCGCGCGCCCGACACCGGCTTCTTCACCTGTCAGCAGCACTATCCGGAGAATTTCTGGAATCCGGCGTTCCAACAACATGCCAATGGCGTCACCGGGGTTTCCGGCGTTGTGTTCGTCGCCGAGAACCCGTCCGACCACCACATCTTCCTGAAAGCCTTCGCGGGCGTGAGCGACCTGAAGGCGACGTCCGCCGGCATCGCGATCACGACGCCGCGCGGCGAGATCCAGGCGATGGACCCCGCCGCCTACCGGCTGCATTTCGCCGTCGATCCCCCGGATACGTCGAGCGGCATGCGGCTCGCCACCATTCGATTCACGGCGCGAGATATCGGCCTCGCACGCGAGAAGGCCGGGTCGAGCGCCAAAGAGCAAATGGGGAAGCTCGTTGTCGCTCCCGCCGCAGCGCATGGGGCAACGCTCGTGTTCGAGCGGTAGCACGGTGAGGCTCGGCGCAATCTTTTCAAATTCCTTAAGCGAAATTAGCGGATTTTCCGAAATCACCTTCAAGCTTCGCAGACGTCCGTTCGCCATGCTGCACTGTGCCGGGCGTCTCTTGTGCCCGGCGGAAATGGACGGCCCCGGGTTGGCCCCCTCCACAAACGGCCCGGGGCCGTCTTGAGCGGTGAACCAAATGGACGAACGGGTGACGCCCCGATCGCGCGGCCTGATGCACTGGCTCGGGTTGACCGCCAGCGGCCCGGCTGGGCAAGGTCGCCTGATGTCCGGCCCCAATCCGATCGTGACCGTCGGCGGCGTACGTTTCGGCAATGCGTTGCCGCTCGCGCTGATCGCGGGCCCTTGCGCGCTCGAGAGCCGCCAGCATGCGCTGGAAATGGCGACCGCGCTGAAGGAGATCGCGGGGCGCGCCGGCGTCGGCCTCGTCTACAAGACCTCGTTCGACAAGGCGAACCGCACCAGCGCTACGAGCGCGCGCGGCATGGGCTTAAGCGCCGCGCTGCCGATCTTCGCGGAAATCCGCGAGACGCTGAAAGTGCCGGTGCTCACCGACGTGCACGAGGCCGCGCACTGCGTATCGGTCGCGCAGGTCGTGGACGTGTTGCAGATTCCCGCCTTCCTCTGCCGCCAGACCGATCTGCTGATCGCCGCCGCCAGGACCGGACGCGCCGTGAACGTGAAGAAGGGGCAGTTCCTTGCGCCCTGGGACATGGCCAATGTCGTCTCGAAGATCACCGGCGCCGACAACGCCAACGTGCTGCTTACCGAGCGTGGCGTCTCGTTTGGCTACAACACGCTGGTCTCCGACATGCGCGCGCTGCCGATCCTCGCGCGCACCGGCGCGCCGGTGATCTTCGATGCGACCCATTCGGTGCAGCAGCCGGGCGGGCAGGGCGCCTCATCCGGCGGCGAGCGCGAATTCGTGCCGGTGCTGGCGCGTGCGGCCGTCGCCGTGGGGGTCGCGGGCGTGTTCATCGAGACGCATCAGGACCCCGACAAGGCCCCGTCAGATGGGCCAAACATGATACCGATCAAGCAATTGGAGCCGCTGCTTCAATCGCTGATGCAATTCGACGCGCTGGCCAAAAAGATCAAGATCTGAAGCGCCTCAAAGCCGCCTCCGAATCTGCCAAGATTGAATGGCGCGCTAGTGCCCTGAACCTGAAGTTCGCATCGGAATCGGGACACTAGCCGCGCCTCGGGGGAAACCATGGTCCTGAACTCGCTCAGCGGGCTGCCCGCGTTCCTGATCTATCTGATTGTCGGGTCGGTCCTGATCGCCGCCTACCTCTACATTTACATCTGGATCACGCCGCACGACGAGTTCGCGCTGGTGCGCACCGATAAGCCGGGAGCGGCCATTTCGCTCGGCTTGAGCATGATCGGTTTCGCCCTGCCTCTGACCAGTTCGATCGCGCATTCCGACGGCATCATCGACATGGCGATCTGGGGCGTCATCGCGCTGGTGGTGCAGATCGGCGCGTATTATGTCGCGCGCATCCCGATCCCGGATCTCTCGCACCGCATCGCCAACGGCGAGATCGCGCCCGCGATCTGGCTGGGATCGGCTTCGATCACGGCAGGCCTCGTCAACGCCGCGTCGATGAGCACATGAAACGCTCGGCGCAGGTCGCTCTTGTTCTCATGGGCGTCACCGGCACGACGGCGGCCGGCGCCTACATGATGCCGCCGCGGCCGGAGTGTAAGCTGGCGCCGGCGGCATCCACCGCGCTCAATCCGCCGCATGCCGCAACACCGGCAGCCGCACCTGCTGAACCATGCCGCCGCCGTTCCTGGAGCGGTTGGCGCTGGGGTTCCTCCGGATCCTCGTACTCGTCGTACTCCTCGTATTCGTCTTCCTCGCCGAACAGGTCGACGACGTCGAACTACAAGCGCAGCACGCCGAGCGCGGTTTCGACCGCGCTCACCTCGAGCGGGCGCAGCAGCAGCAGCAGCAGCAGCAGCAATTCCACACGCTCAAGTTCCTCCCCATCGCGCGGCGGCTTCGGCGCGACCGGCCACGCCATGTCGGGCGGCCATTCGGGCAGCTGAGCGTCCCTGTCATGCTGAATGCCCGGTTAGCGCGACGCGCGAATTTCTCAAGCACGTCCTAACCGGCTTTTTCGCTCTTTCTGGTTCAATCGCCGGGCTGGTGCGCGGGCTGCGCCAGCGTGGAGATCGGACAGGTGAAGCGTTCCGAGAATGTTGGACTGGTTGTGATGGGCGCCGCCGTCTTCGCGGCAACCTTTGCCGGCGGCATGGCCTACTCTGCCTGGCAGAAGCCAAGCCATGCGGCTCAGGCGCAGACCGTTGCGGACCAGCGGTGCGCAACGCGTTCCGATGGCACGCCGGACTGCCAGCCGCAGCGGCGCGGCTTTGTCTACTACCTCGTTCCGCACTATTTCCACGGCTGGTCGTGGGGCGGTTCCACGAGCAAGACCGTGACGCGGGAGGCGGCTTTGGTCGGCAATTCCCGGCCAGGCGCAGTTTCGGTATCCCATACCGGCGTCGAGCGCTCCGGGTTCGGCTCGACCGCGAAGAGTCCCTCGATTAGGGTCTCGGCCGGAGGCTGAGGCATTTGCAGCGGATTCCGTGTGACGAGCGCGCGGACTGGCGCGAAAAGGCGGACGCGGCCGGTTTCGTGTTTCACACGATGTCCGGCGAACGCTACTGGGACGAGCGCGCCTATTACGCCTTCACGCTGAAGGAAATCGAAGAGGACATCGAGGCGCCGACCGGCGAACTCGACGCCATGTGCCGCGAGCTGGTCGCGCGCGCCGTCGAGGACGAGCGCATGCTCAAGGTGCTGCATATCCCGGAGCGCTTCTGGACCTTCATCGCGGCAAGCTGGAAGCGCGGCGACCCGAGTCTCTACGGCCGGTTCGATCTGTCCTACGACGGGCAGGGCCCGGCGAAGCTGCTCGAATACAACGCCGATACGCCGACCTCGGTGTTCGAGACCGCCGCGTTCCAGTGGATGTGGCTCGACGACGCGAAAGCGCGGCAGATCACGCCGCAGGACGCGGACCAGTACAATTCGCTGCACGAGCGGCTGATCGAAAGCTGGAAGGACGTTGCGAAAGGCGTGCACGTGCACCTTGCCGGCGCAGTCGACGATCCGGAGGACGGCGGCACCATCGCGTATCTCGAGGACACCGCGCGCCAGGCCGGCCTGCAGACCACACGGCTTCCCATGGAGGGCATCGGCCGCACCCCGCGGGGTGGCTTTGTCGATCAGAACAACCGGCCGATCGAACTCATGTTCAAGCTCTATCCCTGGGAATGGATGTTCCGCGAGCAGTTCGGCGCCTACCTTGCGGGTTCGCCAACCCGCTGGATCGAACCGCCGTGGAAGGCGATCCTCTCCAATAAGGGTATCCTGCCGCTGCTGTGGGCCATGTTTCCGCGCCACCCGAACCTGCTGCCGGCCTATTTCGAAGACGACCCGAAAGCCGCCGAGCTCGGCGACTCGTTCGTGCGCAAGCCGCTCTATTCGCGCGAGGGCGCGAACGTGACCATGATCGTTGGTGGCAACGCGGTCGATCAGGGTGAGGGCCCCTATGGCGCCGAGGGGTTCGTGCGCCAGACGGTCGCGACCCTGCCGAAATTTCAGGACAACTACGCGGCCATCGGCTCATGGATCGCCGGCGAGAAGCCCTGCGGCCTTTCGGTGCGCGAGGAACTCGGCCCCATCACCAGGAACACCTCGCGATTCCTGCCCCACGCGATTGTCGGGTGAGGCATTCCCGCACTGCACAACAGAACCGCTGAAATTCGTGTATGGCTTTCATCAGCCAATGAATTTTCAGCCCAAATTCGATTCCGGCCGGTCGGTCGACGGCAACTTTTTGCCGGCCGCCCCAAAACCCGATCCGGAACTCGCCCCGAAGCCGAAGGATGACCGCTCGCGCGGCCTGATCGCGCGGTTGAGCCTCATCGGCTTCATCGTGGCGCTTGCCTCGCGCGCGACCGACCCGATCATCCCGCCGATCGCGCATGACATTCAGGTCGACCCGAATGCCGTGGCGCTGCTGACCACCGCCTTTGCGCTGCCCTTTGCGCTGGTGCAGCCGGTGCTCGGGCCGGTCGGCGACATGGTCGGCAAGGTGCGGGTGATGATCGCCTGCCTCGCGGTCACCATGATCGCGATGCTGGTGAGCGGGTTCGCGCAGAATTTCACCGTGCTGCTGGTCGCCCGCATTGTCGCGGGCGCGGCCGCGGGCGGCATCTTCCCGGTCGGCATCGCGGTCATCGGCGATCTGGTGCCGGTGAAGGAGCGCCAGGTCGCGATCGGCCGCTGGCTCACCGCGGTCATCACCGGCAACCTGATCGGGTCGTCGCTCGCCGGCGTGGTGAGCGACCTCGTCGGCTGGCGCGGCGTATTCTTCGTGATCACGGCCCTCGGCGTGATCGCGCTCGGCGTGGCGATCGTCACGCTGCGCAAGGCGGCGCGTGCGAAACCGGTGCAGCTCAGCCTCTCGGGCTTCAGGCGCGGCTACGGGTCGGTCTTCGCCAATCCCCGCGCGAAAGTGTGCTTCAGCGCGGTGTTCGTCGAAGGCATCGTGATCTTTGGCCTGTTCCCATTCGTCGCGCTGCTGCTGCTCGCGGCCGGCGAGCCGCGCGCCTCGATTGCCGGTGCGGTGATCGCCGGATTCTCGCTCGGCGGCGTCCTCTACGCGCTCCTGGTGCCGCGTCTTGTGGCGCGCTGGCGACCGGATCAACTCATGATCGGCGGCGGCATCATCGCGGCGTTCGCGCTTGCGGTCGTGTCATTCGACATGATGTGGCCGGTGCAGTTCGCCGCCTTCACGCTGCTCGGCTTCGGCTTCTACACGCTGCACGCCTCGATCCAGGTGACCGCGACCGAGCTCGCGCCTGGCGCGCGCGGCGCCGCGATGTCGCTGCACTCGTTCTGCTTCTTCATGGGCCACGCGAGCGGCCCGGTGCTTTACGGGGCGGGGTTCGTCAATTTCGGCGCAGCGGTGACGATCTCGATCGCGGCGATCATCGTGATGGCGGTCGGTTTCGTCTGCGCGCGGTTGTTGCGCGAGCGCACCGGCGTGTGACGCTTGGCGCCCGGCGGGCGCGGCTGTTACGCTTCTACCGTGGAACCTCAGCTTCTGACCGTCGCACAGGGCGTCCATGCCTGGATCGGCGCGGGCGGCGACTCCAATGCCGGAGCAATCGAAACTCCGGACGGCCTGCTCGTCATCGACGCACAGCAGTATCCGCGCCTTGCGCGCCAATTCCGCGCCGCGATCGAGGCGAAGACCGGCAAGCCGGTCCGAGCCCTGATCGACACGCACTGTCACCTCGATCACACCGCGGGCAACGTCGTTTTCGCTGACGTTCCGATCGTCGCGCACGAGAAGACACTCGCCGCGATGCACGCGAATCTCGGTGCGAAGACCGGCGCGCACTGGACCGTGTCGGACTACCCGACCAAGATCAAAATGTTGTTCGGGCAGAACCTGTTCGAACTGGTGCCGGAAGACGATCCGGCTCAGGCGTGGTTTCGCCAGCGTATCGGGTTGCCCGACTACGACACCATGACGATCGCGCCGCCGACCCAGACCTTCGAAAACCATTTCATCTTTCATCTGCCAGACGACGAGATGCATCTGGATTACTGGGGGCCGGCACATTGCGATGGCGATATCGTTGTTGCGTTAAGGCGGGCCAAGATCGCGTTCCTCGGTGATCTTCTGTTCTACGGCCGCTTTCCGTGGCTCGGTGACTGCGATCTTTCGGGGCTGATCGACCGGCTCACGCATGTGCTGACGCTTGACCTGACCATCGTGATTCCGGGGCACGGCGCGCCGACCGATCTGGCGCAGGTCGCGCGCTTCCGCGATCTGCTGGTCGCCCTGCGGGGCGCAGTCGAGACGGCCATCAAGGCAGGATCGTCAGAAGAGGCGGCGGTACGTGAGGTGAAGTTGCCGCAATATGCCGGCCTGTCGCGCTATGCGGACTGGCTGCCGCATGACGTGCGTGCGACCTACCGCTATCTGCGCGGCTGATTATTTGGCCGCGGCCGCACGGAAAACCGGTACCCAATTTTCCTGGCGTCGCTGCTAGCCGCGTGCCCGATAGGGCGGCACGCCCTGGTCTGGCACCCAGACATCCTTCGGCTGCTTTCCGTATTGCCAGAACACGTCGATCGGCATGCCGCCGCGCGGATAGAAATAGCCGCCGATGCGCAGCCATTTCGGCGCGAGCAGCTTCACGACGCGCTTGCCGATCGCCACCGTGCAGTCCTCATGGAAGGTGCCATGATTGCGGAACGCGTTGAGATACAGCTTCAGCGACTTCGATTCGATCAGCCAGCGGTTCGGCACGTAGTCGATCATCATGATGCCGAAGTCGGGCTGCCCGGTGACCGGGCAAATCGAGGTGAATTCCGGAAACGCAAAACGCGCCACGTAATTGGTATCGGTCTGCGGGTTCGGGACGCGGTCGAGCACGGCCTCGTCCGGCGAGGCGGGGAGCGGGCTCGGCTTGCCGAGCAGTTTCGTAACGGGCGGGCGACGCGCCATGATGCTGTTTCCGCGACAAAATCCGGGCCGGATCAGTAACCGATTGGTGGATATCGGCAAGCGATTCTGTGAACCCACCGTAAGTCCGCCGTTACCAACCTCTGGTACGAGCTTCCGGACGACAGGGCTTCCGGCATGCCGATCATCCTTCTCATCGTCAGCACGCTCGCCTTCTGGGCGCTCTACTGGTTCGTCCAGATGGGCGGCATCGAGCACTTCCGGGAGCGCAAGAAGCAGCGCGAGGACGACGTCAAACGCGCCGCAGCCAAAGAAGCTTCGCGCACCGCGCCGTTGCGCGCCGTGGACGATCCGCGCGACGCTGCTGCCGTATTGATGCTGCTGATCGCGCGCCAGAATGGCGATCCGACACGCGAGCAGATCGCGCTGATCGAGGACAAGCTGCGCACCGTCTTCGGTTTCGAGCACGAGCTCACTGAACGCATGACGCAGGCGCGCTTCATCGCGCGCGAGGCCGTCGATTTCGATCAGGCCGCGGGCGTGTTCGCTGCACTGTTCAAGAAGAAGCTGACCGCGGATGAGCGCTACCAGCTTGTCGACATGCTGGAAGAGGTCGCGCGCCACGAGAAGCCGTCGGAGGCGCAGATCGAGGCGCTCTCCGCGTTCCGGCCGAAGATCGGGCTCGCGGCGGCGCTATAAGTCAGGCGCCGGTGATGTGATTGCGGAATTCGAGCGGGGCCGCGATCGGCGCGTCGAGTGTTCCGAGTGATCCGCCGCCCCCGCCGGTGCCGCGAATTGTCACCCGGCCGTAGCCGAGTATTCGGCCGAGGATCGACTGATCGACCTGCACGGTTTCAATCTTGTCCACCGGCATTTCGTCTGTCTGGCGGGAGACCAAGCCGTGCTTATAGATGACACGGCGGTTCGTGATAGCGATCTCGGTAATCCACCATTCGAACCAGGCCTGCCCGAGAAAAAACACGCCGCAAGCGGCAAGTAGGATAACGACCGTGTTCGTTACCAAACCGCCAAGCCACTGCCCCGGAAGAACCATCCACACGACGGCGGCGGCCACCAGCCAGAGCAGGCCGTGCAAGTAAGTCACCCAATGGAGCGAGGCCTGGTATCCGACCTTCTCGCCGGGCTGAAGCACTTTCTCCACATAGCTCATGTCACTCTAGTGGAGGCGCCATGGAAGCGGCGCAAGTATTCCATCGGCTCGTCCGCCTATCCACTCGGAGCGATCGTGATCTGTGGAAGCCGGCCAACCTAGCGCGAAGCCGGATCGGCGATGAAGGTCGCGAGCGCCTTGCGGTCCTCGGCGTTGCGAATGCCCGGCGCGCTCATCCACATCGCGGGAAACATCGCCTCGGGATCGGCGAGAAACTGCTCCAGCAGCGCGCGTGTCCACACGCGGCCTGCATCGCGCGCGGCGCGCAGCACCGGCGAGTAGTCGAAGGCCGGATCGCCTGCGACGTTGCGGCCGATGAGGCCGGCGAGGTTCGGTCCCGCCATCACCGTCGCGGCGGGATCGAGGGAGTGGCAGGCGCGGCACGGCTCGAACAGAGCGGCGCCGTCCTCGGCGGCGGCGCCGGTCGCGAATGCGAACGAGAGGAGCGCTGCCCCGGCAACGATCCGGATCATGCCGGCGGCTGAAGCGTCTCGATCATCACCAGCCGGTTGGTGCCGGATTCTCCGCCCCATGCCTGGCCGGGCTTGCCGTCCATCTGGCGCACGTTGGCGTTCGGTTTGTTACTCGGAAACGAGTTGAACTCGTTGGTCATGGGATCGAACCACACGATGGCGTTGCCGCCGAAGTCGGTCAGCCAGACCTTGTCCTTCTCGTCCACATAGACGGAATAGGTGCGCGGCCGTTCGCCCGGCAGGCGCCACACCCCCCACGTGTCGGCGGCCGGATCGTACACCGACACGTTGCCGGTATTCCATTCGCTCACCCAGATGCGGCCCTTGGAATCGGACCACACCCGGCGCGCGCCCTGCTTGGGGATCGTGGGATCGACGATCTTGGCGTTGCCGGTCGCACGATCGATCTTTGCGATATGATTGCCGGCGAGCGAGGCGTACCAGATGTCGCCGCTCGGCGTGACGGTCATGCCGTAGCTGCCGTGCCCGCCCGGCGACTTGAACACGTCGATCTTGCCGCTCTTCGGATCGAGCCGGCCGTGATAGCCGCTCTGGCCGGTGAACCAGTAGATGCCGTCCTTGTCGAATGCCGCGGTATTGAGGTTGGTGTACTCCTTGATCGGCAGCTTGAAGACCGTGACCTTGTGGTCGTTGTCGACGCGCACGATCGCATTCTGCCCGCCGTCGGTGACCCACGCGGCCTTGTCCGGCCCGACGATCACGCCATGCGGCGCGGAGCCTTGCCCGAGGTCGGTCAGCTTGTAGGAGCCATCGCGCGGATCGAGCCGGCCGAGCTTGCCGTTGCCCTGGCAGTTGAACCACATCGTGACGCCGTCGCTGCACGCGGTCACGTCGCGCGAACGCTGTGCGTCCGGAACGGGGAAGTATTTGACGCGGAAGTTCTCGCTCGTGGCCGCAGGCGCGGGGCGCAGGAGCACGGGCGCGACGAGGGCTCCGGCGGCGCTGCAGGCGAGGAACTGGCGGCGATTCATGCGAACCTCTCACAATTGATTTCCTGCCAAGCATAGCGCCCCGCGGGTTCGCCCGGCAGGCCGGTCGGGGTCGCGCCGTTCACATTCTCTTGCGCGGCGTGTATGAGGCGCGCCAGCCAACAGGGACCTGCACATGACCGCCATCGTCGACATCATCGGCCGCGAAATCCTCGACTCGCGCGGCAATCCGACCGTCGAGGTCGACGTCGTGCTCGAGGACGGCTCGTTCGGCCGTGCCGCCGTCCCCTCGGGCGCCTCGACCGGCGCGCACGAGGCGGTCGAGCTGCGCGATGGCGACAAGAGCCGCTACCTCGGCAAGGGGGTGCAGAAGGCGGTTGCGGCGGTCAGCGGCGAGATCTTCGACGCGATCGGCGGTATGGAAGCCGAGAGCCAGGTGAAGATCGACGAGACGCTGATCGCGCTCGACGGCACGCCGAACAAGAGCCGCCTCGGCGCCAACGCAATTCTTGGCGTGTCGCTCGCGACCGCGAAGGCTGCGGCGACCGCGCGCGGGCAATCGCTCTTCCGTTACGTCGGGGGCACGTCGGCACGGCTGCTGCCGGTGCCGATGATGAACATCGTCAATGGCGGCGTGCACGCCGACAACCCGATCGACTTTCAGGAGTTCATGATCATGCCGGTCGGCGCGGAAAGCTTCTCGGAAGGCCTGCGCATGGGCGTCGAGGTGTTCCAGACGCTGAAGAAGGCGCTGCACGATGCCGGCCATAACACCAATGTCGGCGACGAGGGCGGCTTTGCGCCGAACCTGACGTCCGCCGAGGACGCGCTCGGCTTTGTGATGAAGGCGATCGAGGTGGCTGGCTACAAGGCCGGCGACGACATGGTTCTGGCGCTTGATTGCGCCTCAACCGAATTCTTCAAGAACGGCAACTACGTCTATGAAGGAGAAGGGAAAACACGCTCCAGCCAGGAGCAGGCAAAATACCTTGCCGATCTCGTCGGGCGCTATCCGATCGTCTCGATCGAGGACGGGATGGCGGAGGACGACTTCGAGGGCTGGAAGGCGGTCACCGACCTCATCGGCAACAAATGCCAGCTCGTCGGGGACGACCTGTTCGTGACCAACGTCGCGCGGCTCTCCGACGGCATCAAACGCGGGCTGGCCAACTCGATCCTGATCAAGGTCAACCAGATCGGCACGCTCACCGAGACGCTCGCCGCCGTCGAGATGGCGCACAAGGCGAGCTACACCGCGGTAATGTCGCATCGCTCGGGCGAGACCGAGGATTCGACCATCGCCGACCTCGCGGTCGCGACCAACTGCGGGCAGATCAAGACCGGCTCGCTCGCCCGTTCGGACCGCACCGCGAAGTACAATCAGCTCCTGCGCATCGAGCAGGAGCTGGGCGCGCAGGCGCAATACGCGGGCCGGGCGGCGCTCAAGGCTTTGCGCTGACCCGCTGCTTGTCGTTCGGCTCTTTCAGCCCGAGGGTGCGGCCGGAAAATCCAGCCGCATCGAAGTAGGGCGTGGATCCGACGTATTGCAGGTTGACGATCGTCCGCAGTCCGCCTTCGCCCGGCAACGAGACGATGTTCTTGCGTACGCTGCGCACCGGCTTGCCCCTGCGTAGCGCTTCGGTGATCACGCGCCCGCGCAGCTTGCCGACGGGCGCAAGCTTCACGCCGATCAGCCGCGCGAGCGTCGGCGTGATGTCGGCATTGCTCACCGGCGAGGGGTTCACGTGGCGCTTCTTGAAGGCTGGGCCGATCGCCGCCATGAAATTGGCGGTGTCGGCACGGCTGAAGCTGCCGTGCATGCCTTGGCCCTGCTTGAGCGACGTATCCACGACCATCACGCTGCAATAGAGCGGGCGGTCGCAGCCGGTCGAGAACGAGCGAGGGTTGACGACAATCGAGGGTGTCGGGGTCAGTGCGCCGCCTTTGAGACCGACCGTAGAGAGCGGCAGCGTGCCGGCGATCGCACCGAGATCGTCATGGACGAAGATTCCGCTGACGTAATCCTGGGCCATCAGCGCCGACACGATCCTCGGAGCCAGCTCCTTGGCATTGGGTTGCGGCAAATAGATCAGGCTCGCGCCATTGGCGGCGATGGCAATGTCCGGTTTTGCCGGGTCGAGGCCGAGCAACGCGTTGGCGCGTCGCGGATGTTTTCCGGCCCGGAAGTCGATCTCCGGTCCCTTCGCGAACGGCTCATGGACCGGCAAACCGAGCGCAATGGAAAGGTCGATTGCAATGAAACCCGGAGGCATCTGGCCGGCCGGAATGTTGGGATAGGTCAATTGTGCGGCGGGACTCGTCGCGCTTTGCTTGGAGATGGTGCTGAATCCGTGGTCGGCCGTCACGAACACGTTGGTGGTCGAGACGAGCCCCAGCTCCTTGACCGTCGCCATGATGGCCGCCAGGTCGTCATCGGCGACCTTGATGGCAGCGAGCGAGGTCGGTCCGTTGATGCCCGGATCGAGCTGGTTTTCGCTGTCGAGTTGCGAGTGCTGGGTGCCGTCCGGATCGGACGACCAGTAAAGCAGCATGAAGGGCTTCTTTTGCTCCTTGAAGTGCGGCAACAGAACCTTGGTGACGATCTCGCGATAGTACTTCTGCTGGATGATGTTGGTGGTCTTGCCCGGCGTTTCGCTGCGCTGCGCGCGGCCTGGCGTTTCGAGTGCCAGTCCTGCTTTCTTGAGCATCTCGACCACGTCCGGCCGCAACTCGATGCCGTTCTTCTTGCCGGTATCGTCGTCGAAAAAGATTGTGGTCTTGCCGTCGAGCTGGGTCAGGTCATGGATGCCGACCGGCCCGACTTTGCCGAGCGCGGCCGTGAGGTACCCCTTCTCGCGTGCGGCCTGCATCAGCGTGCGCTCGGCAATGAAGTTGCCGCCGTGATGCCGGTTGAGCTCGCTCAGGACTGCGTTGTCCTGGATGAATGGTGTGACGATGCCGCCAGCGCTTGCGACCGGAAACCCCGAATAGATCGAATTGCCGAAGTCGCCGGTGTCGCCGAGATAGTGCCCGGTCGCGATTGCAGAAGCGTTCGCGGTGGTGACCGTCGGAAACAGCGAGTGGCTGTTCGCGAAATTGACGCCCGTGTCGCGCACTTTCGCGAAGGTCGGCGCCCGCTCTGGCGTCACTGCGGCGGCGCGCAGCCCGTCCGCGACGAACAGGATGATGCTTGGCGGCGCTTTCTGCTGTTGCGCGGATGCGGGGATCGGAAAGGCGAGTACGGCGAGCGCAATACTCGCCAGCAGTTTTGTCATAGGCATCTCCCGGCGCGGCCTCAGCCACGTGTGGGGGCATCATGGCAACCCGCGCCGGCCCGGCCAAGCGTCCTTAACGCTCCCTTAACGCGGCGCGCTCCATCCTCCCAGCATGGTCACCCGCACGCGTCTGCGCGCCGTCCTGACCGCGCTCGGCCTCTACACCGTCGCGGCGCTGATCATCGGCTATTTCGGGCTGTCGGCCTACACCGGCGCACACGGCCTCAAGGCGAAGCAGGACCTCGCCCAGCAGCAGGCGAGCCTGATGCGCGAGATCGAGCGCACGCGCGCCGAGCGGCTCGCGCTGGAGCACAAGGTGTCGCTCCTGCGCGCCGACAATCTCGATCCCGACATGCTCGACGAGCGCGCCCGGGCGATGCTCAACTATCTGCACCCGCGCGATCTCACGCTGCTGTTGAAGAAATAGACGCGGCGCTTTGCCTCCTAGTGGAGCGGATTTGACATTCGCTACCCACCTCGCAGCGAGTCCGCAAAGCGAATGTCAAATCCAAAGCTCCACTAGCACTTAATGCTTGCTAGTGGTCCTTTGATTCCAACATTCGCAAAGGACCTTGCCGCACGGGGGTGCGAATGTTGGAATCGGACCACTAGGGCCTCGCGCCGCGGCAAAAATCCTGAAAGCCTGCAAAACCTTGGGGGCTCTCGCGCGTTCCCTTGCGCGCGCTTCCGCGCATGCCCAATATCCGCTATTGGGTGGGCACGAAGCGCCCCGGGGAAGAGAGTAATGGCCGTCGCCAAAACCAAGCCAGCCAAGCCTGACGCCAAGCCCGAGGCCAAAGCGGCGGCAGGAGCATCGAAAAGCCAGGGCGCGCCTGCGAAATTCACCAAGGAACAGGAACTTGCCGCCTACCGCGAGATGCTGCTGATCCGCCGTTTCGAGGAGAAGGCGGGCCAGATGTACGGCATGGGCCTGATCGGCGGATTCTGCCACCTCTATATCGGGCAGGAAGCGGTCGTTGTCGGCATGCAGATGGCGCTGAAGCAAGGCGACGCGATCATCACCGGCTACCGCGACCACGGCCACATGCTGGCCTGCCAGATGGATCCCAAGGGCGTGATGGCGGAGCTGACCGGCCGGCGCGGCGGGTACTCGCACGGCAAAGGCGGGTCGATGCACATGTTTTCCGTCGAAAAGGGCTTCTACGGTGGACACGGTATCGTCGGCGCGCAAGTTTCGCTCGGCACGGGGCTCGCGTTCGCGGCGCGCTATCGCAAAACCGACAACGTGAGCCTCACCTATTTCGGCGACGGCGCCGCCAACCAGGGGCAGGTCTACGAGAGCTTCAACATGGCGGAGCTGTGGAAGCTCCCGGTGATCTACATCATCGAGAACAATCGCTACGCCATGGGCACGGCGATCACCCGATCCTCGGCGACCACCGACCTGTCGAAGCGCGGTGCCTCGTTCAACATTCCGGGCGAGCAGGTCGACGGCATGGACGTGCGCGCCGTCAAGGCCGCGGGCGAAAAGGCGGTCGCCTGGTGCCGCGCGGGCAAGGGCCCGTACATTCTCGAAATGCTCACCTACCGCTATCGCGGCCATTCGATGTCGGACCCGGCGAAGTACCGCACCCGCGAAGAGGTGCAGAAGATGCGCACCGAGCACGATCCAATCGAGCAGGTGCGCGTGCGTATTCTGGAGACCAAGATCGCGAGCGAGGACGAGCTGAAGAAGATCGACGCAGAGGTGCGCGATCTCGTCAACGAGGCCGCCGAATTCGCCACCAACGATCCGGAGCCGGATGCGGCCGAGCTCTGGACGGACGTGTACCGGTGATGAGGTTCCGCGATGATGCTGCTCGTGCTGCTTGGGGCCGGCGTCATCCTGATGGTGATCTCGATCGGCATAACCTTCGATGGCCAGCAATGGTTGGGGGAAGCCCTGAAACGGACCGGCGACTTGCAGCGCTTCCTGCCCTGGCTCGGGCGAAGTACCGGCCGGGAGGTTGTGCCTCATCTCGGCCGCTCGGCAGCTTCGACGTCGCCGGAGGCGGCGCGCGCCTCGGAGAAATTGGTCGTCGCGCTCTGGATTGGAGGCGCGGCCTTTCTGCTGATCGCGGCTTGGACGTTGCTGTCCCGGCATTTTCCGACATGGAAGCAGCCGATGAGCGGCGCTAGTTTTTCCTCCGTGCTCGTCATCCTGGCGCTATCGGGTGCGCTCGCAAGCTGGATCATGGGCGCGGTCTATGCCGCCCGGGCAGGCGCCGGCGCGCTCTCGATCGTCTGGCCCTTCGCGATCGGACGTATCCGCCGAGCCGGCGGCGAGCCGGCCGCGCAGGTCAACAAGGCGCTGGTCGCGTTCATCGCTTGTCTCTTGGTCGGCGCCGCGGCGTTCTCGGCCTCGACCAATCTTCACCGTTTCGCGAAGTAGAGTTTCGCCATGCCCACGCAAGTTCTCATGCCCGCGCTGTCGCCCACGATGGAGAAGGGCAACCTCGCCAAATGGATCAAGCAGGAGGGCGACAAGGTGAAGGCCGGCGACGTGATCGCCGAGATCGAGACCGACAAGGCCACGATGGAAGTCGAGGCAATCGACGAGGGCACGCTGGGGAAAATCCTGGTTCCGGAAGGCACGGCTGACGTCGCGGTGAATACGCCGATCGCCGTGATCCTCGGCGATGGCGAGAGCGCATCCGACATCAAGGCCGACGCGAAGCCCGCCTCGTCCTTCGAGACGCCGGCTGCGCCGGCTCCTCAGGATGAGGCTCCGAAAGAGAGTGGCCCTCACCCTGAGGAGGGCGCGCCAGCGCCCGTCTCGAAGGGCGGGGGCGGCGCTCCGGCCAACGTGGCCGCACCCGAGCCGGAGGTGCCCGAGGGCACCGAGATGGTCACCATGACCATGCGCGAGGCGCTGCGCGACGCCATGGCCGAGGAGATGCGTCGCGACAAGGATGTGTTCGTGATGGGCGAGGAGGTCGCTGAATATCAGGGCGCCTACAAGGTCACGCAGGGGCTGCTGCAGGAGTTCGGCGCAGAGCGCGTGATCGACACGCCGATCACCGAGCACGGGTTCGCCGGTCTTGGCGTCGGCGCAGCGCTGGCGGGCCTGAAGCCGATCGTCGAGTTCATGACCTTCAACTTCGCCATGCAGGCGATCGACCACATCATCAATTCGGCCGCGAAGACGCTCTACATGTCGGGCGGACAGATGGGTTGCTCCATCGTGTTCCGCGGGCCGAACGGCGCGGCTGCCCGCGTCGGTGCTCAGCACAGTCAGGATTACTCCGCCTGGTACTCAAGTGTGCCTGGCCTCAAGGTCGTCGCGCCGTATTCAGCCGCCGACGCCAAGGGACTGCTGAAATCAGCGATCCGCGATCCGAACCCGGTGATCTTCCTCGAAAACGAAATCCTCTACGGCCAGTCCGGCCCGGTGCCGAAGCTCGACGACTACACGGTGCCGATCGGCAAGGCCAGGATTGTCCGGCCCGGCGACAATGTGACCATCGTGGCGTGGTCGATCGGCATGAGCTACGCGCTCAAGGCCGCCGAGGAGCTGGCCAAGAAGCACATCCACGCGGAGGTCATCGACCTGCGCACGATCCGCCCGATGGACACCGATACCGTGCTCGCCTCGGTGCGGAAAACCGGGCGTTGCGTGGTGGTCGAGGAGGGCTGGCAGCAGTCGGGCGTCGGCGCGGAGATCGCCGCGCGCATCATGGAGCTCGCGTTCGATTATCTCGATGCGCCGGTCACGCGCGTGTCCGGCAAGGACGTGCCGATGCCCTATGCGGCGAACCTCGAGAAGCTCGCGCTGCCGTCGGTTGCCGAAGTGGTCGATGCCGCGAAGGCGGTCAGTTACCGGTAAGGAGTTCGAATGGCTTACGGAGCGCTCAATCCACCGCCGATGGTCAAGGACAAGGACGCGCACGAAGTGCTGCGCGCCGCCGTCCACAACGGCGAGTTCCACTTCGCGCTCCGGCGCGGCTTCACCGATGCGGGCGCGTGGGGAATTCTCCTCGCCGATGCGGCGCGCCATGTCGCGCGCGTCTACGCGCACGAGAACCTGCTGACCGAGGACGCGGCGCTCGAGCGCATCCGCCAGGGCTTCGAGGCTGCGATCAGTGAGCCGGCAGATAGCCGCAGCCAGACGACCGAGATCAAGGAGACGCAGTGAGCGACAGGGACGTCCCGGTCTTCGACGCGCTGCACGTTCCGCCCGAGGCTTTTGACAAAGGCGGCGTCGAGGTGCTGCGCGCCGTGATCGTGGACGGCGCGCTGCATGTGTCGCTGCGCCGCGCGTTCGACGATCCGGAAGCGTTCGGCATGATGATTGCCGACATCACCCGGCACGTCGGGCGCATCTATGCGGACAAGTTTCCCGAAGCGCAGACGGTCGAACGCATCCGTTCGATCTACGACTCGGAAATGGATGCGCCGACCGATCCCGGAACCACCAGCGCGCTGAGCTGAACCATGCCGATCAATATCCTAATGCCCGCGCTGTCGCCCACGATGGAGAAGGGCAACCTCGCCAAGTGGCTGAAGAAGGAAGGCGATAGCGTAAAGCCCGGCGACGTGATCGCCGAGATCGAGACCGACAAGGCGACCATGGAGGTCGAGGCGGTCGACGAGGGCACGCTCGCCAAGATCGTGGTGCCGGAAGGCACCGCCGACGTGCCGGTCAATCAGCTGATCGCCGTGCTGGCGGGCGAGGGCGAGGACGCCAAGGCGGCTGCGTCTGCGGCCGGGAGTGCGCCTGCGCCGGCTGCGAAGCCGGCGGCCGCCTCGTCCTTCGAGACGCGCCCTGCGGGCGTTCCTCAGGATGAGGCGGGGAAAGGTCAGGCGCCCGCCGCTCCGCCGATCAAACCGGCTCCTCGTCCTGAGGAGGCCGCGCCAGCGGCCGTCTCGAAG
>JBAVXH010000365.1:0-8619 GCA_049698215.1 Xanthobacteraceae bacterium | reverse complement strand
GGCCCGATCCGGATCGTCGCCAACCTGCCCTACAACATCGCAACCGCGCTGCTCGTCTCCTGGCTCACGGCCGAGCCATGGCCGCCCTGGTACGACCGGCTCACGCTGATGTTTCAGCGTGAGGTCGCCGAGCGCATCGTGGCGCAGCCCGGCTCGAAGACCTACGGGCGGCTCTCGGTGCTGGCAGGCTGGCGCACGCAGGCGAAGATCCTGTTCGACATTGCGCCATCCGCCTTCGTGCCGCCGCCCAAGGTGACATCCTCGCTGGTCCAGTTCATGCCGCGCGACAATCCCCTGCCCTGCGAGCGGCGCGCACTGGAGCGCGTCACCGAAGCCGCGTTCGGGCAGCGGCGCAAGATGCTGCGGCAAAGCCTGAAGCAGCTCGGCGTCGATCCCATCCCGCTGCTCGAAAAAGCAGGCCTCGACCCGACCGCGCGCGCGGAGGATATTGGCGTCGAGGGCTTCGTCGCTCTCGCAAGGGGAGTCACATGACGCGGATGGTTCGCCAATCGATGACCGCCTACGCGACTCCGCTCTGCGAGACGGTGGCGCAAGCGCCGGAGCCGCAGGGTACCGAAGTGCTGGTGCGCATCAGCCGTTGCGGGGTGTGCCACTCCGACCTGCATCTTTACGACGGTTACTTCAGCCTCGGCGGCGACAAGAAGCTCGACGTAACGGCCTTCCGTTCGCTGCCGTTCACCCTCGGGCACGAGATCGCGGGTATGGTCGAGAAGGCAGGCCCCGATGCCGAGGTGAAGCCCGGCACCTCGGCCGCGGTCTTTCCGTGGATCGGCTGTGGCCAGTGCACGTCCTGCAAGGCGGGCGAGGAGAACCTCTGCGCGGCGCCGCGCCATCTCGGCATTCAGGTCGATGGCGGCTTCGCGACCCACGTGCTGGTGCCGCATCCGCGCTACCTGATCGACCACGGCTCCCTGCCCGCCTCGCTGGCGGGCGCCTACATGTGTTCGGGGCTCACGGCGTTCGCGGCGCTGAAGCGGCTCACCGAACATGCGAAACGTGGCCCCATCCTGCTCGTGGGAATGGGCGGCGTCGGCATGATGGGCCTGGCGTTTGCGCTGGCGCTGTTCCCGCACAAGCCGATCATCGCCGACATCGATCCGGCCAAGCGCGAGGCCGCGCTCAAGGCCGGGGCCGCGGCCGCCTATGACTCTGGCGACCCGAACGCCCGCAAGGCGCTGCTGAAAGCAACCGGCGGCGTTGCCGGCGCGGTCGATTTCGCCGGCACCGACGGCTCGCTGTCCTTTGCGGTCGGCGCCATCGGCAGGGGCGGCAAGGTGGTGATCACAGGGCTGATCGGCGGCAGCTTCGCGACCCCGATCGCGATGTTCCCGCTGAAAGCCATGAGCATCGAGGGGACCTTTGTCGGCACGCTCGCGGAAGCCGAGGAGATGATGGCGCTCGCCCGCGCCGGCAAGATCCCGCCGGTGCCGATCCACGAGCGGCCGCTCGCCGCCGCGCAGGCCTCGCTCGACGACTTGCGCGCCGGAAAGGTGGTCGGCCGCGTGGTGCTGGTACCGTAGGGCCAACCGCGCCCGTCATTCCGGGGCCGAGCCTAAAGCGCGCGTACACGCGCTTTAGGGTGCGCCCCGGAATGACCGGGGAGAGACACTTAGTCGAACGACACGATCTCCACCCAGTTCGAGCCCTTGCCGGTCGGGTATTTGCCGATCTCCTTCAACGCGCCGGTCGCGGCGTCGATCGCATAGGACGTGAGCGTCTCCGACTTCTCGCCCGACACGACCATGAACTTGCCGCTCGGATCGATGGCAAAGCCGCGCGGCTGCTTCTCGGTCGGCGTCGAGCCGATGAAGCTGAGTTTGCCGCTCGCCGCATCCACCTTGAAGCCGCCGAGCGAGCTCGACGTCCGCTCCGCCGCATAAAGGAACTTGCCGTCCGGCGTGAGATGCAGGTCGGAGGCCCAGATGTCGTTCGCCACATCGCGCGGAGTTTGTCCGGGCGCCACCGGGGCGCGCGGCTGACCGGGGCCGAGCTTGGTATCGGCGGGCAGCGCGGACGCGGAGTCGACTTCCTTCAGCGTACCGGTCTTTGCGTCGAGCGCGAGCGTCGTGACCGTCGCGGTCAGCTCGTTGAGCAGATAGACGAACTTGTTGTCCTTCGACACGATGATGTGGCGCGGCCCTGAGCCCTGCTTCATCTGCACGGTCGCGGGCGTGTTGGACGCGAGCTTGCCGCTCTTCTCGTCCAACACGAACTGGAAGATCTGGTCGGTGCCGAGATGCGGCACGAACACATATTTGTTGGTGCGGTCGGTGATGATCGAATGCGCGTTGCGCGCCGTCGGGATCGTCTGCATCGGCTCGCCGACCTTGCCGTCCTTGCCGATCGGGTTCACGCCGACCTGATGCCCGCCATAGGACGCGCTGAGCAGATAGCGGCCGGTGGCGTCGATCGTGATGTACGGATAGCTCTCGGCGAGCGGCCCCTTTCCGACCAGTGTCAGCGCGCCCGTGCCTTTGTCGATCGCATAGGTGTAGGCCTCGTACGGCTTGGAGCGCACCGCCGCGACGAGGAAGCGCTTGTCCGGGCTCACCGCCATCGGCATCACGACCTTGGCGGCCGCAACGCGCGGACCTGCCTTGAGCGAGCCGTCGGGCTGGAGCGTGTAGGTGCCGATATCGCCGTCCTCGGCGTTCGAGACATAGACGAATGTGGCCGCGAGCGCGGGCGCGCTTGCGGCAAGCGAAAGCATCATGGCGATAACCGGCGCCTTCATGGCGGACTCCTCCCCGTTTGTGGGGGGACTGTAGCGCGGCGGGAAATGAGGTGACCAGCCCGCGCGGCCGCGTTTATCGTAAGCCGGTTTTGGGCTATCGTTGCGGTTATCGTAACGCCCGAAAGCGCAAGCCATGCCCTACGCCCGCATCTCGATCGATCCCGCCGTGATGATGGGTAAGCCATGCATCAAAGGCACGCGCATCACAGTCGAGCACATCCTGCGCAAGCTCGGCGCGGGCCGCTCGTTTGCCGACGTGCTCGAAGCGCACCCTCACCTCACCGAGGACGACCTGTGCGCGGCGCTGGCGTTTGCCGCAGACTACCTGCAGCATGAGACCGTGCTCGCCGCCGAGTGATGCGCTTTCTCGCGGATGAGAATGTTTCCGGGCTCGTGATCGCGCGCCTTCGAGACGAAGGCCACGATGTGATGTCCATCGCCGAGACACGGCCGGGCACTATAATATCACATGATCAGAACACTGCCCGGCGTGGTCACGTCTAGGGAAGCGGCTTGATCCTGAAGAAGAACTCGTCGCCCTCACGCCGAGAGATTTCCGGCTTCAAGGCGTTCTGATCAACCTCTTGGATCGGGCTGAGGGCACGGACAATCAGATTGTGGGCAATCGCATTGCAGACGTACTCGAACTTCCTACGCGGAGAGAAACGATTGAAAACCACCTTTCTCTCTCGGTAGACCCGCGGGTAGACAACGTCCAGGTCAGTGAGTTCGTCGACAACATCCTTGACCTCCTTAGTTGCGAAGGAAAGCGGAGCGTGGGCATGAGCAAAAGCATTTCGGATGTGTCTGATGCACTCCAGATTATTTAACGTTTCAGGACCATAGATTCTGAGGGCTCTGCCCATGAGAATTTTATTATGAAAGCTGGAAAGCGGGCCGTTCTCGGAGAAAAGCTGCTCGTCGCGCGGTACTGAATAGAAGAGGTGATTGGTAAGCGAGCGCTCCAGAGCCGACTCTACGTTCGCAGAGAGTAAGATGCATGCGCCCCTGTCATTGGCGCGAGAGCGCATCTGCTTCTGCCATGCCGAAAACTCCTCGCCGCTGGCTTCACGTCGGCTGCGTTTACGTAGGGCTTGTCGTGCGGACGCCATTTCCACATTCCTTAGGCCCGTAGGGCGCAATAAGCGAAGCGCATTGCGCCGCTGCTCCGCCGCTAAAGGCAGCGCAAGATAGAGTACCCAGACATCGAAGCGGCCTCACAAGGGACCGAGATAGACCCGAATGCTATACCCTTCTAAGCTCGCATCTGTGCTCCGCGTCTGTCTAGACACGTGCGGGCGCGATCATGGTGAGGGGAGGTTTGCACGTGCAATTGTTGCTCGGTCTAATCCTTACCTATCCGCTCGCAGCTCTTGTTATTGCGTGCTTCATTGGTCTGCTAATTGTGTGGTGGATTTGGTCTGCTGGTGCACCACAACGCGCTTTGAAACGTGAAACGGATGCGTTCCTCGAAAGGTTGCGCACTGAAGAAGAACAGCGCAGGCAGCTGGTGACCCTACGATACGAGCCTGAAATTGCTAGCCGAATTTTGAATCGCGAATTCTGGCAAGGAATGACGGAGGAAGAATTAAGAGATTCGCTTGGCCCGCCGGAGGGCCTCGATAGAGTAGTTACCAAAAGAACGAACAAGGAAATTTGGAAGTACGAGCAGGAGACTACGATGCGATTTGGCTTGCGGATAACTCTTGAAGATGGGGTGGTCACGGGTTGGACACAACGGTAGCCCATAATCCGCAGAGCGCGATAAGCGAAGCGCATTGCGCCGCTCCCCGCCGCGCCACTGGTCGTGTCCCTTGAGCCTCTATGGTGCTGCTGGTCATTCCGGCCGAGTGAGCGGAGCACACGAGGGCCGGAATCCATAACCACGATCGTATCCGTATCGCTCAGTGTGCGTCCAAACTCCCGTTTGTGGTTATGGATTCCGGGCTCGCGCTTCGCGCGCCCCGGAATGACGGGCGGCGCAATGCGTTTCGCTACGCTCCACTTGTTGCACCCTACGAAGTACGACCCCTGCGCCCCTACTCCACATAAGCCTGGCACTCGATCTCGACCTTCATGCGCGGATCGACCAGCCCCTTCACCTCGACCAGCGTGGAGACCGGGAGATTGTCGCCGAAATACGCGATGCGGCGCGGGTTGATCTTCGGCCGCTCGGTGATGTCGGTCATGAAAACCTGCACCTTCACGACGTGCTCTACCCCCGCACCCGCCGCCTTGAGGCACTGGTCCATCACGGCGATCGCCCGGTCGAACTGGGCGACGACGTCGGACGGGATGCTGCCGTCCGCCGCCTGACCGACGATGCCCGCGACCCAGACGTGCGGCCCCGCGCGGGTGACGTGGCAATAGTGGCTGACCGGCGGGCGGATGTCGGGAACGATGATGCGCTGGATGTTCGGCATGGCTTCCCCCGCGTGCTGATAGTCGATGCTTCGGCCGCATCGTAGCGCGTAAGGGCGAAACAAGCATGCCCCCGCGAAGGCGGGGGCGAAGCGCATTGCGCCGTACGGGCGGTCTAAGAGGGCGCTCCGCGTCTCGGCGCAAACATGAACAGCGTCCCAATCCGCTCATAACCCACGCGAGGATATAAGAGCGCCCCGGTGTGACTTGCGGTCAGCACAGAGCACCTCGAACCGAGGGCTCGATCGTCCCGCAACATTCGTGACAGAAGCGCCAGCCCGATACCGCGACGCCGGTGCCTGGGATCGACGTACATGTCCGCGCACCAGCTCGCTCCGGCGGCATCCACGCTGCGCACGCGACCAACGATGTTCCTGTCCATCGAGCGCCATGTACTGGCGGAACGGAGCATCATCCCCGAGCAGATCGCTTGAGATCGGCCGCGTGCGGGTGACCTTCCCGAGCCGCGCCGCCAGGTCAGGTGTGCGAACGCGTTCAATCGACACGGGAGACGGCGGCTTTGGAATCCGTTTCAGCGGCTGGACGAAGAAGCCTTCCGTCGCCAGCAGCCGATAGCCGAGAGCCTTGTATGTGGTTCGCGTCGTTTCGTCCGGCTCCCCGTCCGCAATCATTGCGCATACAAAAAATCGCCCTCGCGTGTGGTGGCGCGCGGTTGCATCCACCTTCCTGGGGTCGACGTCATGGGCAATCCACTCCTCCTTCCGGTAGTCACGTGGGCTCTTGCGCGGAGCATCTCGCATCAACCACAGTGGTCCAATGCGACTGACCTGGTAAGGAAAGGTTCGGCTCCTGGTCGCGCTATGCCCCCGCACGAACACCTCGATCGCAAACTTGATGCTCCGGTTTGGCTTCTTCATCGCAAAAGACTACCGCTGTCTCCCTCCCCCAAACAACACGTCAGCCGATTGCGGCACCGGCAGATCGTGACAGGATGTCCGCATGCCGGAGCGGATCTCGACGCTCGATTACTGGCGCGCGCGCGCGCCGTCGTTTCATATCGCGGATGCCGCTTATCTGAGGTGCGACGACGCGGGCGTCGATGCGCCATACGCGGCGGCCGGGATAGAGCGCGACGGCTACGCGCAGCTTTCCGGCATCGGCTTGGACGCGCCGTGGGATGCGATGGCCGCAGTGGTGCGGCGCATGCGGGACGACGGGCTCGATCCCGTCTTCGCCTTCGTCTATGACGAGTTCTGGCGGCCGTACTTCCGGCTCGATGCGCTGTTCCGGCATCTGCTGGGACCCTATGTTTTCCTTCCGGATTTCTGGGCGTGGAGCGTGCAGCCCGGCAGCGCGGGCTGGAGCATCCATCGCGACCGCGGGCGCGCGGCGCTGCGCGAGGACGGCTCACCGATCTCGCTCACCTGTTGGATCGCCATCAGCGAGGCCACGGCCGACAACGGCTGCATGCATATGGTGCCGAAGCATGCCGACTTAACTTACGGCACCGAGCGCGAGCACAGTTGGGACTTCCGCGACGAAGACGTCCGCGTGCTTGCCGCCGCGCCGGGCGACGTGCTCGTGTGGAACCAGGCGGTGCTGCATTGGGGCGGCACGGCTTTGGCCTGCGCGCCGGCCTCGCGCGTCAGCATGTCGTTCGAGGCGCAGAGGCTCGACGTGCCGTCGCTCGAGGCGCCGCTCATCGCGCCTGGAGAGGTGGTGCCGTTCGCCACGAGGCTCAAGCTGATCGGACAGAAGCTTCTGCATTACCGCCACATGCACGCGATCTCGCCGGCGCTGGAAGAGCTGGCGCGGCGGCTGGCGGCCTAGCTCCCGTTTCTTGCTTGAGCGCGTAGGGCGCAACAAGCAAAAAGCGCATTGCGCCCTACGCGCACATGAAAAAGCCCGGGGCGCGAACTGCCCCGGGCCTTCAGCGCGTGCCGCGAAGCGGCGTTGCGCTTTGAATTACTTCTTCTTTTTCTTCTTCGACTTCTTGTACATCCCGCCGCCCGGATTCTCGTTCCGGAACATGCCGCCGCCCGGATTCTCGTTCCGCTGGGCGAGCTGCATGAGCTCGGTCGACATCCGCGGCTTGAACGCCGGGGTGTCCGTGGCCGTCGAGCTGGCCGCGCTGGCCGGCAGCGACAAGGCGACAAGGCCTGCCGCGAGGGACGCAGCCGTAAGGATCTTGCGCAT
Source organism: Xanthobacteraceae bacterium (assembly GCA_049698215.1). GTDB lineage: Bacteria > Pseudomonadota > Alphaproteobacteria > Rhizobiales > Xanthobacteraceae > PALSA-894. The sequence goes on along the minus strand of JBAVXH010000365.1, from coordinate 1,286 downwards.
CGTTTCATGCTCCTGGGCGCGAGGGAGACCGATCGGCGCCCGTTCGATCACGGACAGCCATAGGATCGCGACGGTGAATGCCGCATGAGGCGAGGTCGCTGAGGCCGTTCATGTAGATGAAGGGCAGGTGAATTCGACCGCATCAAAGTACCGCTGGAGGTAATCGCGGAAGCATCACCCGGCAATGACGCGCTCGTTATCGGATGTGATCGGCCATCGAAGCGCATTGCGCCCTACGGCACTGCGATCTGGCGCAGGTCGCTGAGGAGCCTGGCGACGAAATCCTTCATGTCGGCGCGTGCGGCGCTCCGGTGCCGCCCATCTGCCAGGATCTGACGTAACTGCGCGAAGCTGCGCTGTAAGTCGTCGTTGATCAGCACGTGGTCGTATTCGCTCCAGTGCGCGATCTCCTCGATCGCATTGCGCAACCGGCGCGCGATCGTGGCGGCGCTGTCCTCCGCGCGATGCTCGAGCCGGGATTTTAATTCGGCGGCGGAGGGCGGAAGCACGAACACGCTGACGATGTCCTGGCGCATCGTCTGATAGAGCTGGCGCGTCCCCTGCCAGTCGATGTCGAACAGCATGTCGCGCCCGGCCTTGAGCGCCGCCTCGACCGGCGCGCGCGGCGTGCCGTAACAGTTGCCGTGCACCTCGGCCCATTCGAGCAGGCCGCCGGCCTCGCGCATCGCAACGAACTCAGCCATCGATATGAAACGGTAGTGCACGCCCTCGATCTCGCTCTTGCGGCGCTCGCGCGTCGTCACCGAGATCGAGAGCGTGATGTTTTGTTCCTGCGCCAGCAGATTGCGCGTCAGCGTCGTCTTGCCCGCGCCCGAGGGCGAGGACACCACCAGCATGATGCCGCGGCGCTCGCTCATTCCAGGTTCTGCACCTGCTCGCGGAACTGCTCGACTACGGTCTTCAGCTCGAGGCCGATGTTGGTCAGCTCCACGTCGTTCGACTTCGCGCACAGCGTATTGGATTCGCGGTTGAGCTCCTGCGACAGGAAATCGAGCTTGCGCCCAGCCGGCCCGCCGGCATCGATGAGGCGCCGCGCCTGCGCGACATGCGCGACGAGGCGATCGAGCTCTTCGCGGATGTCGGCCTTGGAGGCGATGAGGATCGCCTCCTGATGCAGCCTGTCTGGATCGAAGCGCGTGGAGGTCTCGAGCAGCGTGGCGATCTGCTCGGCAAGCCGCGCCTTGATCGCCTCCGGCTTTCGCCCGGGCGCGGCTTCGGCGCGCGCGGTCAGCGCTGCGATCTCGTCGAGCCGCGCGCGCAGCACG
>JBAVXH010000364.1:0-2823 GCA_049698215.1 Xanthobacteraceae bacterium | reverse complement strand
ATGGCGAGGAGGATGGGCATGAGTCTCTATGTCGCAATCCTTGCGCCGGCTGTCATCCCGGCCAAGCCCGCGCAGCGGGCGCGAGCCGGGACCCAGTAAACACGGACCTGTCTACGATCGCACCGTCTGCGTTTACTGGGTCCCGGGTCTCCCCCGGCTCGCGCTTCGCTTGGCTGGGGTCGCCCGGGATGACGATGGAGGGGCCTCGCCCGGGATGACAGCGGAGCTAATTCTCCGCCTTGATGTTGACCTGCTTGACGATGGCGCCGAACTTCTCCGTCTCGGCGCGCACGAAGGCCGCATACTCGGGCGCGCTCATCGGGCGCGGCACGATACCCTGCACCTGCAGCAGCTCGGCGGTCTTCTTCTCCGCGAGCCCTGCGTTCACCACCGCGTTAAGTTTGGTAATCGCGGGCTCGGGGGTGCCGGCGGTGGCGAACAGGCCGAACCAGTTGAGCAGCTCGTAATCCTTCAGCTCCGGCCCGGCTTCGGCGAGCGGCGCCACATCAGGAAGCTGCGGCATACGCTCGCGCGAGGTGACGGCGACCGCGCGCAGCTTGCCGTCCTGCAAGAACGGCAGCGCAGCGGCGAGGCTGGTGAAACTCATGGTGACCGCGCCGGTCGCGACGTCGGTGACGGCCGGCGCTGCGCCGCGATACGGCACATGCAGCACGTCGGTGCCGGCCATGTGGTTCATCAGTTCGCCGGCGAGCTGCTGCGGATTGCCGATGCCGGAGGAGGAGAACGAGAGCTTGCCCTTGTTGGCGCGCGCGTAGGCGATCAGCTCACGCCCGTCCTTCACCGGCGTCGCGGCCGCGACCACGACGACGCAGGGCACGATGCCGATGAGCGCGACGGGGCTAAGCTCGCGCGCCGGATCGTAGGTCATCTTGTCCTTGTGGATGTGCTGGTTGATGGCGACCTCGCCGGAGGCGGCCATCAGCAGCGTGAGGCCGTCGGGGGCGGCCTTCGCCACCGCGTTCGAGGCGATCATCGCGCTCGCGCCCGGCCGGTTCTCGACGATGACGGTCTGGTTGAACGCAGCCTTCATCTGCTCGGCGAAGAGCCGCGCGACCAGATCGATGCCGCCGCCGGCCGGATAGCCGGCGAGAATGCGGATCGGCCGGTCGGGCCAGGTCTGCGCGTAAGCCGGTGCGGCGGCTGCCAGCGTCGCGACACCGGCGGCAAAGGAACGGCGGGTGATCATGGCTCCTCCCTCAACTCGGCGGGCGCTGACAGGAACCCGATCCTGCCGCGCTCTTCTGATTCGCCAATCCTTTACCTTACGGCGGTTTTCCGCCAAGCCGCCTGTGGCGGAACGGCCAAATCCCGCTAAACCTGTCTGTCTATTCATGTTTTTCGCAATGCGGCTCCAAATTTCGGACAAATTGCACGCGCTTATTATGGTACCCGCGCTGCGGATCAGTTAGAGCTTCACCGCGCTCCGGCGCACGGCCGGACGCCCCAACGAGGTTCCACACTCCATGATGAAGACCCTCACCAAATTTGCTGCTGCTGCCGCTGTTGCGGCTGTTGCTGTGGCTGCGCCGACCGACGCCAATGCGCAGTGGCGCCGCGGCTGGGGGGGCCCGGCCATCGGCCTCGGCATCCTCGGCGGCGTCGCCGCCGGCGCCATCGTCGGCAGCGCGATCGCCAATTCGTACGGGCCGGCCTATGTCGTGCAGCCGGGTTACGTGCCTTACGCGGCTTACGGCGGCCCGGTTCCGGTCGGCTGCCCGGGCGGCTACTGGGCGCGCGTGCCGGTGTATGACGGCTACGGCAACGTGATCGGCTATCGCGGCAGGCCGCGTTACTTCTGCCCGTAATCGCGGCACGCGTATTTCGCGAGAATCGAGAACCCGGCCCTCGCGGCCGGGTTCTTCGTTTGGTCTATTGCCGCTGCATGTGGTCGAGCACGGCCTGCGAGGGCCAGCAGTCGAGTGGGAGCGCGCTCGCCTTCTGGTAGGCGCCGAGCGCGGCGCGCGTCAGCATGCCGGCCTTGCCGTCGATCTTGTCGGCATAGAAGCCGCGGCGGGTGAGCTCGCGCTGCATGCGCTCCAGCGCGGAGGTTTGAAGCTGCGCGACCTTGCCCCATGGCTCACTGAACGGCGGGCCGCCCGCGATGCGGTCGGCGAGGTGTCCGACGAACAGCACATAGAGATCCGAGTAGTTGTAATCCTTGAGCGCGAAGTAGTTCTTGGTCGTGAGAAACGCCGGGCCGTAGGGACCCGCGGGCATCAGCAGCGAGGCCTCCTGCGCAAGCTCTGCCGCGCTGAGGCGAGCGCCACGCGCCGGCACGACGCCACGCTTGACCCAATCGCCGAGCGCCGCCTTCACGTCGGGCTGCGCAATGGTGCAGTCGATCTCGCGCGGCACCTTCACCTCGGTGGTCCAGCGCATCCCGCGCTGCCAGCCCAGCTCGACGAGATGATTGGCGATGGTGCCGAGCACGTCCGGCACCGAGGTCCAGATGTCGCGCCTGCCGTCGCCGTCGAAGTCGATCGCGTATTTGTAGAAGCCCGACGGCAGCAGCTGCGGCTGCCCCATCGCGCCGGCCCACGATGAGCGCATGTTCGCGAGCGCGACATGCCCTTCTTCGAGCATCTTCAGCGCCAGCAGAAGCTCCTCGCGGAACTGCTCCTTGCGGCGCCCGAGCCAGGCCTGCGTCGCGAGCGCGCGGATCGCGCTGTGCGGCAGCTTCGCCGTCCCGTAGTTCGTCTCGCGCGCCCAGATCGCCAGCACGATCGCGCCCGGCACGCCGAAGCGCTGCTCGATTTGCGCGAGCGTCGCGCGATGCTGCGCGGCAAGCGCGCGGCCCTGGGC
>JBAVXH010000363.1:0-2636 GCA_049698215.1 Xanthobacteraceae bacterium | reverse complement strand
ACCGACTATGTGCCGGCGCTGCTCGAGCGCGGGCGCGAGCGCGCAACCGCCGAGCGCCTGAGCGTCGACTTCCGCGAGGCCGACGCCGAGGCGCTGCCGTTCCGCGACGCAAGCTTCGATGTGGTGGTCTCGACCTTCGGCGTGATGTTCACGCCCGACCAGGACAAGGCCGCCGCCGAGCTGATGCGCGTCTGCCGGGCGGGCGGCAAGATCGGGCTTGCGAACTGGACGCCGCAGGGCTTCATCGGCCAGCTGTTCAAGACGCTCGGCAAGCACATGCCGCCGCCTGCCGGCGTGAAGTCGCCCGCGCTCTGGGGCACGCAGGCCCGGCTCAATGAGATGTTCACGGGCGCAGCAAGCATTGATGCGCAGCCGCGCATGTTCGTGTTCCGCTACAAGTCCCCGCAGCACTTTCTCGACGTGTTCCGCAGCTTCTACGGTCCGATGCACAAGGCCTTCGGCGCTCTGGACAGCGGCAAGCAGGATGCGCTCGCGGCCGATCTGATCGCGCTGGTGGCTGAGTTCAATCGCGCCACCGACGGCACCATGGCGGTGCACAGCGAATATCTCGAGGTGATCGTCACGCGGTGAACGCCTCGACGGCACGACCTCGCACGCAAATCAAGTGGGGTTTGCGGCGAGGCTTGTGTTGTTATTGTCGACAGAGACACAAAAGATACTGCTGGACGACCCCATGGACTGCTATCCTGTGAACCACCGCTCAAACCAACTTTTGTCAGTGCCGATGAAATTCGTAAGCGCGCCGGCAAGGCGCTGCATATCCTGAGCGAAAGTTTCGTTCCGGATCGACAAGGCTTGAAATCTGATGAGGTCTCGAATGTCGGGCGGAAGGTCGCGCGCCCGAGGCATTGTCGCTCCATCAACCAGAACGGGGATCAGAGGCACTTGCCGCCGTAAGGCAGCATTGATCTCGATCCGCACGAAGTCATTCGGGCTATCCAGCCTGCGCTGTCCGTCTTCACCCCTCGCACCCAACCATTGCGGGCCGATAATGCAGAGGAATATTTCACATGACGCGATTTGGTCGTGCAGATAGGCGACAAAGTCCATCCCGGGCTCGATCGCATCAACGTCCATGAAAATCCTGCTTTTCGGAATCTGTCTCTGAAGGCGGTCGTATATGCGGCCAGCAGTGCCCGGCGAATCCGTCCGGCGATAGCTGACAAAGATCTTTCCGACGTTGCTGAATGACTTGAGACGCTCAGGCGGACGCTCTCTGGCGGCTTTCGGCAGGGCTTCTGCAGGACCATCTGAACTCGGCAGAGCCTCTGCGGGAGTATCTGAATTCGCAGCCTCCGACGGTACGAGCGGCTCGGCTGTCTCGACGATCTTTGGCCTCTTAATCTCCTCCAGCGCACGCAGCTCGATCATCCGTGCTTCGGCGAAAGTCGCATACACCGTGCCGGCAAAATGAATCTTGAACGATGACAGCACCGCGATGCTGGTCGAGTTCTGGACGGCAATCCACGCCTCAGCCGGTGGACTGAGCTGCACCGCTTGGGTCGACGTAGGCGCGTTGACTTCTGCTGGAACGAAGAAAAATGGCGCCCTTAACGATGATTGATCCCACGGCTGCTGGCGGCCTCCCGTCGCTTCGAGAACGTAGTTTCTAACGTCGATCATCAAGTCACTGATCGAGACACCCGGATTCTCGATGTTGGTAACAAGCGCCGATGTGAACGGGCTGTTCTGCTGCCCCGCCCCGTCGAACGCGACCTGATCGGGTGCCGTCGAAAAGGCGATGAAAGTGCCAGGCACATTGTCTACCTTAGCGAGACCGCTTCGTACTACACCTCTTGTCGCTTCACCTTTTGACACTGCGATGTTTCTGGCAAACGGATTGTCCCGGCACGCATCGAGAAAGACTAAGCTCGCAATCGCGTTGTCCGCCATTGGCTCGAGCAAATTTTCAAACGCGATGGCGCGATAGCGAAGATGAGTCGTTGTCTCGATCTGGGCATCGACCGGGACGAGATAGTTCCTCCCATTAACCTGAAGCCCATGGCCGGCGTAGAACAGAAGGGCCGCCTCCGCACCACGTATCTTCTGCTCGAAATCGTCCTGGATATCGGCAGTCCGCTTCAGGTCGACGTCGAGACCGACGATCACCTCAAAACCGATGCGCTCCAAGACCGCTTGCATCGCGGTTGCATCGCGGCTGGGGTTCGTCAGCTGATTGGCGAAAGAGTAGCTGGAGTTGCCGATGACGAGCGCCACGCGCCTGCCGCTGTTGGGGCGGTTGGCGCTAACCCGAATGCTGGTAGGTTGCTTCATGAAAGATGGGGTCGGCAGCGACCCGCTGGTAACCTCGCAGGCGCCCTCACAAAGAACTTTAGTCTGGCAAATCTTGCTACCGCAAGTCACCAACTCAGGCCGCCACGGAGCCAAGAAGAGCGCGTTCGCATACGGCTGGCCGCGATGAAAAAGGCCCGGTCTCGCGACCGGGCCTTTCCTATTCTCGATGCGGCGATGCCTTACGCCGCTTCGTCGGCGACCTCTTCCTCGGCCGCCTCGTCGGCAGGCTTCGGACCGCGGCGCGGGCCCTTGGCGAGCGCCGCCTCGATCTCCTTGATCGCCTCGGTCTCGGTGATGCGCTGCACCGCCGAGATCTCGCG
>JBAVXH010000362.1:0-6293 GCA_049698215.1 Xanthobacteraceae bacterium | reverse complement strand
GTCGTGGCGGCGGGCGGGCCCGCGGGCGGCTTCGGCGCAGTCATCCCGCCCTGGATGGGCCACAAGACCAAGGCAGTGACGGCCGCGATCGGCGCGTGCGTCGATTGCGGGCCGCCGAAAAGATGATAGTTAACGCGTCATGATCCGCGTGCTCGACCCGACCAACGAGATGAGAGCCACTGGCGCGGCTGCCGCGCCACGCCTCATGTCGCTCGCCGGCAAGACGGTTGGATTCATTTCGAACGGCAAGGAAGGCACCAAAGGCTACTTCGCTCACCTCGACCGCATGCTGCGCGAGGAGTTCGGCGTGGCCGATGTGGTGTGGCGCACCAAATCGAATTTCAGCGCGCCGGCCGACAAGCACATCGTCGACGAGATCAGCCGGTGGCATGCGGTTGTCACCGGCGTCGGCGATTGAGGCAGTTGCTCATCGTGCAGTCTGCACGACTCCATCATGGCAGAGCGGCAGGGCGTCCCGGCGATCGGCGTGATGACGACGCGTTTTGCGAGCGCGGCTGAAATGATGTCGCGCGTGCTCGGCATGCCGGACTACCGGTTCGTCGTGATCGATCACCCGATCAGCAGCGCGTCGGACGAAACGCTCGCCGGGTATGCACGCGCCACCATCAAGCAGGCGCGGGAGCTGCTGCTGACCTGACGAGATTACCCTGCGAGGCCCCCGGTCGTTGCAATTGCAACCTCACGAGCGGATGCGACCGGAGCGCCGATGCGGCCTATGATCTGGGCGTATCTGTAGCCTTTCGCCTGGAGCTGTGACACGCAAGCCGAAGCCCGATCGGTCGGAATGCCGGCGACAAGCGGCCCCGAGGTTTGCGGATCGAACAGGATCGCGCGCGTTGGTGCGTCGAGCTCACTGCGCAGCAGTGAAGCGAGAGCGAGGTTCTCGGGCAGAAGCGTTGAAGCGATGCCCGCCTGGGCGAGTTCGAGCGTGCCCGCATAAAGCGGAATTGCCGGTAGATCGATTTCGGCGCTGACGCCGCTTGCTGCCAGCATCTCGCCGAGATGACCGATGAGGCCGAAGCCGGTGACGTCGGTCACCGCGGTAGCGCCATGCGCCAACAGGATTGCTGCCGCCTCGCGGTTGGATTGGCGCATCGCGGCGAGCGCCGCTTCGATCCAAACGGCCTTGGCCTTTGCGCGCATCGCGGCGGCGAATAGGACGGCGGTCCCGATTGGCCGCGTCAGGATCAGCGCGTCGCTCGGTTTGAGACCGCCCTTGCGTGTGATGCGCTCTGGCGTGACTTCACCGGTGACCGAGAAGCCTATTGCCAGCTCACCCTCGCTCGAATGCCCTCCGATCAGCGCGGTCCCCTCGCGATCGAGGCAGGTACGCGCACCTGCGAGAAGCTGGAATAAGGTCTCTTCGACTTTTGCCGATAGCCCCGGCGGAACCACGGCCGTCGCAAGCGCGTGGCGCGGCGTGCCGCCCATCGCGAAAATATCGTTGAGCGCATGGTTCGCGGCGATTTCGCCGAAGACATAAGGATCGTCGATGAACGCGCGGAAAAAGTCGACGGTCTGCACGAGGTGCTTGCCTGCCGGCGGCACGATCACGGCCGCATCGTCGGGCGCATCGAGCCCGACGATGACATCAGGAGCCTGAACTGGCGCGAGGCGCGCGAGTGCGCGTGACAGCGGCCCAGGGCCTACCTTTGCGGCGCATCCGCCGCAGCGCATCTCGTCGGTGTCTGCGCGAGGCGTAGCGGCTGGCTTATGCTTTGCCATGCGCACGATCATGCGATCCGTGTCCTGGTACATCCGCATCCAGCGACGGTCGATCCAGTCTTTCACGGTCCACAGCCAAGCGCCTTCCGCCTTCATCCAGCCGCGCGAGGCGATGGCGTAACGCTCGCCCGTTGAGATCAGCGCGAGATGCTGGCGCTGCGGCTGCCACGGCGCGAGAGGTTTGTTGCGCACGCGACCCCGCAGGTTCTCCGCGAGCGGCGGCCCGGCGCGCACCGCGAACACGCCGGACTTGGGACGCGGGCTTGCGGTCAGGCCGGCGCAGTCGCCAGCCGCAAACACATCCGGATCGTTCAGCACCTGCAACGTGGGTCCGACCGCAAGGAAGCCGCCGCCGTCGCGAGCAAGTCCGGTCCTTTCGAACCACGGCGGCGGCGCGGCGTCCGTCGTGACCAGCACGGCATCGGCCGCGATCGTCGTGCCGTCGGCAAGCGTGACACCATTCGCCGTCACGGCGCGTGCGTCGCTTCGCTCATGCAACGCGATGTCGCGCGCCGCAAGGGCGCGGCGGAATGCGTCACGTACACGCGTATTGTGTTGCGCGACGATTTCCTCAGCAGTGATCAGCGCGAACGAGAACCTTGGATCTGGCGTTTCATCGAGCAGCCTCGACCGCACCGAGAGCAGGAGCTCAGCGCCGCCGGCGCCACCACCGACCACCACGATCCGCCGCGGCCCGTGCGGCTTGCGGCACTCCTTCAGTAGGGTATTGAACTTACCCAGAAAAGAACCGATCGGCTTGACCGCGATGGCATGCTCGGCTGCGCCCTCGATGGCGGCAAGCGCAGGCGTGATGCCAACGTCGATCGACAACACGTCGTAGGCAATCGGCGGCCGACCCGCGAGTTCGACTCGCTTGTTCAGGCGATCGATGCCGTTTGCTTGCGCATGGATGAGACGCGTCCCCGTTGCGGCGCACAGGCGAACGACATCGATATGCGCTTCTTCGATCCTATAGAGTCCCGCGACGACGCCGGGCAGCATACCTGAGTAAGGCGTTTCCAGATCTCGCGTAATAAGCGTCAGTCGCACGCCCGGCTCAGGCAGCATCGCGAAAGCCTTGAGCACGTGCACATGGGCGTGCCCGCCGCCGATGAGCACGATGTCGGTGTGGACCGGCGCGAGGGGAATCATCTAGCCGGTGCGATCCTTGCAGGCGTCGGTCGCAAACTAGGCCTCGAACGCCGGTGCGATTGCGGTACCCGGGCCGGTCATCTTGCGTTCCGGGAACGTGGCGGAAGAGAGAGGGAGTCGAACCCACCAAGGACCGGCTCGCGGCCCCTCCCGGATTTGAAGTCCGGACGCCCCACCGGGGACGATTCTCTTCCAGGAATCGGCGCCGCGGCCGGCTCATCGGCCGGGCGGCGGAACAGATCGAGGCGGTGCCGGTTCACACGGCGCAGGTCGCCGCGCCGCAGTGTTACGCCGTGACGATCGAAGAATTCGAGGATCTGGATCGCGACCTTGCGTCCATTGTCGAGGCGGTCGCGCAGCTGCGCGGCGGTGAACTCGCCTTTTTCGGCGTGCGCCGCCACGTCGGTGATGATCTCGACCATCTCGGCGACAGTGCCGCGCAGGAAGAAATGGTCGTGCGCGACCTCGTCGACCTTGCCCATGCGCCCGAGCAACTTGAGCAGCCGCCGTACTTCGCCCTCCGGCACGGCGAGCAGGCCCGCGATGTCGCGCACACGCGGCGGCCGGAAACGCTCGGCCGCGCCGAGTAATGGCTTGATGCTGCTCCACAGCGTCTCGTCCGGCGGTGTGAGGCGGACCGCGTGGCCCGGCAACTTCACCCAGGCGCCGTCGAGCGCGACCTCGTGCTGGCGCGCGAGCGATTGCAGCATCGCGGCGAAGGCCGGCGCCGGCAGGCGCGGCTCGAGTGCGAGGCGCAGCCGTTCGAGCCCCATCCCGGCGAGATCGGGATTCTCCTTGTGGAAGGCCTCAAGCGTTGCGATCAGCGCCCGCTTGAGGCGCAGCCACGCCGCGGGCGACAGCGCGAGCGGCGATCCCGCGATGCGGATGATGGTGTTGTCCGCCGCCATCGCATCGATGTCATCAGCCGCCAGCGCACGGTCGCGCGCGAAAGCCACCACGTCGACATAGAACGGCGCACGATCGAGCAGCGCCCCGAGCGCGTCCCGCGGGTTCTCGATCGAACTCGCTTCGAGCTGTGCGAGACGCTCGGGAGTGCGGCGCTTGCGCGCCGGTGCGCGCAGATCAACGAACCGCCCGCCCGCGATGGTGCGCTGCGCCGTGGTATTGCGCAGTACGAAGCGGTCGAGCGTCGCGGCCGCAATCGGGTGTTCCAATACGAGCTGTACGTGAGCCTCGGCGCCAGGCGCGACCGGCGTGTCGCCCAGCAGCACGACGCGCGCGCCGATGTCGATCGCCGCATGATGCAGTCGCACCGGCATCCACTGCGTGACCGGCTTCTGCTCCGTGGCAAGCACCCGCAAACTGCCGTCGATTCGATCGGTCGGACGATGCAGCTCGGGATCGAGCACGACATCGCCGCGCGCGATTGCGTCCTTGGTGATGCCGTCCCCCGCCAGGTTGAGCGCGCAGCGCTGGCCGGCTTCGCCGCGTTCGGCCGCGCGGTTGTGCGCATGGATCGAGCGCACGCGCGCCGAAAGCCCGGACGGGCTGACCGTGACGCGGTCACCGACGTTCACAGCGCCCGACAGCACGGTGCCAGTCACGACCGTGCCGGCGCCCGCCAGCGTGAACGAGCGATCGACCGACAGGCGAAACCGCGCGTCCGCCCGGCGCGCGCCTCCTTGCGCTGCGGCGGCGAACAGCTTTTCTCTCAATAGATCAATGCTTTCGCCGGACACAACCGAGACCGGCAGAATCTCCGCGTCGGCAAGCCCGGTGCCGAGCAAAGCATTCTGGATTTCGGTCTCGACCTGCACGCGCCGTTCGGGCGACGCGAGATCGGCCTTCGTCAGCGCGACGATGCCGCGCGTGATGCCGAGCAGATCGACGATCGCGAGATGCTCTTTGGTCTGCGGCATCACGCCGTCGTCGGCCGCAACCACCAGCAGAACGAAATCGATCCCCGTCGCACCGGCGAGCATGTTGTGCACGAATTTCTCATGACCCGGTACATCGACGAAGCCGAGCGTGGAGCCATCGGGCGTCGGGAGGTACGCAAAGCCGAGGTCGATCGAGATGCCGCGCGCCTTCTCCTCCTTGAGGCGATCGGTGTCGACGCCGGTGAGCGCGCGCGTGAGTGAGGTCTTGCCGTGATCGATGTGACCCGCGGTGCCGATGATCATGCGGACGCTCCGGCGAGATCGAGCTTCTTCAAGTTCGCGAGGAAGGCGGCCTCGTCCTCGAGGCAGCGCAGATCGAGCACAAGCGCCTGCTCCTCGATGCGGCCGATCACCGGGACCGGCAGCTTGCGCAGCGCGGCTGCGAGAGCGGCAAGCGCCCGCCCTGCCCCGCGCACGGCCTTGGGCCGGATCGCGAGCCCCGCACTCGCGATCGTCTCGACCGGCAGCGCGCCCGAGCCGATCTGACTCGCACAGGCCGTGACCTTGACGTTGAACGCGCCGCCCACGGCGCTCGTGACTGGCGGCAGCAGGCGGCGCGCCAGCGCTTCGATCTCTTTCCTTGGCCGCACGAGCATTCGCACCGTCGGCAGCCGCTCGGCAAGGCGATCCGGATCGCGGTAGAGCCGCAGCGTCGCTTCCAGGATCGCGATGCGCATCTTGTCGACGCGCAGCGCGCGCTTCATCGGATTCTTGTTGATCGTCTCGATCAGATCCTTGCGGCCGACGACGAAGCCCGCCTGCGGGCCGCCCAGCAGCTTGTCGCCCGAGAACGTGACCAGATCGGCGCCCTCGGCGATCGCCTCCGCGACGGTCGGCTCATGCGCCAGGCCGAAGCGCGCGAGATCAATCAGCGTGCCGGAGCCGAGGTCGTTGACCAACGGCACGTCGCGCTCATGCGCAATGGCCGCAAGCTCGCGGGCCGGAACTTCCTTGGTGAAACCCTCGATGCGGTAGTTGGAGGTGTGCACCTTGAGCACGACGCCGGTCCGATCCGTGATCGCGCCGGCGTAATCTTTCGGATGCGTGCGGTTGGTGGTGCCGACCTCGACCAGCTTCGCGCCGGCGCGCGCCATGATGTCGGGCATGCGAAACGCACCGCCGATCTCGATCAGCTCGCCGCGCGACACGATCGTCTCGCGGCCCTTCGCTAGCGTGTTGAGCACGAGCAGCACGGCGGCGGCATTGTTATTGACGATGGTCGCGTCCTCGGCGTCGGTCAGTTCGCACAGCAGCGCGCGCACGTGATCGTCGCGCTCGCCGCGCTTGCCGCTTTCGAGATCGAACTCGAGCGACACCGCACTGCGCATCGCCATGACCGCAGCTTGAACCGCTTCCTCGGCGATCAGCGCGCGGCCAAGATTTGTGTGCAGCACCGTGCCGGTGAGATTGAATACCGGCCGCAAATTCGGCTGCGCGGCAGCGTTGAGCCGCGTGAGCGCGTGGGCGATGGCTTCGTCCGCAGACATGGCGATG
>JBAVXH010000361.1:0-8060 GCA_049698215.1 Xanthobacteraceae bacterium | reverse complement strand
GGCTATGCCTACGCACAGCCTTATGCCGTCGAGCCCGGCTACGCGTATGCCCAGCCTTATGCTTATGACGCTGGCCCGGCTTACGTAGCTCCGGGCTACTACGGCACCTACGGGTACCGCAGTCGGGGCCAATGCTTCACCGACGAGGGCTACGGGCGTCGGACGCCGTGTGACACCAGCGGTCGCTAGTTTCGACGAGGTGATTTCGAGAGAGGGCGGGTCTGCGTGACACGCCCTCTCTCTTTGGCTTGGCCTTATTGGAGGTCGCCAAGTGCTGTTTTCATCGAATGGATATCCACCGGGATAATGGACATCCGCGGGGAACTGGCCTCCGTTGAGCGCAAATGGAATTTTACAGATCGAGGTACCGATGAAGATCAACACCCTGGCCATTGCGCTGGTCACAAGCTGGCTCGCCGTGAGTGCTTCGGCACCCGCAGCTGCGGGCCCAATTCCCACGATGACGGCAGCGGTCGCTCAAGCTGCGCCCGATCACGCGATCGATGTCTATTGGCGCGGTGGATGGCGCGGCGGCGGCTTCGGCTGGCGCGGCTACGGGCCGGGTCTTGCCTTCGGCCTGGCGGCAGGGGCCATTGCAGGCGCCGCGATCGCGGCGCCGTACTATGGCGGCGGCCCCACCTACTACTATGGCGCGCCGATGCCGTCGTACTACTCGCGGCCGGTCTATGCGGCGCCGCCGTACGCCTATGCGCCTGTCTACGCGCCGCCGGTCTATGGCGGGGGCTACTACGCGCCCTACGGCTATTCTTATGGCTATCGCCGCTGCTACACGGACGAGGGTTACGGCCGTTGGACGCCGTGTGACACGACTGGCCAACGCTAGTTTCGGTAACAAGTTTGGAGAGGGCGCCCGCCCGCCCTTTTTTACCCGGCCGGTTACGGCGGTAGCTCCTGCAGCGCGAACTAGGAGACGAGGCTCAGTACGACCGGCATCGTGACCGCCGCCAGCGCGGTCTGGACGGTGAGGATCTGCGCCATCAGTGGCGCGTCGCCGCCCATCTGGCGCGCCAGCACATAGGAATTGGACGACGCCGGCACGGAGGCGCAGCACGCGACCACCGCGAGGTTGGTGCCCGAGAGTCCGAGCGCCATGCCGATCGCAATCGCGATTGCCGGCATGACGATCAGCTTGAGCGCGCATGCGAGAAACATCGTGGCGTTGGGGTGGATCAGCTCGCCGACGCGCAAGCCCGCGCCGACGATCAGCAGACCGAGGGCGAGCGACGAGCGTCCGAGCGCGTCAACGAAGGCATGCGCCGGGCCGGGGATCCAGGCCGCGAGCGGGTTGAGGGCAAGGCCGATGCCGCAGGCCCAGATGAAGGGATTTTGCACGATTACCAGCGCGACGCTGCGCCAGTCCGGGCGCGTGGGCGTTGCGTAGCGCGCGAGCACCCACACGGCGAGCGCGTTGAGCACCGGGATCATCGCGACCATCGCCACGGAAGCGAGCGCGAGGCCGAGGTCGCCATAGAGGTTTCCGGCGACGGCGAGCGCCACGAAGGTTTGCCAGCGCGTTGCTCCCTGAAACAGCGAAGTGAAGGTGGCGTCGCTGGTGCCGAGGTGGCGGCCGAGCAGCGGCCGCAGCGCGAGGCAGAGTGCGCTCATCAAGAAGACGGCGGTGAGCAACGTGCCGCCCACGGCGAGCACCGGCACTTTGGCGAGATCGGCGCGCGAGAGCGATTCGACGAGCAGCGCCGGGAACATCACGTAATAGAGGATGCGCTCCAGCCCGATCCAGTGGGCATCCTGCTGGATGAGCCAGCGGCGCAGCGCGAATCCGGTTGCGATCAGCAAGAAGACGGGGACCAGCGCGGCGATGACGGCGAGCATGGCGGCTCAGGAGGCCAAGAGCCGCGCCAGGCGGTCGAGCGCGCCTTGCAGGATGAAGGCGGCGGCATGCTGGTCGATCACCTGCGCCCGCTTGGCGCGGCTCACGTCGGCGCCGATGAGATCGCGCTCCACCGCGGCGGTGGAGAGCCGCTCGTCCCAAAGCCCGATCGGCAGCGCGGTCAGCTTCGCGAGGTTGCGCGCGAAAGCGCGGGTCGACTGGGCGCGCGGGCCTTCCGATCCATCCATGTTGATGGGCAGGCCGAGCACGAAACCGGCTGTGCGCCGCTCCGCCGCAAGGGCGAGCAGCGCTTCGGCGTCCGCCTTGAAGGCTTTGCGCACGATGGTCGTGACGCCGGTCGCAAGCCGCCGGTCCGGGTCGCTCGCGGCCACGCCAATGGTCTTGGTGCCGAGGTCGAGGCCGATCAGTGCGCCGCGCGCGGGCAACAGCGGGGCAATTTCGGCGAGCGGCAGGACCGGCATCCCGAAATGGCTAGCACATTGATCCGCCCGATGCCGCGACTATCCTAGTGTCCGATTCCGAAGTTCGTCTTATCGTGCAGCAGCCTCGTATGCGAACTTCGGAATCGAAAGGACACTAGCAACTTATTGATTCTAGTGTGGCTTAGGTTCAGAAGTCCGCATTCTGGACTCGCCGCAAGTTCTGTTGCGGACTTCTGAACCGCCACACTAGCCGCATCCCAGACAACGAGGTTTCACATGCAGATCACCTGGTATGGCCATTCGGCGTTCAAGCTTCACTTCGGCGGGACCGTGGTGCTGATCGATCCGTTCTTCACCGGCAACCCCGCTTTCGTTTCCGACAAGGCGGAGGCGATCAAGGACGTGAGCCAGATTGTGCTCACCCACGGCCACGCCGATCACGTCGGCGACACGCTCGATATCGCCAAGCAGAACGGCGCCACCGTCACAGCCAATTACGATCTGTGCATGTGGCTCGCCGGCAAGGGCCTGGAGAAGTTCAACCCGATGAACACCGGCGGCACCACCGATCTCGGCGCATTCACGGTCACGATGGTGCGGGCCGACCATTCGTCGGGCGACATCAAGGACGGCATGCCGATCTATCTCGGTAATCCCTGCGGCGTGATCGTCAAGACGATTGGCGAGCCGACGGTCTGGCATCTCGGCGATACCGACATCTTCTCTGACATGGCGCTGATTGCCGAGATCCATCAGCCCAAGGTCGCGATGGTGCCGATCGGCGACCGCTTCACCATGAGTCCGGTGACGGCGGCGATGGCGGTGAAGCGTTTCATCAAGCCCGAGACCGTGATCCCGTGCCACTACGGCTCTTTCCCGATCATCGAGCCGAACGCCGACATGTTCGTTGCGGAGATGAAGGGCGACAAGGCCAAGGTCGTCGTGCCGGAGAAGGGCAAGCCATTTCCGGTGTGACCGCCGCAATTAAGGTTTACAAAGGATAAACGTCGCGCCGCCTTCCGGGTTCGCCTAACCATTCACAGGTCAAGAGGACCGTGTCATGGAGCGCGAACGGAACGACGCCGGATACGAATGGGTGAATGCCTGGGCGGCGTCCGCCATGGTGGAGACATCGGCGGCCATGAAAGGCGAGGCTCCCGCGGCCGTTGCGGCGGGCGTGGAGCCGGCAACCGCACCGGCGCCGGCTTTCGTCGTTGCCGCACCGGATAAGCCCGCGGTGTCCGACCAGCTGATGCGCGACATCGCCGAGATCGAACGGGCGCGCGATGCGCTCGATGCGCTGCCGCTCGCGGCAAGCTTCTCGGCGCGGCGCCGCACCCAGGCGTTGACGCTGGTGCCGTCACGCACGTCCGACATGGTGCCGGTGGTTATCGGTGGCGTGCTTGCGCTGGTGATGCTCACGGTGTTCGGCGCCGCCGCGGCGATGACCAAGCTCGCACGCTGAGATCTTGCCATCCCTTTTTCGGGATGATGCGGCTTACGCCGCTTTCGGCAATTCCGCGTCACGCACGACCCACTCGTGAACCTGTCCGCAGGCCGGACAGCGCACGCGAACCTTCGCGGATTTGATCTTCAGGAGTGTTCCGATCTCGGTCGTGACGCCACTATCGATGCTGCGTCGGGTCGCCGGACAGGTGAAGAACAGCCGTTCCATCGAACGCCTCCTCGGGTCGGAGGGTCGCCCACCCGAGACAATATAGGCATCACGCCGAAAAGCGCACGCGAGTCCCAAACGGATCGCGCACTTCGGAACCTTGCGTGGAACTTTTCACGGGCACATTCGCGGCCTTGAGGCGCGCGAGCGCGCCATCCAGTTCCGCGGGTCCTGCCGCCTCGATCGCAAACCACGCGAGCCCGGCGCGATCCTCGTCGCGCGGCCCGGCGCCGGCCGAATGCCAGGTGTTGCTGCCGACGTGGTGATGATAGCGCCCCGATGACATGAATAGCGCGCCGTTGCGGCCGGCGGTCGGGTTGAGGCCGAGCGTGTCGCAATAGAACTGCTGCGTGACGGCAAGATCGCCGACGCGCAGATGAATGTGCCCGATGCGCAGCCCGTCCGGCGCGCCCGCATAGCTCGCGTTGGCGGCTTGCGCCGCGAGATCATCGAGGTTGAGCCTTTCGGTGGTCATGTGGATGCGGTCGCCGTTCCAGCGCCATTCCTCGGGCAGGCGGTCGCGATAGACCTCGATGCCGTTGCCTTCCGGATCGTCGAGATAGATCGCTTCGCTCACCGCGTGATCCGAGGCGCCGGTCAGTGCCACGCGATTGCGCGCCGCATGCGCCAGCCAGCGGCCGAGATCGCCGCGCGTCGGCTGCAGGAAGGCGGTGTGATAGAGCCCGGCGGTGCGCGGATCGTCCGGTGTTGCGTTCGGTGCGGACTGAAGCTCGAGGAGAGTGACCCCGCCGGCGCCGAGCCGCGCGCTCTTGCTGTCGCGGTCGATCAGCTGCAGCCCGATCGCCTGGCTGTAGAAATCCATCAGCCGCGAGAGATCGCGCGCCTTCAAGCCGACCGAGCCGATGCGCAGCGGTGTCCGGTTCGCGTAGGTGATCTGGGAGGAGGGGTTTGGAGCGTCCATGGTTCTGGCCTTCCGTTCACTCGCCCTTATATTGGGGCGGCTGTGGCGCGAACAACCGGAAGCACGCGGCGCGCCCGCAAGGGCTTCCGTGCGACGTCGCAAAAGGCAATGCTTCGCCGCCCGCTTTGGATGGCGCGCGGGCTGCGCCTGACCTCATCCACGCTCCCTTTTTCGTGCCGCATATCGGGTAAACCCGACATGCGGTGAGGGGAGCGGAGCGCCGAGAAACGCGGGGTCCTTGCGATCGGACCCCCGGGTGACTTGCGAGGTCACCCACGGTGCGCTTGCGAGGCGCACCCGCCCCTCCTTGCGATCGGAGAAGCGCGCGCCTCTCGGCGCTCTGCTGCGGCTCTTTTCGGAACCCGGGCCACGCTTTCCGGCGCATTTTCGCGCCGATCAGCCAGCTCCTGGCGGGAGGCCCTGAATAGCCTCTAGGTGGAGCCCCGGGCCGCCCGGGTCCGGCATGCCTGCCGGCCGCGGGGACCGCCTCCTGCTCCGCTCGATCTGGATGCCTCCGGACGGCGCCCCTCGGTGAGCAGGATCATCAGAGTATAAACCTATCATGCCGAGTGTCAAGCTATTATTCCCACAAAATAGGCGGTGGTACCTAGGGGCGCCATGTTGACGTGTCCGGCCGCCGGCCGCGTGAAGTGCGGCGTCCTGAGCCCAAGTCCCGCTCTACCCGCTTCAGTTGAACCTGACACCCTCTTGCTGCGTCTAATCCCACGAACGCGGTCAAGACTGGGCACGCTGCCACTTTATCAGCATCGCGCCATGGCCGTGTGCGCGGCGTCACAACCCGTGCGCCTCGTATTTTTGAAATTTGGCAACCAGGAGATTTGATCATGAAGAAGGTAGCATTTTCGGCGATCGTTCTTGGCGCGACGATGGTGGCGCCATTGTTGTATTCCGCTCCGGCTCACGCCCAGGCCACGCGAACCTGGGTGTCGGGTGTGGGCGACGATCTCAATCCCTGCAGCCGCACGGCGCCCTGCAAGACCTTCTCGGGCGCGCTCGGCAAGACTGCCGACGGCGGCGAGATCAACTGCCTCGATGCGGGCGGCTTCGGTGCGGCGACAATCGCGAAATCCATCACCATCGATTGCGCATTCGGCTTCGGCAGCGTCCTGAACTCTCTCACCAACGGCTTCACCATCAATACCGCGGGCGTTGTCGTCTATCTGCGGAACCTGGAGATCGAAGGCTCGAATACCGCCAGCATGGGGTTCACCGGCATTCGTTTCCTGCAAGGTTCGGCGCTGCACGTGCACAACGTGCGGATCAGGAATCAGACCACCCACGGCATCGAGGTCGCACCCGGCGGCGGCGGCACCTCGAAGGTCTTCATCGCGGACAGCTACATTTCCAAGACCGGAAATGCCGCGACCGAAGCCGCGATTCTGGTCAGGCCGACCGGTGGCACCAGCGTCAACATCAGCATCGACAACACGCATTTGGAAAACAGCCCCAACGGCGTGCTGATGGACGCGGGAGGCGCGGGCGGCGCATCCAACATGCACATCTCGCGCAGCGTCATCACGGGCATGTCCACCGCGGGGGTCTCGCTCATCAGCGCCGCGATCGGCCTCAATGTGCTCGTGGATGAGAGCAAGATCTCCATGAATGGCACTGGCGTGTCGGTGAGCGGCGCAGGTTCGTCCGCGCGACTCGGTGGGAACACCATCTTCGGTAATGGGACCGGCGTGAACAATGCAGGCGGGACCATGCAGTCGTTCAAGGATAACCGCATCGTCGCCAACGGCGGCGACGGGACGCCGATCCCGGCCGTCAACTCCGGCGGCAACATCCTGAACTAGCCAGTCCCGGCCTCCCGCGCTCTCGCAGAGGGCGCGGAGCTTGCAATCCGGCCTCTTGCGCCCCGCGCGCAAGAGGCTTTTCCAATGGTGCCACCCAAATCGGGCCGGCGTGCATTGCGCGGCGGAATCGCGATCTGCTAGGGGTTTGCGGACACTCTTGAAGGGCGTTTCATGTCCGTCGATACCGCCACCGTCCGCCGCATCGCGCATCTCGCGCGCATCGCCGTGAAGGACGAGGAAGTTGAGCATCTCAAGGACGAGCTCAATGGCATCCTGGCGTTCGTCGAGCAGCTCTCCGAGGTGAATGTCGACGGTGTCGAGCCGATGACCTCGGTGACGCCGATGGCGATGAAGAAGCGTGAGGACGTGGTGACCGACGGCGGCATTCCGCAGGACATCGTGAAGAATGCGCCGGCGACGGAGGACAATTTCTTTCTGGTGCCGAAGGTGGTGGAATGAATTTCGAATGTCATCCCGGCCGAGCGCAGCGAGAGCCGGGACCCATTGAGCGCCGAGTGCGGGATGGATGGGTCCCGGATAGCCGCTTCGCGGCTTCCGGGATGACGGGGGAGCGTTGACCCATGTGCTGGGCCTGCGAGACCGGAGATCGCGAGCGCATCTGGGCGCTGATCGACATCATTTCGGCGGGCAAGATGCCGGCCGGTCATACGGCGGAGGACCTGCGCGCAATGGGCCTGCCGCAACCGGGCGAGCTCTACCGCGAGGAGCAGCCCGACGGCACGATCCTGATCCGGCAGCGCGCACCCTCCGACATGAAGAAGACGGAACCGAAAAACAAGTTCATCTGCGACTAGCATGATCCCGAAAAGTGGCATCCGGTTTTCGGACAAGATCATGCGTGAACAAAAGCCATGACCGACCTGACCTCGTTGACGCTCGCCGAGGCACGCGAGCGCCTGCGCAACAAAGACATCACCGCGCTGGAGCTGACCGACGCGCACATCGGCGCGGTCGAGGCGGCGCGCGCGCTCAATGCCTTCGTGAAGGAAACGCCTGACCAGGCGCGCGCGATGGCGCGCGCGTCCGACGCGCGGCTCGCAAAAGGTGAGGGCGGTCCGCTCGAAGGCATTCCGCTCGGCATCAAGGATCTGTTCGCGACGAAGGGCGTGCGCACCACCGCTTGCTCGAAAATCCTCGATGAATTCACGCCGACCTACGAGTCGACCGTGACCACCAATCTCTGGCGCGACGGCGCGGTGATGCTCGGCAAGCTCAACAATGATGAGTTCGCGATGGGCTCGTCGAACGAGACCTCGTGCTTCGGGCCGGTGGTGAACCCGTGGCGGCGGCGCGGCTCCAACGTCGGAGCGGGAGCGGGCGGGCAGATCGAAGG
>JBAVXH010000360.1:0-3235 GCA_049698215.1 Xanthobacteraceae bacterium | reverse complement strand
CCGCCGATCTGCACGACCGCGCGCGCAGTGCCGCCGGTCGCGCGCATCACGCGGTCGCCTTCGATGTAGAAGCCGGCAGAGAGCGGCTGGCGTACCGAGACGCGCTCGACGCGCTTGCCCCGGTGCTCGATGCGGTCGGCGATCGCCTGGCAGAGATTGTCGTCGACGCCGACGATCGCGCTGCCGCCGTTCTGCACGCCCGCGACCAGCCGCTCCTTGATTGCCGCATAGTTCGCGAGCGTGCCGTGGCGGTCGAGGTGATCCTCGGTGACGTTGAGCAGGATGCCGACAGAAGGATCGAGCGTGGGGGCAAGGTCGATCTGGAACGACGAGCACTCGATCACATGCACGCGCCCGGGCGCGGGCGGCGCGAGCGAGAGGATGGCGGTGCCGATATTGCCGCCGAGCTGCGCATCATAGTTGGCGCTCGCGAAGAGATGCGCGATCAGCGCCGTCGTGGTGGACTTCCCGTTGGTGCCGGTGATCGCGATGAACGGCGCGGTCGGCGCGGTACGACGCCGCTCGCGGCAGAACAGCTCGATGTCGCCGACCACTTCGACCGCCGCATTGCGCGCGAGGCCGACGGTCCAGTGCGGCGCGGGGTGGGTGAGCGGCACGCCGGGCGCGAGCACGAGTGCGTCAATCTTGCCCCAGCCGATGTGGCGCAGGTCGGAAACCGGAATTCCGGCAGCGCGCGCCTTCTCGACCCTCGCCTCGGTGTCGTCCCACGCCACCACGTCGGCGCCGCCGGCGAGCAGTGCGCTGGCGCTTGCCGTGCCGGATGCACCGAGCCCGAACAGCGCGACCTTGCGACCGGCGAAGCTGGTGATCGGAATCATGGTATGACGCTCGCGCCACGCGCTCCGCTCTGTTCCCCTCCCCCATAGCCCGTCGAAGACGGGCGTAAACGCCCTTTCGCTGGGGAGGGGTTAGGGGTGGGGGTCCGTCCTGCGGCGAGGGACAACGCAACAAACTCCGACCCCCCTCCCCAACCCTCCCCCTCAAGGGGGGAGGGAGCACACCGAGCGTGCCGCATGTGCGTGCACACAAATCACCTCAGCTTCAGGGTGGAGAGCCCCGCGAGCGCGAGCACAATCGAAATGATCCAGAAGCGGATTACGATCTGCGGCTCGGTCCAGCCCTTCTTCTCGAAATGATGATGCAGCGGCGCCATCCGAAACACGCGCTTGCCGGTCAACCGGAACGAAACCACCTGCACGATCACCGACACGGCTTCGAGCACGAACAGGCCGCCGACGATCGCGAGCACCAGCTCGTGCTTGACCGCGACCGCGACCGAACCGAGCAGCCCGCCGAGCGCGAGCGAGCCGGTGTCGCCCATGAAGATCGAGGCCGGCGGCGCATTGAACCAGAGAAAGCCGAGCCCGGCCCCGATCACGGCCCCGCACAGGACCGCGAGCTCGCCGGTGCCGGGAACGAAGTGCAGTTGCAGATAATCGGTGAGGAACGCGTTGCCGACCACATAGGAGAAGACGCCGAAGCACCCCGCCGCGATCATCACCGGACCGATCGCAAGGCCGTCGAGTCCGTCAGTGAGGTTCACCGCATTGCCGGCGCCGACGATGATGATCGCACCGAAGATCGGGAAGAGCCAACCGAGATTGAAGACGAGATCCTTAAAAAACGGAATCGTGAGCGTGGTCGCGAAGGGCGGCCGGCCAAGGCTCATGATCGCCCAGCACGCGCCGAACGCGACAACCGCCTCGATGATCAGACGCAGCCGCCCTGCAAAACCGCTGTGGCTCTGCTGGGTCACTTTCAGGTAGTCGTCGTAGAAGCCGACAAGCCCGAAACACAGCGTGACGCCGAGCACGATCCACACATAGGGATTGTACGGGTTTGCCCACAACACGGCCGAAACCGTGACACCTGACAGGATCATCAGCCCCCCCATCGTCGGCGTTCCGCGCTTGGAAACGAGGTGCGACTCCGGGCCGTCCTCGCGAATGGGCTGACCCTTGCCCTGACGCAGCCGCAGGTGATCGATGATCCACGGCCCGAACAGAAATACGAACAACATGGCAGTGAACATCGCACCGCCGGTGCGCACCGTCAGGTAGCGGAAGACGTTCAGCACCGAGAGCGTGCCCGAGAGATCAGCAAGCCAATAGAGCATGTGCTATCCCAGCGCCTGTTCGGCCGGCACGGAGCGGCGCTGCAGCGCCTTCACGATCCGCCCCATGCGTGAGCCAAGCGACCCCTTGACCATCACGGCATCGCCCACGGTGATGGCCTTGAGGACCTCCGGTTCGAGTGCGGCAGAGTTCTCCGCATAGCCGCCGCGGCGCTCCGAGGGAAGCGCGTCCCACAGCGATTTCATCAGCGTGCCGGCGCAATACACAAGATCGACCGCATGTTCGACGACTGAGTCGGAGAGCGCGGCGTGCAGCTTCGCTCCGTCCGGGCCAAGCTCGAGCATGTCGCCGAGCACCGCGATGCGCCGGCCGAGCCCCTGCATCGGCACCTGCCCGAGCAGCGCGAGCGCGGCGCGCATCGAGGTTGGATTTGCGTTGTAGCTCTCGTCGATCAGCAGCACCGAGCCGCCGGGCACTTCGATCGTCATGCGCTGTCCGCGCCCCGCCGTCGCCCTGAGGTCGGCGAGCGCGAGCGCCGCAAGCGCGAGATCGGCACCGAGCAGCTGCGAGGCCGCAAGCACGCCCAGCGAATTGTCGACCACGTGCCGACCCGGCGCACCGAGCTTGTAGGTCACGTCGTGACCGAGGATCTGCGCCTGCACTGTGGAGGTGTCGGCTTGCAGCGAAGCCTTCACGAACCGCGCGTCGGCATCCTCGCGCTCGCCAAACGACACGATCCGATCGATACCGGCGGCCTGCGCGGCGGACTTGAGGCGCGCGAACTGCGGCGTGTCCGCATTGATGACGGCGGCGCCGCCTCGCTCCACGCCGAGAAATATCTCCGCCTTGGCGTCCGCGATCGCCTCGAGCGTGCCGAAGAATTCCAGATGCACCGGCGCGATCGTGGTGATCATCGCAACATGCGGGCGCACCAGCTCGACGAGCGGCGTGATCTCCCCCGCGTGGTTCATCCCGATCTCGAACACGCCGAACTGCGCCGACTGCGGCATCAGCGCGAGCGTGAGCGGCACACCCCAGTGATTGTTGTACGAGGCGGCCGCCGCATGGGTCTCGCCCTGCCGGCCGAGCACAAGCCGCAGCGCCTCCTTGGTGCTGGTCTTGCCGACCGAGCCCGTAAC
>JBAVXH010000359.1:0-14513 GCA_049698215.1 Xanthobacteraceae bacterium | reverse complement strand
CGCTAACCCACCCTACGGGCCCCGCAGCTTCGCCAGTAGCTTGAGCCCCAGATATCCGTCCGCCGGAACCAGTCCCACCTTTTGCTGATATGTGCGCGCCGCGAGCATGGTCATGTTGCCGACGCGGCCGTCGGTACCTCCGGTGTCGAAGCCCGCGGCGGTGAGGCGGCGCTGCATCTCCTGCACTTCGGCGAGCGTCGGTGTGCGCTCGCTTCCGGGGAACGGCTGTACGAACGGGCCAGCCCCCAGCACGCGATCGCCGAGATGTACGATCGCGAGCGTGTAATTCATCGACGGATTGTAGGTCTTCACCGCATAGAAGTTCGGCCCGAGCAGGAACGCCGGCCCGCCCGCGACCGGCACCCAGAGTTTCGCCGTGAGCTTGGGATTGGGAAACGGCTGGCCGTCGGCGCGCGTGACTCCCATCGCTTGCCATGCCTCGTAGCTGCGCGACGTCTCGTCGGAGCCGCGTCCCGATGCACGCACTTCGTACCCCCAGTGCTCGCCGCGCCGGTATTTTCCGCGGTTCACCAGATAGCGTGCGCTCGATCCAAGCGCATCGTCGGGCTTGTCGAGCGGATTGACTCGGCCATCGCCGTCATAGTCGATGCCGACATTGAGCCAGACCTCGGGCATCCACTGGGTGTGACCCATCGCGCCGGCCCACGAGCCGACCATCTCCTTTGGCGTTGCCCAGCCCTTCTCGACGATGCGTAGCGCGTTGATGAGCTCGGTTTCCCAATAGGCGCGCCGCCGCGGCTCGCCCCAGGCCAGCGCGGCAAGCGCCGGGAAGATCGGGCGCGAGTGGTTCTGCTTCACCACCGGATCGCCGAACGTCGACTCGATGCCCCACAGGCCGAGCATGACCGAGCGCTCGACGCCGAAGTCCTTTTCGATGCGCGCGAACAGCGGCGCGTAAGTCTTGGCCCGCTCCTGCCCGGTCTGGATACGCCAGTCGGAGACGCGGCGGTTGAGGTACTGCCAGAGCTGCTGGTTGAACTCGGGCTGACTGCGGATTTCGGTGAACACGGTCGTGTCGGGCTTCAGGGCGCCCATCACCCGCGTGTAGGTCGCATCGGAGATGCCCTTGGCCAGTGCGCGTGGCCGGAAGCTCTCGACCCATTGCGCGAATGGCTGAGCGGCCACCTGCGTGAACGCCGGACCGCCGAGCGCAAGCGGGGCTGCCCCGCCCAGCGCGGCCGTCAGCAGATGCCGTCGCGAAAATCTCATTCCGCCGTCTCTAGCGCCGAATCATGGCGGGGATACTGCCGCCG
The DNA here is from genome assembly GCA_049698215.1 of Xanthobacteraceae bacterium. Taxonomy (GTDB): domain Bacteria; phylum Pseudomonadota; class Alphaproteobacteria; order Rhizobiales; family Xanthobacteraceae; genus PALSA-894. The sequence goes on along the minus strand of JBAVXH010000359.1, from coordinate 13,239 downwards.
CATGGCCCGATTTGCTATCGTGGCGGCAAATCTCAAGGAGGAATCCATGGATGAGATCGCGCGCCGGGCCGTCATCGCGGGAGCAGGGGCGGGGGTCGTCGGCCTTGTTACCAGCGCTCATGCCGAGGGAAAGCCCGAGATTCAGGCGAGTGAGTACTGGGCCAACAAGGGGAATGTGAAGCTTTACCTTTATCGCAAACGCGCCGCCCCGAAGCCCGGCGAGCAACAGCCGGTCATGTTCCTGGTCCACGGCTCGTCGAATTCGTCGCGCTCGAGCTACGATCTGACGGTGCCTGGCAAGGGCGAGTATTCGTTCATGAACGTGCTCGCCGGCTATGGCTTCGACGTGTGGACGATGGACCACGACGGCTATGGCCGCTCCGGCTCCTCGGGCAACAGCTCCGACATCGCGAGCGGGGTTGAGGACCTGAAGGCTGCGCTTCCCGTGGTGTTGCGGGAGACGAGCCAGCAGAAGGTACACATGTACGGCACATCGTCCGGGGCGATCCGCGCGGGTGCGTACGCGCAGGCTGAGCCGCAATCCGTGGACCGGCTGATCCTGTCGGCGTTCACCTACAAGGGCACCGGCTCCCCCGAGATCGCGCGCCGCAACGCGAACGCAGAGCGGCTGCGCGCGAGCCCGCGCCGCAAGCGCGATCTTGCCATGATCCGCTCGATCTTCACGCGCGACGGCCATGCGGGGTACGACCTCGCGGTCGCGGACGCGATCGCCGCGGACGAGCTCAAATTCGGCGACACGATCCCGAGCGGGACCTATCTCGACATGGCGGTCAACCTGCCGCTGGTCGACCCAAAGAAAGTGCTGTCGCCCGTCCTGATGGTGCGCGGCGTACACGACGGCAACTCGACCAACGAGGACCTGCTCGATTTTTACGCGCAGCTTCCGAACGGCGACCGGCAATTCGCGATCCTGCCGGCTGCGCACAGCCTCGGCTACAGCAACAACCGGCACCTGCTCTGGTACGCGGTGCGCAATTTCCTGCTCGCGCCGCCGCCCGTGCCGGCGGCCTAGCGGGCAAAGAACGTCCGCATCGCCGCGTAAGTTTCTTCCGGCGCTTCCTCCGAGAGGTAGTGCCCGCAGGGGAGCGCCCGCGCGTCGCGGATGTCGGTCGCGTAGTACTTCCAGATCGCCGGCGGATCGTTCTGCCGCCCGACCTGTCCGGTCGCGCCCCAGAGCAGTTGCACCGGGCAGATGACCTTCTTGCCCGCCTTGAAGTCCTCGGTGTCCATCGCGAGATCGACGGTCGCGCAGGCGCGATAGTCCTCGCACATGCCGCGCACGGTCTCGGGATTGCGGAAGCAGCGCTTGTATTCCTCGAGGGCCTCCTTGCCGAAGAACGAGAGGCCCTGCTTGGTCTTGGACAGCTTGTATTCGATGAAGAAGTCCGGGTCCGCGCTCATCAGCCGCTCGGGCAGCGGCGGCTTCTGGATCATGAAGAACCAGTGGTAGGCGCCGGTCGCCCAGGCCTGCGTCGGATGATTGAACAGGTGGTGCTGAGGAACGATGTCGTGGATCGAGGCGCGCAGCACCTTGTCGGAATGATCGAGGCACATGCGATGCACGACACGCGCGCCGCGGTCGTGCCCAGCCGCAAAGAACTTCTCGAACCCAAACGACGCCATCACCTCGACGTTGTCCTGCGCCATCGCGCGGAACGAATAGTTCGCATGATCCGGCTGGCTCGGCGGCTTTTCCGAGTCGCCGTAGCCGCGAAGATCCGTCGCGACCACGGTGAATTCCTGCGCGAGGCGCGGCGCGAACTTGTGCCACGAGAGGTGGGTGAACGGGTTGCCGTGCAGAAGCAGCAACGGCGGGCCCTTGCCGCCATGCGCCGCAACGATGCGCGCACCGGAGGTTTGGATCTCCGTGCGGGTGAAACCGTCCATGAGCATCAATTGACTCCGTCATGCCCGGCTTCATGCCGGGCATCCACGACTTCCATTCATTGAAGCAAGACGTCGATGGCCGGGACAATAAGGACGTTTACGCCCGTCTTCGCGGGCTATGCCCGGCCATGACGAAATCAATCAGTCCGTACTGGCGCCGCTGTCCTTGATCGCCTTGCCCCACTTCACGATCTCGTCCTTGACGAACTGGCTGAGGTAGGCGGGCGTCATGCGGTCCTCGCCCACAACGGTTACGCCGAGCGGCTCGAGCTTCTCGCGCACGGCCGGCGACTTCATCGCCTCGACCGCCGCGGCGTTGAGCTTCTTCACGATTGCGTCAGGCGTGCCGTTCGGCACGAAGATCGCGTTCCACGTATAGGCCGTGACATCGACGCCGCCTTCCTTTGCGGTCGGCAGGTCTGGCAGGTTCTTGATGCGCTGCGGCGCAAGCGCCGCGATCGGCTTGACGGCGCCGCCCTGAATCTGCGGAAACGCGGTCGAGACGATCTCGGTCATGTAATCGACGCGCCCGCCTTGCAGATCCTGCATCGCAGGCGCGCTGCCGCGATAGGGGACGTGAGTCACGTTCACCCCGATCGCCGAGTTCAGCACCACCGTGCCGAGATGCACCGCCGCACCGACGCCCGAGGACGCGAACGACATCTTGTCCTGGTTCTTCTTCGTATACTCGACAAATTCCTTGAGGTTGTTCACCGGCAGGTCCTTGCGCACGATCAGGACGATTGGAACGTCGGCGAGCAGCGCCACCGGCTGGAAATCCTTCGCGGCGTCATAGAGCGGTTTTTTGGAAAGGCTCTGCACCTGCGCCTGGGTGCCGACTGTGCCGAGCAGGATCATGTAGCCGTCGGGCGGCGCGGTCTTGACCCGGTTTGCGCCGGTCATGCCGCCGGCGCCGGTCGCATTTTCGATCACGATCTGCTGGCCCAAAATTTCGCTCATGCGTGCCGCGACGACGCGGCCGAGCACATCGGTCGGGCCGCCGGCCGCGAAGGGAATGATCATCGTGATGGGGCGGATGGGATAGTCCTGCGCCCGCGCGATGCCGGGAAGCGCGAGCAGGGCCGCGACCGCGGCCACCAAAGCCTTTTTCATCTTGTCCTCCTTGACGTTGCCCTTGCTTTATCGGCCCGGCGCGCCCGGTCAAGCAGTCGTTGCCGCCATCAGTGTCGCAGCGTATGACCGCCATGCACTCCCGGAGGGGCTTTGATGCGCATCGCAATCGCGGGTCTCGGTACGATCGGGCGCGCGCTCGCGCGCAGTCTCGCGGATGGCATGCCGGGACTGACGCTTGCCTGTGTGGCGGCGCGCGACGAGGAGAAGGCGCGCGGCTGGCTCGACGAAGAGGGCATCGAGGCGCCCATCGTGCCGCTCGAGGAATTTCCCGAGCATGCCGATCTTGCGGTCGAGTGCGCGCCCGCCGCGGTGCTGGAGCAGATTTGCCGGCCAATGCTCATCGCCGGCAAGCAGGTGATGGTTCTCTCCTGCGGCGCACTGCTGCCGCGCCCGGAGCTCACCGAGCTCGCGAAGCAGCACGGCGGGCGCATCATCGTGCCGACCGGCGGGCTGCTGGGGCTTGATGCCGTCGCGGCGGCCGCCGAGGGCACGATCCACTCGGTGAAGATGACGACGCGCAAGCCGCCCAACGGCCTCGCCGGCGCGCCGCATCTCGTCAAGAACGGAATTTCCGTCGAGGGGTTGAACGAGGCGAAGCTCGTATTCTCCGGCACCGCGCGCGATGCCGCCGCCGGCTTTCCGGCGAACGTCAATGTGGTCGCGGCGCTTGCGCTCGCCGGCATCGGGCCGGACCGCACCATAATCGACATCTATGCCGACCCGACCAAGACGCGGAACTGCCACGTGATCGAGGTGGATGCGGACTCCGCGTCGTTCACGCTGTCGATCGAGAATGTGCCGTCGGAGAATCCGAAAACCGGCCGGATCGTGGTCCTGTCAATCATTGCCACCTTGCGCAAGCTCGCTGCGCCGCTGCGCGTGGGAACCTAAAGTTCCGCCAAGGGAACTTTCGGCGCGGAGTTCCGTTATGAGCCGGCGGAGCCCTCATGACGAATGCCATGGACTACATCTCGCGTGCCGTGTTCGGCCTTGCGAGCGTGGTGCTGATGCTGATCGCGCTCGCGCTGAGCATCTACAGCGCCGGGCTCATCGTCGTCGCGCTGCGCGGCCCGTGGGCGGAGGCCGGCACCAACTTGCTGGAATCGATCGGCTACGTCGTGATCGCGATGGCGGTGTTCGACGTCGCCAAGTATTTCGTCGAGGAGGAGGTCATCCGCGGGCGCGAAATGCGCCTGGCCTCCGAGGCGCGGCGCAGCCTCACCAAGTTCATCTCGACCATCGCGATCGCGGTTTTCATCGAGGCGCTGGTGATGGTTTTCCGCCAGGGCCAGCAGGATGTCGGGCTGATCCTCTATCCGGTTGCCGTCCTGATAACCGCCATCCTGATCATCCTCGGCCTTGGCGGCTATCAACGCCTCAGCGCCTCCGTTGAAGGAGAGGTCGACGCCAAGGACCGGGCGCAGGACAAGGTGGACGAAAAGAACGGCGCGGGCCGGAAGAAATAGAGCCTACGCGCCGCCCGTATCACGGCGGTAGCATGGTGCGGAGCACGGGCGCTTCACCTTCTCCATGTGACTTTTCTTTGCGTTTTCGTTGCGCTGCGCGGGTGATCACGCCGCAGTGCAATACGCTCGATACCAATCCGCTGACCTCACGACATCGCGGCAATACGCGATAGGCGCAGACTATGCCCGTTGAAGCTTTTCATCAGGAGCATTGCTATGCGCACCAAGATTTTTTCGGTCCTCGCTTTGGCCGCGCTCATTCTCGCGGTTGTCGTTTCTGTCTCAACGCATGCGACGGTCGTGGCCAATCACACGAGTGGCAATACCGTCGACATCCTCAGCCTGACGAGGAATGCGAGGGATCTGCCGATCCAGGAGTTCGCGGCTTTCTGATTCCTGCGCGTGCGAGCAAGCCAAGGCCGCCCGGCTCCGACCGGGCGGCCTTTTTCATCCGCTGGCTGAGCCGGCAAGCCTTGGCGCTCGGGCCGTGGTTACGCATAGTTGTCATCAATTGATTCGCTTCGGGATCCGCGATGACCGCCCCAGAACGAACGATTGATGCCGGTGAGGAAGATCGCACCCTTGTGCACGCGCGCGTCTCGGCGCGGCAGGCGGTAATGAAGGGCATGGACCGCGAGGCGCTCGCCGACGCGTTCATGATCGAGGCCGTGAAGCTCACCTTCGGCGTGGAGGATGCCGAGGCGGCGCGGCTTGCCCAGCGCTGGAAGGAGCAGACGTTTCGCTTGCTCGACGCCGACTACGTCACGCGCGCGGGAGCGGAGGGCCGGCCGAAGGTCGTGCGCCTGCTGAGCCCCGTGAGTCGCGAGCGGCTGATGGCAAGCACCGCTTGGGTGCGCGCGAGCTGACGGCTTCCGCTGTTCTGGCCACCTGTGGGACCCAGCGAGGGCTTTGCATCCAATTTTCCGAAATTTGAGCCAAGGCTCGGCGTAAAACATCTGAAAATGGTGACTCGCCGCGTAACGCTTCGCTGCATTCTTGAAATTACCCTAGGGCACGATGCGCTACATACTTTTCATTCTGGCCGTCATGACGTTCGTGATCTGGGACGTGAGCTCCAACCGCTCCCAGTTCACCGGGCGCGCGGCGTGGATCGCCTACCGCGTCGCAGGTGGGAATTAAGACTGGTTCTCGAGGATGCCCCGGGCGCGGCAACTGCAATGGCGCGCCCTACGGGACTCGAACCCGTGTTACCGCCGTGAAAGGGCGGTGTCCTGGACCGCTAGACGAAGGGCGCGGACGCGGGTGAAACCGCGAGCCGCCGATATAAAGAGGTTGGCAGGCAGGGGCAACCCGGCTTCGCCTACGCTTCGGCGGGCTGGCGCCCGCTCACCAATTTCCTGTATTCGGCATCGAGGCCCACGGCTCCTTCGGCGGCAATGGCTGGCCTTTCTGCAGCAGTTCGATCGAATGTTTGTCTGGTGAGCGCACGAACGCCATGTTGCCGTCGCGCGGCGGCCGATTGATCGTCACGCCGCCCTTCATCAGCTTCTCGCAGGTCGCGTAGATATCGTCGACCTCGTAGGCGAGATGGCCGAAGTAGCGTGCCTCGCCATAGTCCTCTGTGTTCCAGTTGTAGGTCAGCTCCACCATCGGCTGATCGCGGCCGGTCTTCTTCTTGCTCTCCTCGACCAGTGCCGCGTCGTCCGAAGCGTAGAGGAACACGAGGGTGTACTTGTTCTTCTCATCCACCCGGCGGCGCGCCTCTTTCAGGCCGAGCAGGTCCACATAGAAATGGAGCGCCTCGTCGAGATTGCGCACGCGCAGCATGGTGTGCAGATACTTCATTGTCGCCGTCTCCTTGAGAAACGTCTTGGCCCCGGGGGCGGGAGCAGGCAATAGCAGGAAATCCGATACCCGGGCAGGGGCGGCCGGGGAACGCGGCATTATTGAAAGGCGTCGAAATGTCGAAGCAGGCGATGCGCGAGGAGACCGAGCGGCTGATCCGCGAGGCGATGGCGAAAAAGACCATCACCATCAAGCAGGGCGCGACCCGGATCGAGGCCACATGCGGAAAGTGCGGCGGGAAAAACCGCGTGTCTGCGGCGAAGGGGGAATCCCGTGTGGAATTCACCTGCAAGGAATGCGGGCACAAACAAAGGACGCTGTGACGCCAGATGTCCGGAGTGGCACGCATGATCGCGCCCGACCTTGAGACCGCAATCGACGAACTCCGCGAACTGGTCACCCGGTCGGAGGTCATCGTTCCATTCACCGGCGCGGGCATCTCAACCGAATGCGGCATCCCGGATTTTCGTTCCCCAGGCGGCATCTGGACCAAGATGCGGCCGATCGACTTCTCGGATTTCCTCGCGAGCCAGGAGGCGCGCGACGAATCCTGGCGGCGGCGTTTCGCCATGGAGGAGTCGTTCGGCGGCGCTGCGCCAGGCCGCGGCCACCAGGCGCTGGCGAGCCTCTACCGCATAGGCAAGTCGCCCGGCGTGGTCACTCAGAACATCGACAACCTGCACCAAGCCTCTGGCATTGCTCCTGAACATGTTGTGGAGCTGCACGGCAATACGACTTACGCGTCCTGCCTCGACTGCGCGACGCGTTACGAGTTGCCTTGGGTCAGGCAGTTCTTCGAGGCAAGCGGCCGCGCGCCGTCCTGTCCTTCGTGCGGCGGCTACATCAAGACCGCCACTGTCTCGTTCGGCCAGGCGATGCCCGAAGACGCGATGCGCCGCGCTGAGGAACTGACGCGCTCGGCCGATCTGTTCATTGCGATCGGCTCCTCGCTTGTGGTGTGGCCGGCGGCGGGCTTTCCGCTGATGGCGAAGCGCAGCGGCGCGCGCCTGGTTATCATCAACCGCGAGTCGACCGACTTCGACGACATCGCCGACCTCGTTGCACGCCACGACATCGGCGCGGTTCTCGAACCTTTCATCACCAAACCGAATTGAGAAACCTCAAGCGCTGCATGCGCTTCCACAGCACTGTGCACAGTTAGCCACAGGCCGGTGGTATTCATGCAATTAGGTCTTTGCGCGCGCCACCGCGATGTTATGTTCGATGAAGCGGCGATTCGTGCAGACAAGCGCTCTCAAGAGGCGCTGAACAAGGCGGCGGCGTTCGGGGTCATGTCGTCGGACGATTTGGGGCCAAAGGTTTCCGGGACAGGCTTCGCGCTTCCCGATCTCGCGAGCGAGCTCGCCGACGAGGGCGCGAGCATCATCGAGCTCACGGGCGCGATCAAGTGGTTCGACGTCTCGAAGGGCTACGGCTTCATCATCCCGGACAACGGACTGCCCGACGTGCTGCTGCACGTCACCTGCCTGCGCCGCGACGGCTATCAAACCGCCTACGAGGGAGCACGCATCGTCTGCGAGGTGCTGCAGCGGCCGAAGGGACTACAGGCATTCCGCATCCTCTCGATGGACGAGTCGACGGCGATCCATCCGGCGCAGCTTCCGCCCGCGCGCACCCATGTTCAGGTCACGCCGACGAGCGGACTCGAGCGCGCGGTGGTGAAATGGTTCAACCGGCTGCGCGGCTTCGGCTTCCTGACGCGCGGCGACGGCACACCTGATATCTTCGTGCATATGGAAACGCTGCGCCGCTACGGACTGACCGAGCTGCGCCCGGGCCAGACGGTGCTGGTGCGCTATGGGCCGGGGCCGAAGGGCATGATGGCGGCGGAAGTCCGCCCCGACGCGGCGCAGCCCCACTGATTGGCTACTGTTAGTTCGCGCGAGCTCTCGGCTGAGACGCCCGCGGACCTGTAGGATGCAGCATGCGCTGGGTGACATTGCGCTCGCTGGGCAATTCCCGCGCAGCCCAACTCTCGGTACTGTTCCCGGCTATCGGCTATTTGATCCTATTCAACGATCAGATCGCTCGCTTCCTTAGTATGGAAGCGCTGGACGGACATCTGAACCAAGTGAGCGTGGTAACCGCGCTCTGGAGGAACAAGCTCTACTTTGTCTACTTCGGTCTTATGGCTATGGGCATCGGCTCGGCGATATACCAAGTCGCCTGTCCGTATATCGTCAAGAAACACGGTGATTGGGCCGACTACGTACGTGTTGACGGCGATTCAATAAGCGACGCCGGGGCTAAACAACTCGCGACGGCCTTGGAAGCAACCTATCAATCGTTCTGGCCGCTGGAAGAGCGCGAAAATGCCACCGTTGATCTTATGCGCAATTGGTACGGATATCAGTCATCAACTCAGCCGATCGCTCGATACAGTGTAACAATCCTCTTCTTGCTAGGTTTGGGCCTGCTTGCTGTTCCCTCCGTCCTGACGGCAGTTAAGGTTCTTGGTGTAGTTTTGACCCGATTCTGAGGATTTCTTAGCTATCTGGCGCGGCTTGCTGGGGAAAACCGAACCGTGTATCGCTCGCGCTATCCGGGGCATAGCGCAGCCTGGTAGCGCGGAAGTTTTGGGTACTTCAGGTCGCAGGTTCAAATCCTGCTGCCCCGACCAGTCAACGGATGAACACAGTGGTTGCACGCATCTACAGGCCGGCGAAAACCGCGATGCAGTCCGGCACCGCCAAGACCAAGGACTGGGTGCTCGACTACGAGCCGGAGCAGCCGCGCGCGATCGAGCCGCTGATGGGCTGGACCTCGTCGGGCGACATGCGCCAGCAGCTGCGCCTGCGTTTCGAGACCAAGGAGGAGGCGGTTGCCTACTGCGAGCGGCATGGCATTGCCTATCAGCTCGCCGAGCCGAAGCCGATGGTGCGCAGAACGATGTCCTACTCGGACAACTTCGCCTACAACCGGCGCGGCGCCTGGACGCATTGAGTTTATTGCGCCGCTAACGATTTCGGCGCCACTATGGGCTCAAGGCCCCGTAGCTCAGTTGGATAGAGCATCAGCCTTCTAAGCTGAGGGTCGCAGGTTCGAATCCTGCCGGGGTCGCCATCTTTCAGGGGGTCCATTCCGGACACATGGGTGACGGTTTATACCGGAGACATAGGTAACACTTTCGGGCCGAAGGGGTTTTCGATCGGTTCGAGCCTGCATGTCTCGTCGTCGAAGTATCCGAGATCATAGTGCATGAAGCTGGCGAGCCAGAGATGGTAGTCGACTTGCTTGATGCCGACGATGTGGCCGGCGAACACCTGGCTCAGGTTGATCTTGTAGCCGGTCTTGCGCGAGATCGAGAACTCCTCGCACAGCCGCGACATCGGCTCCCCATCCACACCCGGGCGATAAACTTCACCCGCTCGTCCATGACGTGACACTCCTTCCACGGCACCTCTGCTCTCCCGCAAAGGGCCAAAAGTGTCACCTATGTCTCGGGTATGGAATGTCACCCTTCTCTCAGGAAGGGCAGAAGGCCGCGCACATTGGCAGGCGGCGGACTCCTCGCGAAGCAACGACGCCGTCCGTAGCGGCGGACACGATCGGGAATTGGCGCAACACTCACCCGCGCATCGCAACAGCGCCGGCGCACAATTGCAAACCCGGAATTGTTGCATCTATGCTGCCGTTGCGATTTGCGCGACGCGCGCGCGATTCTTAACGCCGGCGCGCGAGATGCCCGGGGGGATTGCGATGGCCAAGAGCAAGCAGGACCAGAAGCGGCCCGTCGTGTTCATTCACGACGCCGCGATCGACGATTTCATCGCAACGCTGTTGCTTGTTGCAATGCCCAACGTCGACCTCAAGGGCATCATCGTCGCCAATGCCGACTGCATCCCTGAGCCCGCGATGGATGTGTGCTCGCTGCTGAACCAGTTTATGGGCCGCCCCAAAATGCCGCTCGGCTTGAGCAGCGCGCGCGGCTGGAATCCGTTCCCCTGGCCGTATCGCGGCGATGTCGTGAATTTCGCCAAGATCCCGAGCCTGCGTCGATACCGCTCGACCGTGCGGACCCCGCCGCCGTCGGGTGATGAGCTTCTGGTGAAGCTGCTCGAGGCCGCGCTCAAGGCGCGCGAGCGGCTTACTGTGCTGCTCACGACGGCGTTCACCCCGCTGACCGACGTCACCTCAAAGCGTCCGGATCTTGTTGCCGCCATCGGCGACATCATCTGGATGGGCGGCGCGATCGGCGTGAACGGCAACCTCGATCCTTCGACCGTCAATCCGGCGGTGGCGAACAAGCACGCCGAGTGGAATGTGTTTTTCGACCCGTTCGCTGTTCACACCGCACTGCAGAGCTTCAGCGACATCAACGTGTTTCCGCTCGATATCACCAACACGGCGGCGATCATGAAGGGCTTCATGAACACGCTGAAGAAACAAGGACAGCAGCACACGTTCTCGCAGCTTGCCTATGAGGGCTACAGCCTCGTCTCGAACGAGCCGTTCTATGACATGTGGGACGTGTGCGCGACCTGCTACCTGGCGCGGCCGGACCTCTACGCACAGGCGCAACGCTCGCCGCTCAGCGTGGTGCAGTGGGGCTTCGAGCAAGGTTGGCTCAAGAAAGCGCGAAGCGGCAAGCCGCAGAACCTGTTTCTGCGCTTCGCGGACCAGGCCGGCTTCTATTCGTACGTCACATCGCAGCTGGCACGCTCGGCCTGAGGCCAGGCGCGAAGCAGCTGAAGAAGGCAAATCAGGAGGATTCGATGCACCGCAAAATCGCTGCAGTCCGCGCCATGTCTCGCGTCCCAGCTGTCCTGTTTGTCCCGCTGGCCATCGCCGCGCTCTCGGCGCCGGCGTCGGCCCAGCAGCGGCAAAAGCCCGATGCGGCCTATTTCGCGTTCCGCAACGCGGCCACCAATCCGCCGCCGGGCTGGTCCGGGCCGGTGTTCCAGATGAGCCGCAACTATCCCACCAGCGTCCCGAAGGATTGCCCGGAGTGCACCTGGCTCAAGCTCGACGTCAACTTCGAGCCGGCCTTCCCGCCGCCGCCCAACTCCTCGGACTCCTGGGTGAGCGGGAAATGGGCCGACTACATCAAGCGGATCATCGACTACATCAAGGAGGGGCAGGACGCGCAGCTGCGCAACGAGGTCGGCTTCCGCACCACCGTCGGCGGCAAGACGCGCTGGTTCAACGTGCCCTGGATGGCCTACGACCCGACGGTCGGCCGCGAGTTCGTGCACGGCACCACCAATGAGCGCACCGCGCACCTCTCCGACTTCCTCGGCGCCTCCAAGCCGCTCACCGGCCGGCCGAGCGCCGGACCGGTCCCGGGCAAGCCGCGGCGCGGCGTCCACTACCTCTCCGGCGTGACCCCGGAATGCGTGGAGAAGTATCCGCACGGCTTCGAGACCTGGTCGGTCGGCTATTACAACGAATGGGGCGGCTACGCGCTCGGCAAGGCCTATCCGAGGGACGGCAGGCCGAAGATCGTGAACTACCTCGGTTCGCCGATGCCGGACGGGCTGCCGTTCACGGAGGGCACCGTGGTGGTCAAGGTCCTGACCACAACCGCGCCGGTCGAATGCGTGCCCTATCTGCGCGGCTCGCCCGAATGGCAGATCGACCGGCACAAAATGAACGCGCAGAACCAGCAGTATCTGTGCGAGCGCGAGGTGCAGAAAAATCGCATCGTGCAGATCGACGTGGCGGTGGTCGACCTGCGCTCGCCGACGCGCTGGGTCTACGGCACCTACGGCTACGACGGCAACCAAGTGGGCGAGACGTTCTGGGACAAGCTGGTGCCGCTCGGCGTGCAGTGGGGCTCCGACCCGTGGACCTTCCCGGCGGTGCCGAAGAGCGAGAGCATCCCGATCCAGCAGAGCGTGCTCAACCCCAACATCAAGATCTACGAGCACTTCGGCTGCAACGGACGGCTGGCGGGCCCGGTCGACAACAAGGAATCCTCCTGCCTGTCGTGTCATAGCAGCGCGTTCGCGGCGCCGCGCGGCGCCACCTCGATCATGAACACCAACGTGCCGCCCTCGTTCGGCTTTGCCGGCATGTGCACCCAGTACTCGCTCGGCAACGCGGGCTACTTCCAGAACATCGTCCCGCCGCAGAGCTTCTCGGGCGGGAATTTCCCGGACGCGTTGCCGCTCGACACCTCACTGCAGCTCGAAGTTGCGTTCCAGCAGTACGGGCTGTTCGCCACCCAGGGCGCGCCGACGGCCTGCACCAATCCGACGCAGTTCTGAAAACCCGAATGGGGAGGGAGGCCGTGAAGAAACTATCCCGCCGCGCCATCGTGGCGGGATCGGCGGCGGCTGCGCTCGGCAGCGCCACGGGTCCCGTATCGGAAGCCTCGGCGCAATCCAGGCAGCCGCAGAAGAATCGCCCGCGCAGCATCAGCCCGGTGATCAGGCTCGAGCCGCACTTCATCGAGACGGTCTTCGACAACACGCGGGTGCGGCTGCGCGGCTACAACAAGCAAGTCCCGGGTCCGCTGATCACGACCAGGCCGGGCGAGCTGTTGCGCATCCGCGTGAAGAACGCGCTGAAGCACTACGACTCGCGCGGATGGGACGGCGATCACAACGTGCCGCACGACCTCAACACCACCAACCTGCACCTGCATGGGCTCGACATCGCGCCGCACCTGTTCGAGCCGCTCGGCACCTCCAACCCGCTCTCGGAAATGATCGCGATCCGCCCGGGAGAGCATAAGGACTATCCGTTCCAGCTTCCCGACGACCACCCGCCTGGCCTCTACTGGTACCACCCGCACCATCACGGCTCGACCGCGGTGCAGGCGGTCACCGGCATGGCCGGTCCGCTGATCGTGAAGGGGGTGATCGACGAGGTGCCGGAGATCAAGGCGGCGCGCGATATCGTGCTGGCGGTGCAGGATATCGGCCTGTTTCCAAGCGAAGACGATCCGACGCTCTGGACC
>JBAVXH010000358.1:0-7229 GCA_049698215.1 Xanthobacteraceae bacterium | reverse complement strand
ATCCATGCTCGTGCAAATTGTCGCCGGCGCCGATCTGCTTCCCGCCGGTGCATTGACGCGCGTTTCGCGGCAGGTTCATCATCGGCGCAACACAAGGAGACGCCATTGACGCCTCGCCTCTACATCGGCACGGCGGGACTGTCCGTCTGGTACTCGGACGACCTCGGCGAGACGCTGCACCGGTTCTGGGGCACGTCCGGGATGTACTCCGAGACGCGCGTCTGGGCGCTCGCCTCGCATCCCGAGCGGCCGGACGAACTGCTGGCCGGCACCGATTCCGGCATCTATCGGCTCGACATTGCGAGCGGCAAATGGACCCACCTGCCCTCGCCGATGGATGACCTCTGCATCTGGTCGGTCGCGCGCTCGCCGCATGACCCTGACCTCATTCTTGCCGGCACGCGTCCGCCCGCGATCTTCCGCTCGGCCGACGGCGCGAAGACCTGGGAGCGTGTGAAAGCGCCGCTGCCGGAAACCTGTCCGGCGGTGCTGAAGCCGCGCGTGACCCGCATCCTGTTCGATCCGGACGATCCCGATCTGGTGTTCGCCGGGCTTGAGATCGGGGGCGTGTGGCGCTCGACGGACGGAGGCCGCACGTTCGAGAGCGCCTCGGCCGGGCTTGTTTCCGATGACATTCATGATGTGGCGGTTGTGCGCAACGGCTCACGGCTGCTCTACGCCACCACCAACATGGGCCTGCATGTGAGCAACGATGACGGCCGCTCGTGGCAGGTCAAGCCGCTCGATTCCGCCTCGCAATACACCCGCGGCGTGACGCCGCGCGCCGACCGCAACGGCTTCATGCTGTTGTGCAATGGCGATGGCCCGCCCGGTTCATGGGGAAAACTGATGCGCAGCCGCGATCATGGGGCGCACTGGGAAGATGCGCGCCTGCCGGGCAAGCTCGAAAGCTCGGCCTGGTGCGTGGCCACCAACGCGGCCGATCCGAAGCTGATCTTCGCCACAACCGCGCTCGGTCAGTATTTCCGCTCGCAGGACGGCGGCGAGAGCTGGACCGCGCTGCCGCGCCGCCTCACCGAGACGCGCGCGCTTGCGTGGGTACCTACCTGACACAAGGAATGTTGGATGGACGCCGCCGACAAGCCGATGAGCTACCCGGGTCCGCTCGACCTCGGCAACGCGTATACCCGGCTCAATCATGTGCTGGAGTCGGAGGAAGCCTTCACGCGCGATGGGCCGCGCGCGGACAATGAGTACCGCGATCTCGGCCTCGCGGCGGCCTCGGGCGGAAAGATCGGCGCCAAGCACATCCGGGCCATCCGCCCGTTCGAGCAGCCGACCGGCTGGCACTGGCACGACATGACCGGCCATTTCGTCATCATCCTCAAAGGTTGGATCACGTTCCGCTTCGCCGGCGTCGAGGGTGACGTCACCGTGAAGGCCGGCTCCTGCCTCTCGCAGCCGGCGGGTGTCGCGCACAACGTGATCGCACGCTCGGACGATCTGGAGCTGATCGAGATCAACCTGCCGGCCGACTACGGCACCAGGGACCTCGGCGGCCCGTTGGATGCGGCGCAGCCGTCGTGAGCATCGCGCTCGAACAACCGGCTCCGGCGCGGGGGGCAAGCCTGACCGCGTGGCTCAAGCGCCGCGCGGCGCCGCTGATCGTGTTCGCGCTGCTGTTCCTGTTGTGGGAAAGCGCGGTTCATCTCACCGGGATCAAGGAATACCTGCTGCCGCCGCCCTCGAAGGTGTGGGCAGAATTCCTCAAGCGCTATCCGACCGTGATGGACGGCGCCTTTGTCACCACGCAGGAGATCATCGCCGGATATCTGCTTGCGGTCGTGGTCAGCATTCCGCTGGCGCTCACCGTCGCCTACTCGCGCTTCGTCGAAAACGCCATTTACCCCGTGGTCGTCTTCCTGCAGATCATTCCCAAGATCGCGATCGCGCCGCTGTTCATCATCTGGTTCGGGTTCGGCTTCACGCCCAAGCTGTTGTTGGTATTCCTGTTGTCTTTCTTCCCGATCGTGGTGGCCAGCATCGCGGGCTTCAAATCCGCCGATCCCGACATTCTGGATTTCGCGCGCACCACCGGCGCCGGCGCCTGGAAGATGTTCGCCAAAATCCGCCTGCCGCAGGCGCTGCCGGACATCTTCACCGGCCTGAAGGTCGGCGCCGCGCTGTCCGCGACCGCGGCGGTGGTGGCGGAGTTCGTCGCTTCGGACCGCGGGCTCGGCTACCTGCTGCTGCAATACAACGGCAACCTCGAAACGCCGATGGTGTTTGCCGTGATCGTGCTGCTCAGCCTGATCGGCCTCGCGGTCTATTACGTGGTAGAGATCATCGAACGCATCACCATCCCGTGGCATGTGTCGCAGCAGCCGACGGATGTGACGCTGACATAAGAAAACCAAAGGGAGGGCAACATGAAATTCAAGTCGATCATCGGCGCGCTGGCGGCGCTCGCGGCGTCCGCCACGATGGCCATGGCGCAGGACGCCGTTAGCTTCCGCCTCAACTGGTACATGGGGGGGCTGCACGTGCCGTTCTATTACGGCAAGGAAAAGGGCTTCTATAAAGAGGAAGGCATCGACCTCACCATCAACGAAGGGCGCGGCTCGGCCAACACCGTGCAGGTGGTCGCGGCCGGCTCCGACACGTTCGGGCTTGCGGACTCATCCAGCGTGATCGCGACCGCCGCCAAGGGGGCCGAGATCAAGTCGGTGATGACGGTGCTGAGCTCGACGGGCTTCTCGGTGGTGTCGCTTGCATCAAATGGCATCAAGACTCCGAAGGACCTCGAAGGCAAGAAGTTCGCGGTGTCGCCGGGCGATCCGCTTGGACAGCTGTTCCGCGCGATGGCTGCGGCCAACAAGCTCGACATGAGCAAGATCACCTTCGTGCAAGTCGACCCGGCCGCGAAGGTCGTCTCGGTGCTGGAGAAGCGCGTTGATGCGCTGCTCGGCGGCGCGGACGATCAGTACTTCCTGATCAAGTACAAGGGCGAACAGCCGGCCGCGCTGCGCTATGCGGACCACGGCGCCAACATTGTCGGCATGACGATCGTGACCCAGGAAGCCACGATCAAGAACAAGCCGGACCTTATCCGCCGCTTCGTGAAGGCGACCGTGCGATCGTGGGAGGAAGCAAAGAAGAATCCCGAGGCCGCCGTCGACGCCACCATGAAGGTGAAGCCGGACCTCAATCGCAACTCGCAGCTCGATCAGCTCAAGGTCGACATCGAGCTGATGGACTCGGAAAATGTAAAGGGCCGCACCGGCTTCGGTCACCAGAAGGACTGGGAGCAGACGCTCACGATGCTCAAGCAGTATCGCGACGTGCAGACCGACAAGCCCTGGACCGCGTTCCACACCAACGAGTTCCTGCCGAACGCCGCGTCCAACTGACCGTGCAGGCGGCTGTTCGCTTGGCCTCGGACGTGCAGCCGGAACGCGCGGCTGCGCGCCCCTACATCGAGGTGAAAGGCGTCAGCCAGGTCTTCCGCCGCGGCGGAGCGACGACGCACGCGCTCGACCGCATCGACCTGACGGTCACCGAGGGCGAGTTCGTCGCGATCGTCGGCCCGTCCGGCTGCGGCAAGAGCACGCTGCTGCGCATCATCGCGGGGCTTTTGCGCCACACCGGCGGCAGCGTGCTGCTCGACGGCCGCGAGGTGAGCGGCGCGCAGACCGGGCTTGGGATCGTGTTCCAGAGCCCGGTGCTGCTCGAATGGCGCAACGTGCTCGGCAACGTGCTGCTGCAGCTGGAGCTGCGCGGGCTCGATCCGAAGGCCTACGTGGCGCGCGCACATGAGCTGCTTGCCAAGGTCGGGCTCGGCGAATTTCACGATCGCCGCCCGCGCGAGCTTTCCGGCGGCATGCGCCAGCGCGCCGCCATCGTGCGCGCGCTGATCCACGATCCGCCGCTCCTCTTGATGGACGAGCCGTTCGGCGCGCTCGATGCGCTTACCCGCGAGCAGATGCGCATCGATCTGGAAGAGCTATGGATGCAGACGGGGAAGACCGTGCTGTTCATCACGCACTCGATCGACGAAGCCGTGCTGCTTGCCGACCGCGTGATCGTGATGTCGCCGCGCCCCGGCCGCATCGAGCAGGTCTATGACATTGCGCTGCCGCGCCCGCGCGGGCTCGCCGCGCGCAGCCACCCGCTTTTCATCGAGGCGAGCCAGAAGATCACGGATTTGTTTTTGTCGAAGGGCATTTTGCGGGGGGACCAACGGCCCTCATCCTGAGGAACGGCCCATAGCGCGTCGTGGACGCGCGTAACCGCGCTTTATGGGCCGCGTCTCGAAGGATGGCCACAAGCACCGCCGTCCCCGGCGCCATCCTTCGAGACGCGTCGCTAGCGCGACGCTCCTCAGGATGAGGTCGGAGACTACGCCCTCCCCGGCGTCTTCATCCGGCAATACTGCAGCGAATAGAGCCCGCGCTCCATGGCGGGCGTTGCGCCGTGCTTCACGAGATCGCCCGCCAGCAGCGAGTCGCAAGCCTGGTCCGCCGCCTCTGGCGTGCCGCTCTCGATCATGATGAGCCAGCTTGGGATGCCGTCGACCGGTCGGCCCTTCTTCTCGGCAGTCTCGATGCGGCTGCCCGCCTGGTCGGCGATGGCGAGATGCACGCCCGTGACCTGCACGATGTCGGCGAGCGGCGGGAGCGCCGTATGCCGCAGATATTTCTCAAGCGCGTCCTCGCGCCCCTCCGCGGCGCCGAAGCGCAGCGTCAGCATCCAGCCGCCCTGCCCCACGCCGAGCGAGAGCTTGACCCGGCAGATGCCGCGGGAGGTGTCGCGGAAGTACGTCGGCGGGACGAGTTTTGTCCACGGCGTCGGGTTGTTCAGCCGGTTGAGATAATCCTGTCCGACCAGCACTTCGGCCGAGTCCGCTTCGTAGAGCGTGAAAAACTCCGGCGTGCCGTATTTTGCGCTGTAGCGCCGTCCGCGCCGGAAGCCGGGTATCCCCACCCGCTCCGGCATGTGCTCGCGATTGTGCCACTCGTAGAACTCGCTGCGCCCCTCCTCGGCGATCCCGTTCCAGATCGCCACCACCGCCTGACCCGCGAGACTCATGCGTTCCCTCTTCCGCTCGTCCCCGCGAAAGCGGGGACCCAGCTCTTGGCCCTGGATTCCCGCTTACGCGGGAATGATCGGAGAAACTAGCCCATCCATTTCGGCTTGCGCTTCTGCAGGAAGGCGTTGACGCCTTCGTTGCCTTCAGCATGACGCAGGCATTCGGCGAAGGCATCGGCCGACTGCTCGAGCAATTCCTCGCGCGGCAGCGTGCGGCTTGCAAGGATGAGCCGCTTCGTCACGGCATTCGCGTGCGGCGAGCAGCGTGCAATTCCGCCGAGCACCTGCGCCAGCGCGGCATCGAGCGCGGCGGTGCCCTCGCAGGCCATGTCAACCAGCCCGATGCGCTCGGCCTCACGCCCGTCGAAACGGTGTGCGGTGAGCGACAGGCGCCGCGTCCGCGACACGCCGATGCGCTGCGCGACGAACGGCGCGATCTGGGCCGGCGGCACGCCGAGCGTCGTCTCGGAAATGGAGAACTTCGCATCCGCCGCCGCCAGCACGACGTCGCCGCCGCACATCAGCCCAAGCCCGCCGCCGAACGCCGCGCCCTCCACCACCATCACAATGGTCTGCGGCAGTTCCTCGAAGCGCGACATGATCGCGCCGAAGCGGCGGTTGTGCAGTGCGACTCCGTCACGCTCGCCGGCCTTCGGCGGCGGGGTCGAGAACATCTCCTTGAAGCCGTTGATGTCGCCGCCGGCGCAGAACGTGGCGTTCGCGCCGCGCACCACGGCGGCGCGGATGTCCCGATGCGCCGCCAGATAGTCAATCGCGGCCGTGAGGTCGCGGACCATCGCGCGGTTGAGCGCGTTCTTGGTCTCCGGCCGGTCGAGCGTGACATGCAGGATGCCGCGCTCAATCGTCAGCTTGAGCGTTTCACAGGCGGGGAGATCGCTCATCAGTGGTTCTTCCGCTGGCCCGGCAGGATGCCCATGCCTTTCGCGATGATGCCGAGCATGATCTCGTCCGCGCCGCCGCCGATCGAGGTGAGCCGCGCGTCGCGGTACATGCGCGAAATCTCGCTCTCGGTCATGTATCCCATGCCGCCCCAGTATTGCAGGCACGAGTCGGAGACCTCGCGCACCAGCCGTCCCGCGGTGAGCTTCGCCATCGAGGCGAGGTTCGTCACGTCCGAGCCTGCGAGATATTCCTCCACCGTGCGGTAGACATGCGAGCGCAACAGCTCGACTTTAGTCTCGAGCTCGGCAAGGCGGAAGTGCACCACCTGGTTGTCGAGGATGCTCTTGCCGAAAGCCTGCCGTCCCGCCGTGTATTCGATGGTCATGCGGATCATCCGCTCCATCTTCATCAGGCCGGCGGTCGCGGCCCAGATGCGCTCCTCCTGGAATTGCTGCATCTGGTAGATGAAGCCCATGCCCTCCTCGCCGATGCGGTAGCGCTGCGGCACCCGCACATTGTCGAAGAAGATCTGCGCGGTGTCGGAGGCGCGCATGCCGAGCTTGTCGAGCTTGCGCGCGATCTCGACGCCCTTGGTCTTCATCGGCAGGCAGATCAGCGTCTTGTTGCGATGAACCGGCCCGTCACCGGTGTTGGCGAGCAGGCACATCCAGTCGGCCTGCGTGCCGTTGGTGGTCCACATCTTGCCACCGTTGATGACGTAATCGCCGCCGTCCTTCTTCGCGGTCGTCTTGATCGAGGCGACGTCGGAGCCGGCGCCGGTTTCCGACACGCCGAGGCAGGCGACGTAGTCGCCCGAGATGCTGGGCTTGAGGAATTCCTCGCGCAGCTCGTCCGAGCCGTTCTTGGTCAGCGCGGGCGTCGCCATGTCGGTCTGCACGCCGATCGCCATCACGGCGGAGCCGGACTTCGCGGCGCCCAGCGCCTCGCAGAACGCGACCTCGTAGGAATAGTCGAGCCCCTGCCCGCCGAACTTCTCCGGCTTGTGGATGCCGAGCAGGCCCTGGTCGCCCATTTTCTTGAACAGCGCGTGGGCCGGGAAAATGCCTTCCTTCTCCCACTCCTCGGCGTGCGGATTGATCTCGGCCTCGATGAACTTGGTGACCGAGCGCATCAGCTCGCGGTGCTGTTCGGTGTAGATCATGGGTCCTCCGGTCATTCCGGCCGAGCGCAGCGCTCTCCGCCGTCATCGTCCGCGAAAGCGGACGACCCAGTAAATGCCGACTTGGCGCTCATCGCTATGGCGGTGATTACTGGGT
>JBAVXH010000357.1:0-6792 GCA_049698215.1 Xanthobacteraceae bacterium | reverse complement strand
GATCCTGCGCGGCCGCTTCCTGGAGCGGCATGGCGCAGGCGAGTGTCAGCATGGAGGCTGCAGTGAGCGTACGGAGCATGGATTGTCCCTCTCTCGTGAGCCGTGCCGACGGCGTTTGGCGCCATTGGCCGCCACTTTGCGTCAATCCTGTGGCGGGGCGCGAATCTGCGCTGATTCGCCCGCACTCTCACATCACATGATTGCTGACGAGTGCGGCGAGCAGCGGGGGCTCGGCGGCCTCATGGCACCACCGGCCGGCGGCGGCGTATGGTATCAAGAGAGGGCCTGCCCGGTCCGGGACGCCCGGCCGCGAGGCAACACGGGAGGTTGCTCATGTCGACTGCGCCTTCACCTGCTGTCGCCCCCGGGGGGCTGATACTGCCGATACTTGCCAAGTACTGGTGGCTCATTCTGCTGCGCGGGATCGCAGCGATCATCTTCGGCATTCTGGCCTTCGTCTCGCCGGGCATTACGATCGCCACGCTGATCCTGTTCTATGGCGCGTTCGCTCTCGTCGATGGCGTGCTCGCACTAGTCAATGCCATCATGGGGGGCAACGTCGGTTCGCGCTGGTGGCTTGCGCTGGTCGGCGTCGCCGGCATTGCCGCTGGTCTGCTGACCTTCGCGATGCCGGGCCTGACCGCGTTCGTGCTGCTCATCTTCATCGCCTGCTGGGCCATCGCGCTTGGCATCTTCCAGATCATCGGCGCGATCCGCCTGCGCAAGGAGATCGACAACGAGTGGCTGATCGGACTTTCCGGCGCGCTCTCGGTGCTGTTCGGCGTCGTGCTGCTCGTCGCCCCCGGGGCCGGCGCGCTCGGGCTAATCTGGGTGATCGGGTCTTACGCCATCGTGTTCGGCGTCATGCTGGTGATGGAAGCCTTCAAGCTGAAGAAGCACGCCGCGTAGCCTTCCATCGCGCTGCGCCAGACGATAAGACGTGAATGGCCGCGCCGGCGCGGCCATGACGAACGGATTTGCGCGCCAGTCCGGCTCGACAGGTTGCGTAGTGCGACGCGCCGGAGGACACCGGCTTCGCGCCCTGAGCTTGCCTCAGCGTGCGTGCGCGGCGAACTCCGCGACGATCTGGTTCCAAGGAGCACAACACTCCATCGACCGCGAGGAAGACGATCGCGGCGCGCATTGACCACATCGTGCGGCCGGTGAAGGCCATGATCAGCTCGGCAAGGCAGTGAGCAGGTAGAGCCCCGCCGCCGGCACGAGCACGACCAGCGCCATGCCATGGCCCTCAGGAGTCGTCATTCCGATCAGAAGACGAGTAGCGCTCTGACCGCGACGGCGACGCGCAGCCAGCCCAGGGCGGGCGCGCTGCTGGGTCCCGGTGTTGCCATGTCGGTCGCAGACAAGGGTCGTTTCAGTGGCCGCGTGGCTTCAATTTCGAGCGGTGTCGCGATTACTTGCGTCGTTTCTTTGCGGGCTTTCTGGTTCGCCGTGGCGTCGGAGTCGAAGCCACGAAGGCCAAGGCTCTCTCGTCGTAGGTTTCGAACGCGACCGTGCAGTCCGCGCCTCCGGCTTCGAACCGGCAGGTGTGTTGGCCAGCCTTCGGTGCCGTAGCGAACAGCTGCGGGCCGGTTCCAACCTCCTTCTCGTCGACGAACCAGGTGCACTGCGCGTCGCCAAGCGGTTGGCCGTTCTGGCCCGTCGCGGCGCCCCACAGCATGAAGCGCTGGCCGGCAGCGAGCTCGGTACCGGGCTTCGGATAGAGGATCGATACGGCTGGCGAGACGGCGGGAACCGTGAAAGCAGACGATTTTACCGCAACCGACGCGAAGCCATCGTGTGCATAAACGCGGAAGATCACTTTGCCGGCTGGCAGGTGTCGAAGCGGGTACCGCAGCATCGTGCCTGTCACGTCGACCGCAAGGCCGTTCCAGGACTCCCCGCCGTCTTTCGAGAATTGCAGCGAGTGGGTCAATAGCACACCCTCGGCAGCCGACGACGCCCACTCGATCACCACGTCAGCTTCGCGACGGCGCACCTTCACGGCGCCAACCGCGGGGGCTTTCTCGCGCCGCGTGCTGCTCCATATCTCTTCGTGTGCATTGCCGCTCTTCCGCTGGATCGAGAGCCGCTCGCTTCCCTCAACGTCGTCGAGAGCCGCGTGAAACGGGAAACCCGCCCCGGGTTCGCGGCAGCTCGCGCAACCACACCCGGATGGACCGACCATCATGTCGTACAGCGCGCTGCTCGCGAGTTCGTTGCCGCGAGCATCAAGCAAGCGCGCGCGTAGTTCCGTTCGTTCGCCTGTCGTGCGTGTCGAAGCGACAACGCGGATAACGCTCACGTTATGCAGAGTTCCGTCCGATCGCACGACACCGGTGATCGAGACGATCGGCCGCGGCAAAGAATAGCCGCCGGGCACCGGCCGGGGCAGGTCTTTCACCTTCATATGATAAGGATCGCGTTCCAGCAGCAGGGGATCGCGTGGGGTGCGCTCGGTGGTGCCGCGCGCGAGCACTGGATGGTTCAATAGCCGCCGATAGTAGTAGAGCGAAATCCAGGACGGGTCGCAGTACGCCATGAAATCCGACTTCGACGGAGGTTGAATCACGGAGCCGCGCAAATCGAGTCCATACTCGCCGATCCTGGCTGTCGCTTTGCCATTGTCGTATGGCTCATAGACTGGATAGTTCGGGTCCACATTCTTCGGGAATGGGCTACCGCACGGCGAATGATCCAGGCCAAGCGCGTGGCCGCTCTCGTGAGCGCAGGGATTATTCACGTTGGTGTCACTGATCGCGATACCTCCGCCGCCGCAACCAACGACCAGCCCCATTGGAATGCCGACCGGAAGAAGCGCGAAATAAATCCAGTCTGGCCGATTCCCATCGTTGACGGCGGCGCGCGCGATCATGGCGATCAGCGCATCCCAGTTCGGTGTACAACTCGATTCAGGGGTTTCTTCGTCATTGAGCGGCAGGGTCAAAGGGACAGTCCCGGCGCTTGAGAAGCGTACAGTCGACTCGACCGGAAACATCGCGAGCGCATCCGACGCGACGGTCTGCAGGTCTGCGATTGTTGGGGCCGGAAGCGTGATCGTTGTATTTTGCTGGCCCAGTGCCGGGTCGCCTGGCCCCTGGTAGCCGACGAAGATGCCGCGCAGCGGCAGCGTCTGCACGAGCGTGGCGTCGACATTCGCGACCTCGATTGCGAGCGGGTTGTTGGGGTCGGTGCCGGGAATCCAGACGCGGACCTCGAGACGGAGATGCCCAAAGACATCGCGCGCCGGAATGATGAAGTTCAGCGTTCGCGCGACGTCCGCGCGTGTCGTCAAGTAATTCGGAGCGAGTTCGGCGGTGACGTGACCAGGCGCCAGCGGCTGGAGCGTCGTGATCGGCTGCACCGTCTTGGAATAAACGCCGTGTACGCGCGAGACATTCACGAGGCCGGTCAACTGAGGCGTGCCGTCGATGGTCCCGCCCTCGACATAGACGCGCACCCATGCGGGCTTGCGCGCAACGAGCGGCATGGAATTGTCCGGGCCGCGATCAAGCGGGTCGAGAAGGTGCAGCGCCGAACGGTAGTACTGAATCGACTGCGTGACCTCGACCCCGTCGATCGTTGCCCGCAATTGTCCGTTGGTCGGAAAACTGCCCCCGAAGTCGCTCATATGCATCTCCTGCCAAATGATGGGCCTTCTTCTCTCGCGACGGCGAAAAGCTGCAGGCGAAAGCGAGCCCAAGTTCGACCGATAATCGTATCACCCAATTAAAGTTGTGCGAGGCCGTTTTTGCTGCGGACGCGTGTATCGAGGTTCAGCGGCGCGGCCGGTCGTGTCATGATGCGGCGAGGGAGACCGCGCGCCATGAAATTCGGACTGTTCGGCTCGGCGCAGGCGCAGCGCGGCGGTGCAGACCTCGACTCTGGCGCGGGGTTTCGCGACTTCATCGAGTACAACGTCGAGGCCGAGGCGCTCGGCTACGACTCGAGCTTCGTGGTCGAGCATCATTTCACCGGCTTCGGCCAGGTGTCGGCGAGCCTCAACCTGCTTACCTGGGTGGCGGCGCGCACCTCGACGCTACGGCTCGGCACCGCGGTGCTGGTGCTGCCGTGGCACAATCCGGTGCTGCTCGCCGAGCAGGCTGCCACCATCGACCTGCTCTCGAACGGCCGGCTCGAGTTTGGCGTCGGCAAAGGGTACCGGCACAACGAGTTTTCCGGCTTCTGCATTCCGATCGCGGAGGCCGACGAGCGCTTCGAGGAGTCTCTCTCCGTGATCCTTAAGGCGTGGACCAGCGACGAGCGCTTCTCGCACCACGGCAAATACTGGAATTTCGAGAACATCGTGGTGGAACCGCCGACGCGGCAGAAGCCGCATCCGCCGATCTGGATGGCGGCGGGCCAGCCGGACTCGATCCGCAGGGTGGCGCAGCGCGGCGCGAAACTTCTGCTCGACCAGTTTGCTTCGATCGCCGCGCTCATCGAGCGCTTCAACATCTACAAGACCGAGGTCGCTCGGCTCGGGCGCACCTTCGATCCGATGGATGTCGGCGTGGCGCGCGCGTTCTACGTGGCGAAGGACGCCGACGACAAGCGCAAGGCCGTGGAGGCGCGGCTCGCCAACCAGCGGCGCATGACCGAGCTTGCGGCGGCGCCCGGCGCCATGAAATCGAGCATGCTGTCCTTCGACTATACGCTCGACGCCGCGGAGGAGAGCGCGATGTATGGCACGCCCGACGAGATCGCCGCGAAGCTCGACCGGCTGCGCGCGGCCGGCATCGAGCATGTGCTGCTCAACGGCGCGGGCGGCGCGGTCGCGAACCTGCGCCGCTTTGCCCACGAGGTGATGCCGGCTTATTCGGGCGAGAAGCGCGCGGCGGCGGAGTGATCTGCCAACGGTTGAATCCGCGCACATCGCTCCATTATGCTTGCCGGTGCGTCGCGAGGGGCGGGCATGGAAGAGTGGATGGTCGGGTTTGGCGTCGCCTGGGGTGTTCTTACTCCGGTGTTCGTGATGATGACCGCCTCTATCGTCGCCAGCATGGTTGCGCCTGGTAGCGATTTCAAAATCACCCCGGCTATCGAAATCCTGATGGGCGCCGTGATGTGGAGCCCCGCCGTGGCGGGCATCGGTTGCATCCTGTTCGGCGTTGGCTGGCTGGCGCCACACGGATGGTGGCGCGGCGAAACGCTGCTGCTGATGCCATTTGCCGCGATCCTCGCGGCGGTTCTGTTCGCGAAGTCCGCGAGCATTGGGCCAATTGTAGCCGTCGCGGTCGCGGGCGGGCTGTTTCTTCTCGGGCGGCACGTCGATCTCATCAACGGCCTGTTCGCGGCATTTGCGACCCTCACCGCGATCGGGATTGCGGCATCGGCTGTGACCCTCATTGCGGACGGGATAGACGCGCACCGGGAGGCGAAAGCCCTGGCCGAAGCCCAGGCAGCTGAAGCCGCCGCGAACGCGCCTTCGGCGCTGACTTGCATGCTCGTGTTTGATGGCGCCGAAGCAGCATCGTTCGAGCGCGTCGTGGACCTTCCGCCGGAGCTCGATCCGGAAAACGGCCCGCACGGTGAACGCCGGGAGGACTTCGCCGAACCCGGCGCGCTTACTCTTCGCGCAGGCGCCTCCATCCTGAGGATCGGAGTCCCACACCACAAGGCGTTCCTCGAATGGTGCCGCGGGTACGCCGCGACGCCGGGCGCCGAGCCGATCCGGTTGCGTATTTGCTATCACGGCACGCTGCGCGATGAGATCGTCCTGAAGGACGCGTATGCGTCGCAGGCCGAGATCGAATTGATGCTGGGCGGCGCGCAGACGAAGGTCCGCAGGATGGTGATCGTACATGGCGGATGGAAGCGCGCGGCGGTGGAGTGAGCGATGCGCGCCGTGGTCATTGCATTCATGCTCGTTGTGTCCGGCGGTGCCGCGCATGCCGAGAGCCGCACCGAGCCGCCGTGCCGCACGCTCGCCGATTGCGACGCGCTGATCCGCGTGAGCCCCTCGCTCGCGGCCTATGAGCGGCGTGGGCTCCTCCATCTCGTGCAGCGGCGCGGGCTCGAGGACCTGCAGAAGGCGATCGCCGATTTCTCCGAGGCGATCGCGCTCGATGGCGCGCGCTCTCTCTCGATGTACAGCCGCGGGATGGCGCGGCTGATGGCGGGCGACGCCGCGGGTCAGAACGAGATGGAAGCCGCGCTCATGCTGCGGCCCGACATCGATGCCGAGTTCAAGCGGCAGACCGCGGAGTGATGCCTTGGCCGTTCGTTCCGCCGACGCTTCCGAGCTCGATCACCTCGCGCGGCTCTGGCACGAGGCTGGCACGACGGGCACGGACACATCGCGCCGGCGGGCCTCGTGGAAGCACGCACGCTGGAGCGGTTTCGCGCGCGGCTTGCGGCGGCGCTGGCCGACATATTCGTGATCGGGCCGCCCGGCGCGCCGGATGCCTTCTTCATGCTCAAGGGCGACAAGCTCAAACAGTTCACAGTTCTATGTGGCGCGCGCCGCGCGAGGCTCCGGCGTTGCGAATGCGCTGATGGAGGCGGCCGAGGCCGAGCTTGCGCGGCGCGGGGTCACGACCCCATGGCTTGCCTGCGGGATCGGCAACGATCGCGCGGCGCGGTTCTACGAGAAGCGCGGCTGGGTGAACGCGCGCACGCAAACCAGCCGCCTGGAGACGCCGGAGGGCGTCTTCGAGATCCAAGTGTGGCGGTATGAGAAGCAGCCGGTGCGATGATGCCACCGGAAGCGTCGCTGGCCATGCGATACAGGGAACGGGACAGCAGCACCGCTGCGAAGGCCAACAATCGGGAGCGACACGATGACAATTC
>JBAVXH010000356.1:0-21510 GCA_049698215.1 Xanthobacteraceae bacterium | reverse complement strand
CGTCGGCACGGCTGCCGCGACGCTCGAGCAGGCCGGCAAAGCCGGCGACCGCACGCGTTGCCGCGAGGGCTTGGGTCCCCTCGCCACCGAATTGCGCCGCGCGCTTGCCGACATCGACCGGATGGCGGTCGCGGCGAAGTAGCAAGCCTTCGGCTACCGCCTACCCCATTGTCCCAGCGATCCCTGCTTGTGGCGCAGGCAAGTGCACCTATCTCCTTCAGGCACTTCTTGTGGAGGCTTGAATGCTGAAGGGGATCGGCCAACAGCTCGACGATGGCCGCTGGTTCACGGGCTCGATCGAACGCAACCGAGACCCGATCCTTGCGGAGCTCAGGCGCGTCCTTCCCGAGGCGGGCCTTGTTCTTGAGATCGCGAGCGGCACCGGCCAGCACGTCATCCACTTCGCGAACGCGCTCCCGCACTTGACGTGGCAGCCGAGCGATGCGGACGCGACGTTCCGTCGTTCGGTCGAGGCCTGGATCGCGAAGGAGACACCCGCGAACGTCCGCATGCCGGTCGATCTCGATGTGCGGCGCCTACCGTGGCCGGTCACACAGGCGGATGCGGTGCTCTGCATCAACATGATCCACGTCTCGCCCTGGGCAGCGACGCAAGCGCTTCTCGATGGCGCGAAGAGTATCCTCCCGACCGGCGGCGTCTTGTTTCTCTATGGTCCGTATCGGCGGTTCGGCCGCCATACCGCCCCCAGCAACGCAGCATTCGATGAGCAGCTGCGCGCGGGCGATCCCGAATGGGGCCTGCGCGATCTCGAGGCCGTGGTCGAGCTTGCACGCGCCGCCGGATTCCGCCTCGGCGACGTCGTCGACATGCCGGCCAACAATTTCAGCGTGGTGTTCCGGCGCGAAGGCTAGTCTAGTCCTTCGGCGGCACGAACATGTAGCCGACGCCGCGCACGGTGCGGATCGCGTCGGGATGCGCCGGATCGACCTCGATCTTGCGGCGCAACCTCGTGATGCGCAGGTCGATCGCGCGATCGAAGGCTTCCATTTCCCGGTGCGCGGTCACTTCCAGAAGCCAGTCGCGGTTGAGCGGCCGGTTCGGGTTCTCGGCGAACACCTTGAGCAAGTCGAGTTCGCTCGCCGCAAGCGTCTCCTCGTCGCCCGACGAGGGATCGACCAGCACGCGCTTTTCGAGGTCGAGCACGCGCCGGCCCATGCGAACACGCGGCCCCGTGCTTGTCGTCGCGCCAGTCGAACGGCGCAGCACGCTTTTAACCCGCGCGAGCAGTTCCCGCGGCTCAAACGGCTTTGCAATGTAGTCATCGGCTCCGGTCTCGAGCCCGACCACGCGATCGACGGTGTCCGCCGCGGCCGTCACCATGATGATACCGATGCGTCCGGAGCGCTCACGCAGCCAGCGCGCGAGGACGAATCCGTCTTCTCCCGGCAGGCCTACGTCGAGCAGCACCAGCGCGGGAAGCTCGCGCTCCAAAAGCTTGCGCAGCGCGGTCCCGCCGTCGGCGCCGCTCACGCGAAAGTTCTGCTTGCCGAGGTAGTCGACCAGCAGCTGTCGCTGCGCCGCCTCATCCTCGACGACAACAATATGCGGACGATGATCCATGCCGCCGAAAGCCCGTGCCAATGGTCGACGGCTAAGCCGTCACCGCCGCCCCGTCGTGCCGTAAACAGTATATACGAGTGCCCGAAGGGTAATTCCAATAGGTCTTTGACACGTTCCGGCCGCGAAAATTCAAGAAAAAGGCTCCAAGTTCGAGGTTTCGCAAGAAGTTCGCGGTGAGATTGTACAATCTTCGCCGGCAATGCACTCGCGATGTTTTGTCGCGCTCGCCGTGGCGATTCGCATTCGTCTGCTGTTCAAGCGCTCGTCCGAACGATCGTCTCGCCGCTGCGCGACCATTCGGTGACAGTGCCGGCCTCGTTATCGAGCAGCATCTGCAGTTCGAA
Source organism: Xanthobacteraceae bacterium (assembly GCA_049698215.1). Lineage (GTDB taxonomy): Bacteria > Pseudomonadota > Alphaproteobacteria > Rhizobiales > Xanthobacteraceae > PALSA-894. Next base: position 19,585 of record JBAVXH010000356.1, on the reverse strand, counting down.
ATAGCGGATCGCCGGCGCGCAACCCGTGCGCTGCGCGACTGCGGCGCGCCATGCTGCATCGTGCGCCGCCTCGGCTGCGGCGCGCGTCGGCCAGATGTAGAGCCCGGCGCACTCGGTGCCGTCTTCGCTCAGCAGGTAGTGCTTGCGCACGAGTTGCGCGTTCGCGCGCCAGCGAGGAATTGTCGCCCGCGCTTCGGCCAGGATCGCGTCCCAGTCGGCGCCCGGCGTTGCGCGGAACGTGACGAGCTCGACGATCATGCAGCCTTCCTGCGCTCTCAGAGGGACGCAAAACTGTTCAACGCATCGATCACGGCCGGCGTGAAAGTGCTCCCGCCACCATGTCCAGCGTCGTCGAGAACCTGCAGGCGGCAGGTGGTCCACCGCTGAGACAACCGCCACGCGGTGATCAACGGCGAACTGACATCGAAGCGACCATGGATCAGCACGCCCGGGACTCCGTTCAAGCTGGCGGCGTCCCGCATCAGTTGGTCGTCCTCGAGAAACGCGGCGTGCCGCCAACAGTGGGTAACCAGGCGAGCGAACCGAAGCCGAAACGCGGGATCCTGGTAGCGCGGATTGGGAGTGTGACCCGGCGCCAGGGAAACATGGGCGTCCTCCCAGGCACACCACTCTCGCGCAGCCAGATCCCGGGCAGTCGGGTCAGGGTCCGCAAGCATCCGGGCATAGGCCTCGACCGGCCGGAGATGTCGGAGCCGTCCCGGTATGGCATTGATAAAGCGATCCCAATGCTGTGGAAACACGCGTCCGATGTCCTCGGTGATCCATTGCACTTCACGACGCGAAGTCGTTGTGACAAGCGCGAGGACCATTGCGTTGACTCGATTGGCGTAGGTCTGGGCATAGGCCAGTCCGAGCGTGCAGCCCCATGAGAGGCCAAGAATGGTCCACCGATCGACGCCGCGCAGCTCACGGAGAGCCTCGATGTCGGCAATCAGGTGCGCTGTCGTATTGGCACGGAGATCGGCATCGGGATCGCTTGCCAGCGGACGGCTGCGGCCCGCGCCGCGTTGATCGAAAAGCACCGTGTTGTAAAGGCTCGGATCGAAGAAGCGCCGTTGGCCAACTGAACAGCCCGAGCCGGGCCCACCATGGAGGACGAGAGCGGGTCTGCCAGTCGGATTGCCGTAGCACTCCCAATAGACGCGGTGCCCGCCCCCGACATCGAGCATCCCACTGTCGTATGGCTCGATCGGAGGAAACTGACCCGACATATGCGTAGGCGCCTCAGACGAGCTCCACTTGCTCCACCCCCGGAACAGCCTTGATCGCGCTCGCGATCTGCGGCGAGACCTTGTAGCGGCCGGGCAGCTTCACCTCGACGTCGGTGTCCTTGTCGACCATCAGGACCAGAATGATCTCCGCGTCGCCCTTCGGCTCGAGGCGCTTGGACACGCTCTCGATCGGACGATCCGAGCTCACCAGGATGCGCAAGCCCTTCTGCAATTTCTCCGCCGCCTGATCGAGCGGCTCGACCGTCTGGATGCGGGCGCGCACGTCGTCGCCCTGCGCCTCGGCAGTGAGGAAGAGCAGCACCGCGGAGCCCGGCTCGAGCAGGTCGCGGTATTGCGTGAGCCCCTCCTGGAAGATCACCGCCTCGTAATGGCCGGAGGGATCGGAGAATTCCAGAATACCCATCCGGTTGCCGGTCTTGGTGCGGCGCTCGGCGCGTGCCACCACCGTGCCGGCGACGCGGCCGGCGGTCGCGCCCTGCTTGACCGAATTGGCGAACGCCGTCCACGACTGGACGTTCAGGCGCTTGAGCGCGGCGGCGTAATCGTCGAGCGGATGGCCGGAGAGGAAGAAGCCGATCGCATCGAACTCGCGCTGCAGCCGTTCCGCCGGCAGCCACGGCTCGGCTGCGGGCAGCGGAATCTTCTCGCGCATCGATGGCCCGCCGAACATGTCGTTCTGGCCGATCTCTGCCGCCTCATGCTGGCGCTGTGCGGTGGCAAGGATCGCATCGACGCCGGCGTAAACGCGGGCGCGGTTGCCCTCCAGCGCATCGAAGGCACCGGACGCCGCAAGACTCTCCAGCACGCGCTTGTTGATCGCGCGCGGGTTGACCCGGCCGGCGAAGTCGGTGAGGTCGCGGAACGGCCTGTCGCCGCGCGCCGCGACGATCGCCTTCACGGCTTCGCGCCCGACGCCCTTGAGTGCCGCAAGCGCGTAGTGGATCGTGTTGCCCTCCGCCTCGAACATCACGCCCGAGCGGTTGATCGAGGGCGGTTCGATCTTGACGCCGAGCCGCAGCGCCTCGGCACGGAATTCCGCAAGCTTGTCGGTATTGGTCATGTCGTAGGTCATGGAGGCCGCCATGAACTCGACCGGATAGTTCGCCTTCATGTAGGCGGTCTGATAGGTGAGCAGCGCATAGGGTGCCGAGTGCGACTTGTTGAAACCGTACTCGGCAAATTTCGCGCACGCCTCGAAGATCGCTTCCGCAGTGCCGCGCTCGATACCTTGCGCGACGGCGCCAGCGATGAAGTCGCCACGCTGCGAGGCCATCTCCTTCTTGTCTTTCTTGCCCATGGCGCGGCGCAGGATATCGGCCTTGCCGAGGCTGTAGCCGGCGAGATCCTTGGCGATCTGCTGGACCTGCTCCTGGTAGGTGATGATTCCGTAGGTCGCCTCCAGGATCGGTTGCAGCTTCGGATGCGTGTAGTCGATCGGCTCATGGCCGCGCTTGCGCGAGCAATAGGTCGGGATGTTCGCCATCGGGCCCGGCCGGTACAGCGCGACCAGCGCGATGATGTCCTCGAAGCGGTCCGGCTGCATGTCGGTGAGCGCGCGCCGCATGCCCTGCCCTTCCACCTGGAAAATGCCGACGGTCTCGCCGCGCGCCAGCATCTGATAGCTCTTGGCGTCGTCGAGCGGGATGCGCGAGAGATTGAGATCGATGCCGCGCCGGTTGACCAGCTTCGCGGCGGTATCGAGCACGGTCAGCGTCTTCAGGCCGAGAAAGTCGAACTTTACCAGCCCCGCCGGCTCGACCCATTTCATATTGAACTGGGTCACCGGCATGTCGGTCTTCGGATCGCGATAGAGCGGAACCAACTCGACGAGCGGCCGGTCGCCGATCACGATGCCGGCCGCGTGCGTCGAGGCGTGGCGGTGCAGGCCTTCGAGCTTCATCGCGATATCGAAGGCGCGCTTGACTACGGGCTCGGCGTCACGCGCCGCCTGCAGGCGCGGCTCCTCGGCGATCGCCTTCGACAACGTCACGGGCGCGGCCGGATTCATCGGCACCAGCTTGCACAATTTGTCGACCTGGCCGTACGGCATTTCGAGCACGCGGCCGACGTCGCGCAGAACGCCGCGCGCCTGCAGCGTGCCGAAGGTGATGATCTGTGCGACGCGCTCGCGGCCGTAGCGCTCCTGCACGTATTTGATGACCTCGTCGCGACGGTCCTGGCAGAAATCGATATCGAAGTCCGGCATCGAGATGCGATCCGGATTGAGGAAACGCTCGAAGATCAGGCCGAAGCGGATCGGGTCGAGGTCGGTGATCGTGAGCGCATAGGCGACCAGCGAGCCCGCCCCCGAGCCGCGCCCCGGCCCGACCGGAATGCCCTGCGCCTTCGCCCATTGGATGAAGTCGGCGACGATCAGGAAATAGCCGGGATATTTCATCTTCTCGATAACGTTGAGCTCGAAATCGAGCCGCTTGCGGTAGTCGTCGATGGTTTGCCCCGAGGCGAGACCGAGCGTCTCGATGCGCCGGGTCAGCCCTGCGTCGGCCTGCCGGCGCAGTTCCGCGGCTTCGTCCACAGCGGCGCCGTCCTCGGCGGTAAAGCGGGGCAGAATTGGCTTGATGGTCGTCGGCCGATAGGAGCAGCGCTGCGCGATCTCCACCGTCGAGGCGAGCGCCTCGGGCAGGTCGGCGAACAGCGCCGTCATCTCGGCGCGCGACTTGAAGTAATGCTCACGAGAGAGCTGCCGCCGCTCGGACTCGGCGACGAGGCGGCCCTCCGCGATGCAGATCAACGCATCGTGCGCCTCGAAATCCTCACGCCGGCCATAGAACGGCTCGTTCGTCGCGACGAGCGCGATGCCGTTCGCATAGGCGAGATCGAGCAAGCCGGGCTCGACCTGCCTTTCTTCCGGCCGCCCGTGGCGCTGCAGCTCGATGTAAAGCCGGTTGCCGAACAGTGCGGAGAGTTGCGCGCATCGCGCGGCCGCAAGTTCGGCCTGCCCGCCCGCCAGCGCGAGATCGAGCGGGCCGCCGGGACCGCCGGTCAACGCGATCAGGCCATCCGCCACCTTCGCGAGCGCCGCCAGCGTAACGTGCGGCGATTGATCGGCAGGCACGTGCAGGAACGCGTCGGACGTGAGCTGCATGAGATTGCGGTAGCCATCCTCGCGCGACGCGAGCAGCACCACACGCGGCAGCTTCAGCCCGACGCCCGGGTGCCGCGTTTCCTGGTCGCCGAAATCCACGCTCAGCGCGCAGCCGACGATCGGCTGAATGCCTGAACTCGCAAGCTTCTCGGAGAATTCCAGCGCCCCGAACATGTTGTCGGTGTCGGTGAGCGCGAGCGCCGGCTGACGGTCCGCCTTCGCCAGCTCGGCGAGCTTGCCGATGGTCAGCGCGCCCTCGAGCAGGGAATAGGACGAATGCACGTGCAGATGCACGAAACCGGGATCGGGCACGGAACTTCCTTCAACGATTCGGCTCACGGGCCGATGGTGGAAGCGGCACCCGGGAGAGTCCACCGCCACGTGGAGCGCCGTCGCGCTGTCCCCGCTTTCCTCACGCGGCTCTCACATCCCGGTGAGACGGCGGCCGAACGCGCTGTCTCGCGAAACTCGCCCCGAAACGCTCCGTAACCCACAAGGCTGCCGCGCCGGCAGCGGGCAACCTGATTGAGGAGATGACATGTCGCTCACGAAACCCCTCTGCGCCGCGACCGCGCTGCTCGCGCTTGCAACGCCGGCACTTGCCCAAAGCGCCGTGTCCTCGGATCTGCACGAGCGCAACGCCTACGTCCTGGATATGCAGGGCAAGATGTGGTCGACACGCGCCGACACCAACGGCTGGTCGATGACGACGCGCAGTGCCCGCCCGGTTCCCCGCGGGACCGTGTTCTTCGTGAACAACGGCCCGCTCTAATAAATAGCGAAGACCGGGCCTGTTCGACCGCGCGGCAACCTCATGGCGGGCGGCGTCTGAGCCAAACCGTGCGGCAATCACCTTCCAGAGGGCCGCCCTTCGAGGCGACCCGTTCTTTTGAGGATCGCCGGCCGGCTTCACAGCACCGCGATGACCTGCGCCCAGATCGCGATCATGCTGACGAACAACCCAAGTGACGTTAAGGCAGCAACCTCTTCCATGGCAGACCGGAGCATCACATCCTCCCGAAGAACATAGGAGGAACAATGTTCTATTTTTGTTCTTGGGTCAAGACCCGGTAGTGGGTCAGTTTGATTTTTTTGGTGGACTCCCGTTTGGACGCGGAACCGCAAAAACCGAGTTCCGTTACTATGGCCGAGCGGATGGAGGCCGCCATGGTCACGCCAGACGAAATGCGCCAATTCGCGGTGGAATGCCTGCGCTGGTCCGATCAAACCGACAACCCGAGCCATCGCGATCTGATGCTCCGGGTCGCCAAAACCTGGATGAGTACGGCCGCAGCCATCGAGCGCCGCCTTTCAATGGGCGACGAGTTGGCGTTACCCGATCTGCGCAGCAAACTCGATTAGGTGTGTTCCATTTTGCTCAGATTCTTTAACCGCGAGGGCATAGCCTCGCGCGATGTCCATTGCTGCGTACTACCAACACAAAGCCGAAGAGTGCGAACGGATGGCCACTGAGGCCGCCGATCAACGACGCCGCTCCAATCTTCAAGAGGAAGGCAAGTTGTGGCGCGAGATAGCGCGCGACATTGCCAAGCAAGATCGCGCCGAAGGTTGGTCGTCCTAGTTGGCGGACCACCTTACGCAACCTTCCGCCTTCGTCCCGGGCGATGCTTCGCCTTCTCGGCTTCAATGAACTGCTCGGCGGCTAGGGGCGTCGCAAATCCAAACTCGGTTTTCGGTTCGGCTTAACGCCGGCAGAATGCGGACGTGGTAGCCCCGATCACGTCCTTGCCAAGGTTCCCAAGGCATTGAACGGACCCACCTCAAATGCCCGGGTAGAGCAGGTCAGGTCTGAGTTCCCAAGCCGGACCCGCCCCGCCTGGTTAACGTTGATAACCCATGGACTGGCGCATCTACACAGCAGGGGTCATGGGCCTCATCGCGGCGTTGATCGGCCTCTATTTGCTCTGGACGGCCCCCTCAACACCGCCGTCCGCCATCGCCCCGGCCAGCGGTTCGCAGTCCTGGATTCAAGACGCGCTGACACGACCCGCGTAATTCTGGGTGCTGCGTTCCAGGAAGAATACCGCAGCTTCCATAGCCGCGGCCGGGTTCCGTCACTTGACCCGATGCAACTCCTCGCCGCCGCAAAGAACCAGCAGGCAGCCTTCGATCCGGATCGTGTCTTGGCCAATCTCGATGAGGTTTCCGCTCAGCGTATGACCACGATCGGCATCGTAAAGCTGTCCCGACCACTTGTGGGGTCCGGCCGGCCGCATGCCGCTGAGCACCTCGACGCCGACGAGGGGGCGATTGCGCTTCGCGGCGTCCACGTTGTTCTTGTCGGTCCACGCCCTGCCGGTCGCCGGATCGAGCGGCGGCTTGACGCTCGCGATCATCGCGCAGAGGTCCGGACCACACGGCTGAATGCGGATCGTCCAGCCATCCTTGTCGAGCCAGAGGCCGACCGGATCGGCGAGCGCGGGCGCGACGCTCCCAAATGCCAGGACCAGCACGGCAAGGGCTTTGGTCATACCGTTGGCATTACCACAAAACTTGCGTGCCGAATGATCGGAACGCCGGGTCTGCCGTCATCAGCGGTATCGAAAAGAATCCACACCGCCGCCTTCCCACTTCAACTCATCGTCCGGCAGCGGATCAAAAAAGAACGAGTCCGGAATGTTGAGCTTGCCCTTTAGCGCTCCGAAGCGGGGACGGCGTTTCGGACTAGCGATGGGCTGCAACCGGACCACCGGGTCCTTTCCACGGGCAATGACGATCTCCTCGCCGGCCTCAGCGCGCGCGACAAGTTTGGAGAGCGTTGTTTTGGCTTCGTGAATCGTGACAATGGCCATCAGGACGTCCGACCAGGCATTGGCTAAGTAATTAGCTAATCCCCAGCAGCAGTACGGTCAACTCACTTGACCTCCACCACGCGCCCGTCCTCCAGCGTCACGCGCCGGTCCATGCGCTGCGCCAGCTCCATGTTGTGCGTGGCAATCACGGCGGCGAGGCCGGAGGCGCGCACGAGTTGCGTCAGCGCATGGAAGACGTGGCCGGCAGTGCGCGGATCGAGGTTGCCGGTCGGCTCATCGGCTAGCAGGATACGCGGGCCATTGGCCACGGCTCGGGCGATCGCCACACGCTGCTGCTCGCCGCCGGAAAGTTGCGCCGGCCGGTGCTCGAGCCGCTCCTTCAATCCGAGATAACCGAGGAGCTCATCCGCGCGCTTGCGTGCTTCCCGGCGTGACAGGCCGCGGATCATCTGCGGCAGCATCACGTTCTCGATCGCGGAGAATTCCGGCAGCAGGTGATGGAACTGATAGACGAAGCCGATATCGGTGCGGCGGATGCGCGTTCGCTCGGCATCCGACAGGCTCGATGTCGCGGCGCCATCGATATAGACCTCGCCACCGTCGGGGTGCTCGAGCAGGCCGGCAATGTGCAGCAGCGTCGATTTGCCGACGCCGGACGGTGCGATCAGCGCCACCGACTGCCCAGACCACACCGCAAGTTCCGCGCCTTTGAGAATTTCCAGCGTCGCGGCGCCCTGGTGGTAGCGCCGCTCGATCGCGTGCAGGAAGACCGCGGGCTCCTTGTCCTTGATCGCCGTGCCGTCGCGCTCGCGCACCGCCTCATTCATAGCGCAGCGCCTCGACCGGATCGAGCCGCGCCGCGCGCCAGGACGGATAGAGCGTGGCGAGCAGCGACAACGTCAACGACATTACCACGACGGCGGTCGTCTCGCCCACGTCCATCTCGGCCGGCAGGCGCGAGAGGAAGTAAAGCTCGGGCGAGAACAGTTCGGTGCGCGTCAGCCACGACAGGAATTGCCGGATCGACTCGACGTTCAGACAAACGACGACGCCGAGCAGGAAGCCCGCGATCGTGCCGATGGTGCCGATCGAAGAGCCGGTGATCAGGAAAATGCGCATGATCGCGCCCTGCGTCGATCCGATGGTGCGCAGGATCGCAATGTCGCGCCCCTTGTCCTTCACCAGCATGATCAGCCCGGAGATGATGTTCAGCGCCGCGACCAGAATGATCAGCGTCAGGATCAGGAACATCACGTTGCGCTCGACCTGAAGCGCGTTGAAGAACGTGGCGTTGCGCTGGCGCCAGTCGATCATGAAGATGGGCCGCTGCGCCGCTGCGGTAGCGAGCTTGCGGAAGAGGTCGATGCGATCCGGATTCTCGGTGTAGACCTCGATTGCCGTCACGTCGCCGGCGCGGTTGAAATAAAGCTGCGCCTCGGGCATCGGCATGAAAACGATCGACGAGTCATATTCCGACATGCCGATCTCGAATACAGCGGCGACCTTGTAGGTCTTGATGCGCGGCGTCGTGCCCATCGGCGTCACCGCTCCGCGCGGCGCAACCAGCGTGATATTGTCGCCGGCGCGCACCGAGAGCTGGTCGGAGAGGCGTCGCCCAATCGCAAGCCCCTGCCCCGTGTCGAAGCCCTCCAGCGTGCCCTGCCGGATGTTGTTCGCAATTGAGGTGAGCTTCATCAGGTCCGCGGAACGGATGCCGCGCACCAGCACGCCGGCGGAGTTGAACGGCGAGGAGGACAGCGCCTGGCCCTCAACAATCGGCGCCGCGAGCCGCACGCCCGGCACCCTGGAGAGGCGTTCGGCGACCACCTCCCAGTCGGTCAGCGGCTGCTCGAGCGGCTGCACCAGCAGGTGGCCGTTCAATCCGAGGATCTTGTCGAGCAGTTCCTTGCGGAAGCCGTTCATGACCGCCATCACGATGATCAGCGTCGCAACGCCGAGCATGATGCCGAGAAACGAAAACCCGGCGATGACCGAGATGAATCCTTCCTTGCGCCGCGAGCGCAGATAGCGCAGCGACACCATCCATTCGAATGGAGCGAAAGGCCGGGTCCCCGCAGGCTCTGCCATCAAAATCCGTCTTTCACCTGATTCTGGCCGTTTCAGGCCCTTAGCAGCCCGCCGTTCCATGGGCGAACAAATTAGCCGCCAAGCTGTGCCACCGCGTCGGCCGGGCTGAGCATGGTGCGGCTGCCGTCGGCACGGCGCTTCAGTTCCACCTGGCCGGCGGCAAGCCCCTTCGGCCCGACCAGAATCTGCCATGGGATGCCGATCAGGTCCGCAGTTGCGAACTTCGCGCCCGGCCGCTCGTCCGTGTCGTGATAGAGCACGTCGAGCCCTTTTGCGCCGAGTTCCTGGTAGAGCTGCTCCGACGCCGCGTCGGTCGCGGCATCGCCCTGCTTGAGATTGAGGATGATCACATCGAACGGCGCGACCGGCTCGGGCCATTTGATGCCGTTCTCGTCGTGGCAGGCCTCGATGATCGCGGCGACCAGCCGCGAGGGCCCGATGCCGTAGGACCCCCCGTGCAGGAGCACCTCCTTGCCGTCCGGCCCCGCCACCACGGCCTTCATCGGCTCGGAGTACTTGGTGCCGAAATAGAAGATATGCCCGACCTCGATGCCGCGCGCCGACATCTGCTTGTCGGCGGGAACCACGGCGTATTTGTCCGGCTCATGCATGTCGGAGGTTGCCGCATAGAGCGAGGTCCATTTGTCTACGATGCCCTGGATGCCCGCGGCATCGTCGAAATTGACGCCCTCGCCCGGCACCGCGAAGTCGAGATAGTCGCGATGGCAATAGACCTCGCTCTCGCCCGTGTCGGCGAGAATGATGAACTCGTGGGAGAGATCGCCGCCGATCGGGCCGGTATCGGCGCGCATCGGGATCGATTTCAGCCCGAGCCGCGCGAAAGTGCGCAGATAGGCAACGAACATCTTGTTGTAGGCGTGGCGCGCGCCGGCCTGATCGATGTCGAACGAGTACGCATCCTTCATCAGGAATTCGCGGCCGCGCATCAGGCCGAAGCGCGGCCGCACCTCGTCGCGGAATTTCCACTGGATGTGATAGAGGTTGAGCGGCAGATCCTTGTATGAGCGCACGTAGGCGCGCACGATCTCCGTAATCATCTCCTCGTTGGTCGGACCGTAGAGCATGTCGCGCTCGTGACGGTCCTTGATGCGCAGCATTTCCTTCCCGTAGGCCTCGTAGCGGGAACTCTCGCGCCAGAGATCCGCCGACTGAATGGTCGGCATCAACAGCTCGATCGCGCCGGATCGGTTCTGCTCCTCGCGCACGATGCGGCAGATCTTGTCGAGCACCCGCAGGCCGAGCGGCAGGAAGGCGTAAATGCCTGCGGCCTCCTGCCGCATCATACCGGCGCGCAACATCAGCCGGTGCGAGACGATTTCCGCCTCGCGCGGGGCTTCGCGCAGGATCGGCAGGAAATAGCGGGACAGGCGCATGTCGCGACTCGGGGGAGGTGGCGGCAGGAAGCGGCGAGTGAAACCGGAACGGACTAGAAAACACAAGAGCCGTCAAAGCCTTCGGGTGATGGTGACGGCTACAGCGACATTGTGGCGTCACACGCGCATGCATAATGCGCCTGTTCTCTCGTCAATCCCCGTTGCCGTGCCGCATGTAGTACGTTGCGTCATTCGCGTATGAGTTCCTCGGCGGCAATAAAGTTGCTTCTTGTTCCGTGATGACAACGGATTTGAGTTCGGTTAGGGTGCCGCCGCGCAAGGGAGAGTATCCGGTCGGAAGAACCGTCACTCTCACCTGCGGTCCAAGTCTTGGGAGGGAGCAAGCCCGGCGGCGCGTTCACCCGCTGCCGCCCCCCGGCGACAACAAGAATCCGGCCGGGTGTAGGCTTACGACGTTAAGACATCCGAGCAGGGCTTTGTCCCTGCTCATTTTTTTGGCTCTTCGGGCCGTCTGTGTCTCAATTACCCTGTGGGTGATTGATCTTCCGCCGCGGCCAAGGATCATTCCCTTCTGCTAGCGGAGACTTTCATGCCGGATCTCGGAACGCTCCCTTTCGCCAGCCTGATGGGCGTCACGCTTGTCAGCGTCACCCCTGATCTGGTGATCGGCGAATTGAAGGTGCGCGAGGAGCTGTGCACGCGCCCCAACGTGCTGCACGGCGGCGCCTACATGGCCTTCGCCGACACCATCGGCGCAGTCGCGACCGTCGCAAATCTGAAAGAGGGCGAGACCACCACGACGATCGAGAGCAAGACGAACTTCTTTGCCGCGATCCCGCTCGGCGACACCGCGCGCGCGGAGTGTACGCCGCTGCACAAGGGGCGCTCGACCATGGTGTGGCAGACCAAGATCACGCGCGGCGACGGGCGGCTGTGCGCGGTGGTGACGCAGACGCAGATGGTGTTGAAAGCGAAGGCGTAGCTATTTCAACAGCCCCCACAAGGTCGCGAGGTCATCGAGCGAGACGAGTCGATAGACGTAGACCGCCCAGCAGATCGCAAACAGCACCGACGCGATCAGCGTGGTCCAGAGCAGCTTCTTGCCCAGCCTAAGCTCGGTCGGGGCGCCCGGATCGTGCCCCGCCTCGACCGCAACGCCCTCCTCGGCGGGATTGCGCACGCCGAACGGCAGCACGGCAAACAGCACCACCCACCAGATGATGAAGTAGATTGCCGCGGCGGTGGTCCAGGCCATGGCACTCTCCGGCGTCATCGCCCGCGAAGGCGGGCGACCCAGTAGACGCTGGCAGCGAGATCAGGCACCGCCGTGCCAAACACATGCGTTGGAGTGTACTGGGTGCCCCGCTTTCGCGGGGCATGACGAATGAGAGGCAGTGCCCACATCACGCCTGCTCGATCTCCACCAGCGTGCCGCAGAAATCCTTCGGATGCAGGAACAGCACCGGCTTGCCGTGCGCGCCGATCTTCGGATTGCCATCGCCGAGCACACGTGCACCGTCCTGTTTCAGCTTGTCGCGCGCCGCGAGAATGTCGTCCACCTCGTAGCAGATGTGATGGATGCCGCCGTCGGGGTTGCGCTCCAGGAATTTCGCGATCGGCGAGTTGTCGCCGAGCGGCTCGAGCAGCTCGATCTTGGTGTTCGGCAACGTGATGAACACGGTGTTCACGCCGTGATCGGGCTGCGGCACGACGTCCGACACATCCGCGCCGAGCGTGTTCTTGTAGAGCTTCGAAGCTCTTGCGATGTCGCCGACCGCGATGGCGACGTGATTCAATCGACCGATCATTCTGCCTCCGACTCCGGCGCGGAAATCATACGACGACCACCTGCACCAGGCATATCGGCTTCTTCTGCCAGTGCCCGGTGATCGCGGCGCGAACCGCGCGCTTGAGCGCCTCCTCGACCGATTGCGGATCGCGCCGGCGCGGCTTGGCCAACGACTCGAAGGTCTCGATCACCGCGTCATAAGCGATCTCGTGCATCGATTGCTTGTCGGCATTGACCTCGGGAATGCCGATCAGCTCCACGTCGGGGTCGGCGAGCAGCGCGCCCTTGTCCGAGAGCACCAGCGCCACCACCACGATCCCGGCAAAGCTCAGGCGCCGCCGCTCTGCCACCGTGCGCTCTTCGGCCGAAATCAGGATCGCGCCGTCCTTGTAGAGCCGCGCGGCCGGCACCTCGTCGATCACACCGGCGTCGGGCGCGAGTCGGACCAGGTCGCCGTCGCCGCACAGCACGACCTCCGGCACACCGGCGGCACGGGCGAGCTTCGCATGCTCGGAAAGATGCAGCGCCTCACCGTGCACCGGGATCGCCACGCGCGGGCGCACCCAGCGGTACATTTCCTCCATCTCGGCGCGGCGCGGATGGCCCGACACGTGCACCAGATGCGTGCGGTCGGTGATCACCTCGACGCCCTGCCGCACCAGTCCGTTGACCACGCGGCCGACCGCCTTCTCGTTGCCCGGAATGGTGCGCGAGGAGAAGATCACGGTGTCGCCCTTGCTGAAGGTGACCTCCGGGTGCTGGTCCTCGGCGATGCGCGCGAGCGCCGCGCGCGGCTCGCCCTGGCTGCCGGTGCAGAGCGCCACGACCTTGTCTGGCGGCAGATGGCCGTAGACATCGACGCCGCGGAATTCGTTGATGCCCTCGAGATAGCCGCACTCGCGCGCCACCTGAGAGACCCGGTCCATCGCGCGCCCGACCACCACCACCTCGCGGCCCGCGGCCGCGGCCGCTTCGGCAACCGAACGCATGCGCGCGACGTTGGATGCAAACGTCGTGACGACGATACGGCCCGTTGCAGCGCCGATCAGCTCGCGCAGCGTGCGCGCCACGTCCCGCTCCGACGGTGAGCGGCCGTCGCGCACCGCGTTCGTGGAGTCGCCGATGAGCGCGAGGCAGCCTTCATCGCCCAGCGCCTTCAATTTCGCCTCGTCGGTCGGGGGACCGATCACCGGCGTCGGGTCGAGCTTCCAGTCGCCGGTGTGCAACACGTTGCCGAGGGGCGTGCGGATGATCAGCGCATTCGACTCCGGGATCGAATGCGCGACCGAGACCAGCTCGATGTCGAACTCGCCGAGGGTGAAGCGCGCGCCGAGCGGCACGACCTTCACGGGGACATCGATTGCGCCGGGCTCTCCTTCGCGCTTTGCGGCGAGCAGCGCAGCCGTGAACGGCGTCGCATAGACCGGGCAGCGCAGCCGCGGCCACAGATCGAGCAGCGCGCCGAAGTGATCTTCATGCGCGTGGGTGAGCACCAGCCCGAGCAGATTGCGCCGCTCCGCGATCAGGAAGGCGATGTCCGGCATGACCAGGTCGATGCCGGGTAGTTCTTCCCCCGCGAACGAGACGCCGAGATCGACCGCGATCCATTTGCGGCTGGCGCCTTCGCCGATGCCATAAAGCGCGAGATTCATTCCGATCTCGCCAACGCCGCCCAGCGGCGCGAACAGGAGCTCGCGGGCCATCAGGCGCGCGCCTGCGCGGGCGCGAAAACTTCACCCGCCGCGATCGCCTCACGGGCGCCGCCCGGCAGGCGCACGATGAGGCGGCCAGCCGCGTCAAGCGTCTCAAACGTGCCGGTCAGTTCACGATCCGAAAGGCGCACCTGGATGTCGCCTCCAATCCCGGCAGCATGGGACAGCCATTCAGCGCGGATTGCCGCGAAACCTGCGCCGCAATCCCATTGGGCGAGACGCACAAGCATCGTGCACGAGAGTTCGGTCATCAGACTGGCAGGCGCGACCGTCGCGCCACGCGCCGCGAGGCTTGTCGCCTGGTAGGCAAGCCGGTCCGGAGAATGCGCGCAGTTCACGCCGATGCCTGCCGCAATGCTGGTCCTGCCGCCCGCGCTCTCCGCTTCGATCAGAATGCCGGCGACTTTCGCGCCATCAAGCAGAAGGTCATTCGGCCACTTGAGCCGGAAATGTGAGGCAAGGTGCGGAGCCGCCATGCAGACCGCATCGCGGACTGCCAGCGCCACCACAAAGCACAGCTCTGGCAAATGCGCCGCGGGCGCCGCATCGGTCAGCAGCAGGCTGGCGTAGAAGTTTCCCGGCTCGGACACCCAGATATTGCCGCGGCGTCCCCGACCCGCCGTCTGCCGCGCGGCGGAAATCCACAAAGGGCCGCGCTCCCCTGCCCGCCCGTTCACAAGCGCCTCCGCGTTAGTCGAGCCGAGCGCGTCGTAAGCGATCAGACGGACGCCGGAAGCTTCCGCGTCGGGATGAAGCTGCATCAGAACAATGACTTCGCTGCCGCTGCTGCCGCCGCCACCAGCGGTGCCGGATAGGCAATGAACAGTATCATAAGCACGCCGCTGACCCCGAGCACGACTTTCAGCGCGCCCGGCATGGGTTCGAAGCTGGCGGCCGGTTCGTCGAAATACATGACCTTGACGATTGACAGATAATAGTAGGCGCCGACCACGCTCGCGAGCACGCCCAGCACCGCCAGCGTGTAGAGCCCGGCCTTGATGGCGGCGAGGAACACGAAGTACTTCGCGAAGAACCCGGCGAGCGGCGGAATGCCGGCGAGCGAGAACATCATCACGCCGAGGAAGAACGCCATGGTTCCGTTGGTGCGAGCCAAGCCGGCGAGATCGGAGATGTTTTCCACGAACACGCCACGCTGCCGCATCGCGAGGATCCCCGCGAAGGTACCGAGCGTCATCGCGAGATAGATCGCCATGTAGACGATCACGCCCTGCACGCCTTCCGGCGTGCCAGCCGCAAGCCCCACCAGCGCGAAGCCCATGTTGCCGATCGACGAATAGGCCATCAGCCGCTTGATATTGCGCTGCCCGATCGCCGCGAAGGAGCCGAGCGCCATCGAGGCGATCGAGACGAACACCACGATCTGCTGCCACTGCGGCGTGATCTCAGGGAAAGCCGTGATCGGCGCGCGCACGAAGATCGCCATCGCGGCGACCTTCGGTGCGGAAGAAAAGAAAGCCGTGACCGGCGTCGGCGCGCCCTCATAGACGTCGGGCGTCCACATGTGGAACGGCACCGCGGAGACCTTAAAGCAGAAGCCCGCGAACAGGAACACGAGCCCGAAGGTGAGGCCGAGGCCGCCCTGCCCCGCCGCCTGCGCGATGCCCGTGAAGGTCACCGTGCCGGTGAAGCCGTAGATCAGCGAGGCGCCATAGAGCAGCATTCCGGAGGAGAGCGCGCCGAGCACGAAGTACTTGAGCCCCGCCTCGGTCGAGCGGATGTTGTCGCGGTCGCTCGCCGCCACCACGTAGAGCGCGAGACTCATCAGCTCGAGGCCGAGATAAAGCGCGATCAGGTCGGCTGCCGAGATCAGCATCAGCATGCCGGTGGTGGAGAGCAGGATCAGGATGCCGAACTCGAATTTCTCCTGGCGCTGCGCCGCCATGTAGTCGCGCGCCAGCACGATGGTGACCGCCGAGCCGATCAGCGCGAGGATCTTCAGCACGCGCGCGAAGTCGTCGAGGATGAAGCCGCCGCCGAAGGTAACGAGCTTGCCGGACGGAAGCCACAGGACGATCAGGCCGGCGAGGATGAGCAGGCCGAATGCCGCCCAGTTCACTGTTTGTGTGACGCGCTCGCCCGCGAAGGCGCCGTAGAGGACAAGAGCCATCGCACCGAGCGCGAGCACGATCTCGGGCAAAGCCGGCAGCAACGACGGGACGGCGTTCATTTGGTCACCGTCGCGGCGGCCGCGCCGCGCATCTCCGCGGCCTTCTTCGGCGCGACCGCGGCCTGATAGTTCTCAAGCAGCTGGGCAACCGACGCAGCCGACATGTCGAGCACGGGCTTGGGATAGACGCCGAACAGGATGGTGAGCACCACCAGCGGCACGAATACCAGAATTTCACGGCGACCCATGTCGCGCATCGCCGCGACCGCGGGCTTGTCGATCACGCCGAACACCACCTTGCGATAGAGCCAGAGCGCGTAGCAGGCAGAGAGAATGACGCCGAGCGTCGCCAAGGTCGCGACCGGAATGTTCGACTTGAACGTCCCAAGCAGCGCGAGGAATTCGCCGACGAAACCGGAGGTGCCGGGCAGACCCACGTTGGCCAGCGTGAAGAGCAGGAACACGAAGGCGTAGATCGGCATGTTGTTCACGAGCCCGCCATAGGCGGAAATCTCGCGGGTGTGCAGCCGGTCGTAGACGACGCCGACGCAGAGGAACAGCGCGGCTGAAACAAGCCCGTGCGAGATCATCTGGAAGATGCCGCCAGCGATCCCCTGCGTGGTCAGCGCGAAAATGCCCATGGTGACGAAGCCCATGTGGGCGACCGAGGAGTAGGCGATCAGCTTTTTCATGTCCTCCTGCACCAGCGCGACCAGCGAGGTGTAGACGATGGCGATGACCGAAAGCGTGAAGATCAGCGGCGCCAGGTCCATCGAGGCGTGCGGGAACATCGGCAGCGAGAAGCGCAGGAAGCCGTAGCCGCCCATCTTCAGGAGAATCGCGGCGAGGATCACCGAGCCCGCGGTCGGCGCCTCGACATGCGCGTCGGGGAGCCACGTGTGCACCGGCCACATCGGCATCTTCACGGCGAATGAGGCAAAGAACGCAAGCCACAGCCAGGTCTGCATGCCCTGCGGGAAGCCGAACTTCATCAGCGTCGGGATGTCGGTGGTACCGGCCTGCCAGTACATCGCCATGATGGCGAGCAGCATCAGCACCGAGCCGAGCAGCGTGTAGAGGAAGAACTTGAAGCTGGCATAAACCCGGCGCGGCCCGCCCCACACCCCGATGATCAGGAACATCGGGATCAGGCCACCCTCGAAGAACAGGTAGAACACGACAAGATCGAGCGCCGAGAAGGTGCCAACCATCAGCGTTTCGAGCGCGAGGAAGGCGATCATGTATTCCTTCACGCGGGTCTGGATCACCTCCCAGCTCGCCAGGATGCAGAGCGGCATCAGCCCAGTGGTGAGGATCACGAACGGCAGCGAGATGCCGTCCACGCCCATGTGATAGGTGCCGAGCCCGCCGAGCCAGGGATGCTTCTCGACGAACTGGAATTCCGGTGACGCCGGATCGAAGCGCCAGACCAGAATGAGCGAGACGCCGAAGGTGACGAGCGTGGTCCACAGCGCGCACCAGCGCGCGTTGCGCTTCAGCGCCTCGTCCTCGCCCTGCAGGCAGAAGAGCCACAGCACGCCGAGCAGCGGCAGGAACGTGGTGATCGAGAGGATCGGCCAGCTCGACATCAGTGGCCTCCCCCGTAGAACATGAACCAGGTGATGAAGGCGGCGATCCCGATCAGCATCGCGAAGGCGTAGTGGTAGAGATAACCGGTCTGCAGCCGGACCACGTTGCGCGTGACATCGAGCACCCGAGCCGACACGCCATCAGGCCCCAAGCCGTCGATGACGAATCCGTCGCCGCCCTTCCACAGCACGCGGCCGAGCCACAGCGCCGGGCGCACGAAGATCAGGTCGTAGAGCTCGTCGAAGTACCACTTGTTGAGCAGGAACTTGTAGAGCGGCTCCTGCTGCTCGGCGAGGTTCTTCGGCAGGTCGGGCCGGCGGATGTAGAACTGGTACGCGACGAGGAATCCGATCGCCATCATCACGGTCGGGATCCACGGGATCGACCAGTGCAGCGCGTGCATGTCGTGCAGGATGTGATTGTCCGGCCCGAACTTGAGCGACTCGCGGAAGAACTCTCCGACCTTGTCGCCCGCGAACAGCGCCTTGAACGGGTAACCCGCGAGGATTGAGCCGGCCGCAAGGAAGATCAGCGGCGCGACGATCACCCACGGGCTTTCATGCGCATGCTCGTAGGCATGCTTGTCGGCCGGCTTGCCGTGGAAGGTCATGAATATGAGCCGCCATGAGTAGAACGAGGTGAGCAGCGCGGCGACGACCGTCATCACGAAGGCATAGGCCGCGAACGGATTGTGCCCGGCGGCGGCCGCTTCGATGATCGCGTCCTTGGAGAAATAGCCGGCGGTCAGCGGGAAGCCGGTGAGCGCGAGCGTTCCGATCAGCATGCAGACGTAGGTGATGGGCATCTTGTCGCGCAGGCCGCCCATCTTCCGCATGTCCTGCTCGTGATGCATCGCGTGGATCACCGAGCCGGAGCCGAGAAACAACAGCGCCTTGAAGAAGGCATGCGTGAACAGGTGGTACATGCCGACCGAATAGGCGCCGACGCCCATCGCGACGAACATGTAGCCGAGCTGCGAGCAGGTCGAGTATGCGACCACGCGCTTGATGTCGTTCTGCACGAGGCCGACGGTGGCGGCGAAGAACGCCGTAGTGGCGCCGACCAGCGTCACGAACGCCTGCGCCTTGGGCGCGAGCTCGAACAGCGGCGAAAGCCGCGCCACCATGAACACGCCGGCCGTCACCATGGTGGCAGCATGAATCAACGCCGAAACCGGGGTCGGGCCCTCCATCGCGTCGGGCAGCCAGGTGTGCAGCAGGAACTGCGCCGACTTGCCCATCGCACCCATGAACAGCAGCAGGCAGACGAGCGTCAGCGCGTCGGCCTGCCAGCCGAAGAAATTGATGGTCTTGCCGGTGAGCGCGGGCGCCTGCGCGAAGATGGTGTCGAGGTCGATCGCGCCGGTCATCATGAACACGGCGAAGATGCCGAGCGCGAAGCCGAAGTCGCCGATGCGATTGACGACGAAGGCCTTGATCGCCGCCGCGTTCGCCTCCGGCTTGTGGTACCAGAAGCCGATCAGCAGATAGCTCGCGAGCCCCACGCCCTCCCAGCCGAAGAAGAGCTGCACGAGGTTGTCGGCCGTCACCAGCATCAGCATCGCGAAGGTGAACAGCGACAGGTACGCGAAAAAGCGCGGCCGGTACGGGTCCTCTTCCATGTAGCCGATGGAATAAAGGTGCACGAAGGCCGATACCGTCGTGACCACCACCAGCATGACGGCGACCAGCGTGTCGACCCGGATGGTCCAATCGACCTTCAAGTCACCCGAGTACATCCAGGCGAGCAGCACTTCGCGCGAGTCCTGATGCGCGAAGCCGACGCGGTAG